>NZ_CCXH01000108.1 GCF_000820725.1 Actinomyces polynesiensis | reverse complement strand
CACAGACCTCCGGCCCCCGGGCCGGACCACACGAAACACACCCGATCCCACCACGCACGAGACAGGCAACACTCCCCATGTGGCAAGCAACGCTCTACGAGTTCCTCGGCACCGCCCTGATGATCATCTTCGGTGTCGGCGTCCACTGCGACGACGTCCTCAAGCACACCAAGTACCGCGCCTCCGGGCACATCTTCGCGATCACGACGTGGGCCTTCGGCATCTCCGTCGTCCTGTTCATCTTCGGGGGGGTCTGCATCAACCCGGCCATGGCGCTGGCACAGGCCATCCTCGACCTCATCCCCTGGTCCTACTTCGCACCCTTCGTCATCGCCGAGTGCCTGGGTGGTCTGGTCGGGGCGCTCATCGTCTACGTGATGTACGCCGACCACTTCAAGGCCTCCGAGGACGAGGTCGACCCCGTCGCGATCCGCAACATCTTCTCCACCAACCCCAACCTGCGCAACCTCCCCCGCAACTACTTCGTGGAGACCCTGGCGACCTTCGTCTTCCTCACCGCCATCCTCGCCGTGGCCAAGTCCTACGAGTCGCTGCTGCCCATCGGGGTCGGCATCATCGTGTGGGCCGTCGGCATGGGCCTGGGTGGCACCACCGGGTTCGCCATGAACCAGGCCCGCGACCTCGGCCCGCGCATGGCGTACCAGATCCTCCCGATCCGCCACAAGACCTCCAACGACTGGCAGTACGGCCTGATCGTCCCCGGCACCGCGCCCTTCGTGGGCGGTCTGCTGGCCGCGCTCTTCGCCCGCTACGTGCTGCACATCTTCTGAGCAGGAGGAACACCCACATGCCCACCGCATGGATCGACGCGACAGCCGGGGTGGCCGGGGACATGCTCCTCGGCGCCCTCATCGACGCGGGTGCGCCCGTGGCCGGGATCCAGGAGGCACTCGACGCCGTCCTGCCAGGCGCGTTGCAGGTCAGCACCGAGGAGGTCACCCGCGGCGCGGTGCGCGCCTGCCACGCCCGGGTCCTCCAGGTGGGGGACCGCTCCCTGGAGCGGACCTGGCCGACGATCCGCGCACTGCTGTCCGACGCGCCCCTGGCGGCGTCGACCCGGCGGCGGGCACTGGCCGTGTTCGAGCAGCTGGCGCGGGCCGAGGCCCGCGTCCACGGCGCGACGCCCGAGTCGGTCCACTTCCACGAGGTGGGAGGGCTGGACGCGATCGGTGACATCGTCGGCGTCTGTGAGGCGCTGCGACTGCTTGGGATCGAGGACCTGTCGGCCTCGTGGGTGGCGCTGGGCAACGGCCGCATCCACGCGGCTCACGGGCTCATGCCGGTCCCCGCCCCGGCGGTCCTGGAGCTCTCCCGCGGATGGCGGGTCCGGGCGCTGCCCGGGGTCGTGGATCCCTCCGCGGCGCACCACCACCATCACGGGCACGAGGGCGGCCACGGGCACATCCACGAGGGTGGGGCGGCGCACTCGCACGACGGTGGGCACACCCACGAGGGCGGGGCGGCACACACACACGACAGTGGGCACAGCCACGAGGGCGGGGCGGCGCACTCGCACGACGGTGGGCACTCGCACGAGGGTGGTCAGGTCCACCCGGACGGTGCGCACGAGCACGATCACATGCACCAGCACGACCACGCCCTCGTCCACCCGACCGCCGACCACGACCACACCCACCCCCACGCCGTCGAGGAGGCCCCCGCCACCACGGGTGACCCCCGTGACGTCGGGGAGCTCGCCACGCCGACCGGCATGGCGCTCATCCGTGCGCTCGCCACCGAGTCCGACTCCATGCCCGACATGTGCCCGGGCCGTGTGGGGATCGGCGCCGGTGGACGTGACATGCCGGGGTGGGCGAACTGCGTGCGCGTCGTCCTCGAGGACACCAGCGAGCACGTGAGGGGCACCGACCCCGGCGCCGGGAGTGCCACCAGCACCAGCGGAGTCCAGGACGGCGAGGGTCACGGCGGTGCGGACCACGGCAGTGCGGAGCTCGTGGGCGCAGGTCACGCCAGTGACCATCTGACCGGCGTGGACGACGAAGGCATGGTGGAGCTGCGCGCCAACCTCGACGACATCGACCACCGGCTGATCCCCGGCGTCATCCAGGCCTGCCTGGACGCCGGGGCAGCGGGCGCCTGGGTCACGCCGATCCAGATGAAGAAGGGACGCCCCGCCGTCATGGTGCAGGTGCTCGTGGCGCACTCGCACCGCCCGGACGTCGTCGACCTGCTCCTCACCACCACACCGACCCTGGGAGTCCGGGAGTCCCCCGTGACACGCACCGTGCTGGAGCGGGACTTCGTGCGGCTCGACCTGGACGGGCAGCCCCTGACCGTCAAGGTCGGTCATCGCGGCGGACGCATCGTCCACGCCCAGGCCGAGTTCGCCTCCGTGGCCGAGATCGCCCGGAGGAGCGGCCGCAGTGAACTGGACGTGTCCCAGCAGGCCACAGCCGCCATCGTCGCGGCCGGTCTGACCCCGGGGGCGCCCTCGTCAATCATCTGACCCACCACCCGACGACCCGATCCCCACACCCGCCACCACGGTCCCCTCCCGGACACCTTGGAGAACTCCCCGTGCACCTGCCCCGCCACACCGTCACGATCACCGTGGTGCTCGCCATCCATCTCCTGGCGGCCGCGTTCCTCCTGGCCGGGCACGCCGCTGGCGCCGTGCCGCCAGCCCTGGCCGGGTTCGCCTACACGCGCGGGCTGCTGCACGCCCTGGACGCCGACCACCTGTGCATGATCGACGGCTCCACGCGCAAGCTCCTCGGGGAGAGGCGCAACCCCAACGGTGTGGGTCTGGCCTTCAGCCTCGGCCACTCCACGGTGGTGCTCGCCGCGGGCGCGGCAGTGGTGCTCGGGGCGTCCTGGGTGAACACCGTCCTGGACACCCGGTCCGACGAGGCCCGGGTCCTGGGGCTGGTCGGCGCGGGGGTGTCCGCCCTGTACCTGCTGGCCGTCGCCGCGGCCAACGTCCCCAACCTCACCCACCACCACGACCACAGGCAGCCGACAGGACCGTGGGCACGGCTGCTCACCGGACCCCTCGGCCACGTGCGCCACGCGGGGCACATCTACCTCTTCGGCATCCTCTTCGGTCTCGGGTTCGACACCGCCTCGACGATCAGCCTGCTCATGGTCACGGCGCTGGCCACGCTGTCCGGGTCCAGCCCTGTCGTGCTCATGGCCCTGCCCCTGTGCTTCACCGCCGCGATGACGCTGGGGGACTCCGTGAACGCCAACCTCATGCTGCACGTGTACTCCCACGCGGCCGCGTCCACCCGGGCCCGTTTCAACACGGTCGTCACCGCGGTCTCGATCGGGTGCGCCCTGCTGGTCGCGACCGCCACCTCCCTCGACATCGCCGCCGCCGTCACCGGGCGGCCGACCCCGGCACTCGACACCGCCCCCGTCGGGTGGACGCTCCTGGCGGTGGCGGTGGTCGGGAGCGCGGCCATCGTGCTGCTGCGCCAGGGTCGGGTCCGCCACCACGCCGTCTGAGACGTGCCGCCCCCGACGTCGGGACGGAGCGGACCTCGGGGCCAGAAGTGAGCGGACCTCGGTGGGAGAACAGAGCGGACCTCGGGGCCAGAAGTGAGCGGACCTCGGTGGCAGAACAGAGCGGACCTCGCGGGGGTCGGTCAGAGGCTCCAGATGCCACCCAGGGTCGTGGCCCTCAGGTGACGGGCGGAGTCGATGTCCGACCCGGCCACGCCGGGCAACCAGTCGTAGGCGGCGGGACGGAGCTCGTCGATCTCGTCGAAGAAGCTCTGGGTGACGTCCACGACGGCGCCCTCGTCCAGACGCAGTTCAGAGGACCCGTGGGCGATCTGCCACCGGACCTCGATGCCCGCCACGAGCATGAGCCGCCAGGAGTCGCGCTGGGCCACGGCGAACTCGACCTCGTCGGCGCTCAGCCGGATCGGGCCCCCGTTCTCGACGACCACCTTGACGTAGACGAGCTCGTCGCCGTCATCGGCCAGGATGTCGAAGGGCGCGACGTCCACGCTCGTCACGTCCCATCCCTCCCCCAGGTCGATGCGCATCTGGGTGCGCGTCAGCGAGACCGCATAGGCGCTCTTCGCCGCCTCGACGGCCTCACGTCGACCGCCCTCGCCGGTGGTGGGCTCCGTGGTGCCACCGCCCTCGAGTGCCTCCAGGAGGACGTCGGCGACATGGTCGGACAGGCGCAGCACCGGGACGGCGGTGTCCCAGGCGAGTCCGGGGAACTCCTGCTCGACGACGTCGAGCGTGAGGGGGTGGCGCCACGGGAGCATCGTGTCCACCGCGACGTCGATCCAGGCGCAGTCCCCGGCGCCGTCGCCCTCCCCCTCCCCGGCGCCGTCACCAGCGTCGGGATCCACCCCCCAGTAGGTGCCCCCCACGGCGGACCCGGTGCCCAGCACCCCGGGAGGTCCGTCCTCGCGGCGCCAGAACACGATGCGGTCCCCATCGGCGACCTGCAGGGCCGGATCGACCTTCCACGTGGCCACGTGCGCCCACCCGTCCGCGAGGTCCTCGCGCGCGTCCTCCCACTGGTCCTCGTCCAACGAGGGCTGGGGGCTCCAGCGCAGCAGGAAGGTGGACATGAGCGACTCCTCGCGATGGTCAAGGACTCACCAAGGCTACCGCCGTCTGTGACCGGCGTCTCCTCCGTCCGTGTCCACCGCAACCGGGAGCCGGGACGGCCGTCCACGCCGCACTGCGTGAACGGGCGCCCCACAGACGCTGGATGCCCCCGATCCCGGAGGACGAGGGCACCCAGACGGTGGACACCCGAGGCGGCGGGGTCCACACCCTGAATCTAATCGAGCAGCCCCGACCGCACACCTCGGGAGGCTCAGTTGATCGAGGGATGGTCCGATCGGGGCCCGACACGCGCGGGGGGAGGGGAGGCCCCCCAGCTCCTGACCACAGGCAGATGTGGGTTACCGCGGTTGCCCTGCCCGCGCGGCCGAACGGTCTGTGAACCATCCCACAGCCACACCCGCACGTGGGCTGGTGCCGTGGGTCGCGCCCCCGGCGGTCCCGGGGCCGGGCCCGCGCACAGTCGCCGCCGCGGGACGGGCGCCGCCCCCACATCGCAGTGCCCGCACGCCCCACACGGACCGCCACCCGGATCCCCCGTGTCACACACCGCGACCTCGGCGGCTGCTGTGGCGGGCCTTTAAAATGCCCCTGACCTGCATCTTTACTAAACGGCGACCATTCGTTACCTGAATGTAACACCCACATGGTGGTCCCTAGACGCGATGTGCCCGCCGTTTGGCTACAGTTCTGAGCGCATCTGGCGAACCCCATCCCAGATCTCAGTCCATGTGCATCCCAGGAGGGACCATGAATTTGAAGCGATCGTGGCTGGCAGTGCCGGCCGTCATCGCCCTGTCGCTCACCGCCTGCTCCAGTGGCGGTGCCGCATCAGGCGAGTCCGGCGCGTCAGGCGAGTCCGGGACGGCCGCGGCCTCGACGGGCATCGTCTCCGTCAACGGCTCCGAGCCCCAGAACCCGCTGATCCCGACCAACACCAACGAGGTCGGCGGTGGAAGGATCATCGACCTGATCTTCGCGGGCCTGGTCTACTACGACGCCGACGGTGCCACCCACAACGAGATGGCCGACTCGATCACCTCGGATGACAACATCACGTGGACGATCAAGCTGAAGGAGGGCCAGACCTTCACCGACGGGACCGAGGTCAAGGCCGAGAACTTCGTCAACGCCTGGAAGGCCGGCGCCAAGAACGCCGATCTCTCCGCCTACTTCTTCGAGCCCATCGAGGGCGCCGACGAGGACGGCACCGGTGACCTCACCGGCCTCAACGTCGTCGACGACTACACCTTCACGGTGAAGCTCAAGCAGGCCGAGTCCGACTTCCCCTCGCGCCTGGGCTACTCCGCCTTCTACCCGCTGCCCGACTCCACCATCGCCGACCCCGATGCCGGCGGCAAGAACCCGGTCGGCAACGGCCCCTACAAGCTGGCCTCGGCCGATGCGTGGGTCCACAACGAGAAGATCTCCCTGGTCCCGAACCCTGACTACAAGGGTGACCGCAAGGCCCAGAACGGCGGCGTGGACATCATCTTCTACACCGACCAGAACGCGGCCTACGCCGATCTGCTCTCCGACAACCTCGACGTCCTCGACGCGGTCCCGGACTCGGCGTTCCAGACCTTCGAGAGCGAGCTCGACGGCCGCTCGGTCAACCAGCCCGCCGCGATCTTCCAGTCGTTCACGATCCCGCAGAACCTCGAGCACTTCTCCGGTGACGAGGGCAAGCTGCGCCGCGAGGCCATCTCCTACGCGATCGACCGCGACTCCATCACGGACAAGATCTTCTACAAGACCCGCACCCCCGCCAAGGACTTCACGTCCCCCGTGGTCGACGGGTTCAACGACGCCATCCCGGGCAACGAGGTCCTCACCTACGACCCCGACAAGGCCAAGGAACTGTGGGCCGAGGCTGACAAGATCTCGCCGTGGTCGGGCTCCTTCACCATCGCCTACAACTCCGACGGTGGCCACCAGGCCTGGGTCGACGCCGTGGCGAACTCCATCAAGAACACGCTGGGCATCGACGCCGAGGGCAACCCGTACCCCGACTTCGCCTCCCTGCGCACCGACGTCACCGACCGCACCATCAAGGGCGCCTTCCGCACCGGCTGGCAGGCGGACTACCCCGGCAAGTACAACTTCCTCGCGCCGCTGTACGGCACGGGCGCCGGGTCCAACGACGGTGACTACTCCTCCAAGGAGTTCGACGACCTCCTGGCGAAGGCCGCTGCCGCCGACTCCGTCGACGACGCCAACAAGATCCTGGACCAGGCCCAGGAGGTCCTCCTCAAGGACCTGCCGGCCATCCCGCTGTGGTACGCGAACGTCGTGGGCGGCTGGTCGACGCAGGTCGAGAACGTGACCTTCGGCTGGAACTCGGTCCCGCTGTACTACGAGATCACCAAGCAGGGCTGAGGTCCTGACACCACCGGGAAGCCGGTGATCGATCGCACGACGCTGTGGCGGGCGGGGAACACTCCCCGCCCGCCACAGCCGTGTCCGCCCTCGTCACGGGACACCTCGGGTCCCGCGCACACCCCACCCACCGCGGACCTGACGCCCACCCTGTGCTCCACGACATATGACAACGCTTTGCGCAGCGTTTACCCTATGCTCTCAGGGGTGGCCAACCGTTCCGCGGCGACCACGTCCACCGAGGCCCGCAACCCGGGCCGAGGTGGGACCCCATGACTGTGAACGCGACTGACGACGCGTCCACCGTCCGGATGTGACCCACCCGGACGGTGAATGGATCGCACGCGCCCCGTCCATTCCCGAAGGAAGCACCCATGCCCCGATACATCGGACGGCGACTCCTGCAGACCATCCCGGTCTTCTTCGGAGCCACGTTCCTGATCTTCGCGATGGTGTACCTGATGCCCGGCGACCCTGTGGCCGCCCTGGGCGGTGACCGGGGGCTCAGTCCCACGGTGCAGGCACGCATCCGCGCCGAGTACAACCTGGACAAGCCCTTCTGGCTCCAGTACCTGCTCTACCTCAAGGGCGTCTTCACGCTCGACTTCGGGACAACCTTCTCCGGACGTCCGGTGTCGGAGGTCATGGCCCACGCCTTCCCCATCACCATCAAGCTCGCGCTCTACGCGCTCGCGATCGAGGCGATCCTGGGCATCGCCGCCGGTGTCGTGGCCGGCATCCGGCGCGGAGGCTGGTTCGACTCGACCGTCCTGGTGGTCTCACTGCTCGTGATCTCCGTGCCGACCTTCGTCATCGGCTTCGTCATGCAGTTCGTCGTCGGCGTCAAGTGGGGGATCCTCCCCGCCACCGTCGGGGCGAACGTCTCCCTGAGGACACTGACGATGCCTGCCATCGTGCTGGGCGCGCAGTCGCTGGCCTACGTGCTGCGGTTGACGCGTCAGTCGGTCTCGGAACACATCACCGCCGACTACGTGCGCACCGCACGCGCCAAGGGGCTCAGCAACGGCTCCGTCATGCAGCGCCACGTGCTGCGCAACTCCCTCATCCCCGTCGTCACCTTCCTCGGTGGCGACCTCGGGGCGCTGATGGGCGGCGCGATCATCACCGAGGGCATCTTCAACATCTCCGGCGTCGGCGGGACCCTGTGGCAGGCCATCATCAAGGGCGAGCCCTCCACCGTCGTGTCCGTCACCACCGTCCTGGTGCTCGTCTACATCGTCGCCAACCTGGTGGTGGACCTGCTGTACGCCGTGCTCGACCCGAGGATCCGCTATGAGTGACCACCACATTCCATCCGCCCGCATCGAGCGCACCCGCAAGGGCCAGCAGCACTACGTCTCCGACGTCGACGAGACCGGTCTGGGGGCCGTGGACGCCGTCTCCGACGAGTCCGCCCCCTCCTCCATGTGGGGCGAGGCCTGGAAGAACCTCCGACGCAAGCCCACCTTCTGGGTGGCCGCACTCATCATCCTCGCCGCCGTCGTGGTGTCCCTCTTCCCCGGGCTCTTCACCTCCCAGGACCCGCGCTACTGCGACCTGTCCAACTCCCTGGCCTCCGCCACCGCAGGTCACCCCTTCGGCTTCACCCGGCAGGGCTGCGACATCTACTCCCGCGTCATCTACGGAGCCCGGGCCTCCGTCTCGGTCGGCATCTTCACCACCATCGCCGTGGTGATCATCGGCGGCGTCGTCGGGGCCCTGGCCGGGTTCTTCGGGGGCTGGCTCGATGCCCTCCTGTCCCGGATCACCGACGTGTTCTTCGCGATCCCCCTGCTGCTCGCCGCGATCGTGTTCATGCAGATGTTCAAGGACGACCGCAACG
>NZ_CCXH01000107.1 GCF_000820725.1 Actinomyces polynesiensis | reverse complement strand
TTCGCGATCCCCCTGCTGCTCGCCGCGATCGTGTTCATGCAGATGTTCAAGGACGACCGCAACGTGGCGATGGTCGTCCTGGTGCTCTCGGCCTTCGGCTGGACGCAGATCGCCCGCATCACCCGCGGGGCGGTCATGTCCGCCAAGAACGAGGAGTTCGTGACAGCTGCACGCGCCACGGGTGCCTCGAAGTGGCGGATCCTCCTCAGCCACATCCTGCCCAACGCGATGGCCCCGATCATCGTCTACGCGACGGTCGCACTGGGCACGTTCATCGTCGCCGAGGCCTCGCTGTCCTTCATGGGCATCGGCCTGCCCCCCTCGGTGGTCAGCTGGGGCGGCGACATCTCCCAGGCCCAGACCTCGTTGCGCACGCAACCCATGGTCCTCTTCTACCCGGCCATGGCCCTGGCCCTGACCGTCCTCAGCTTCATCATGATGGGCGACGCCGTGCGCGAAGCCCTCGACCCGAAGGCGCGCAAGAAGTGAGCGATCCACTGAACCCCGCAGGCACACCGCGCATGGACCCCGAGCTCCACGGCACGATCCCACCCGCCGCCCCGGTCCCCCCCATCGAACCCATCCCCGAGGGCAACCCCCTCCCGGTCGGTGAGGAGGCCGGCCCTACCGAGGGCGAGCTCCAGGACTCCGTGACCCGGGCGGTCCTCGGTGACGAGGCCGCGACCGACGCCGGGCCCGCTGCCCCCGCGCCCGGTGCGTCGCCCTCGTACGAGGACGACCACCCCGACGACGCGAACCCACTGCTGCGCATCTCCGACCTGGAGGTCGCCTTCACCTCCTCCACCGGGACCGTGCCCGCCGTGCGTGGGGCGAGTCTGACCGTCTACCCCGGCCAGACCGTGGCCATCGTCGGCGAGTCCGGATCCGGCAAGTCGACCACCGCTGCCGCGATCATCGGCCTCCTCCCCGGCACGGGTCGCGTCACCGGCGGCACCATCGAGTTCGACGGTCGCGACATCACCCACCTGTCGACCAAGCAGTGGGTGGAACTGCGTGGCTCCGGGATCGGTCTGGTCCCGCAGGACCCGATGACGAACCTCAACCCCGTGCTGCGCGTCGGCACGCAGGTGAAGGAGGCGCTGGAGGCCAACAACGTGGTGCCGCGCTCCGAGGTCGGCCAGCGTGTCGCGACCCTGCTGGAGGAGGCCGGTCTGCCCGACGCGGAGCGACGCGCCAAGCAGTACCCCCACGAGTTCTCCGGCGGCATGCGCCAGCGCGTGCTCATCGCCATCGGCCTGGCCGCGCACCCGAAGCTCCTCATCGCGGACGAGCCCACCTCGGCCCTCGACGTCACCGTCCAGCGCCGGATCCTCGACCACCTCGGGCAGATGACCGCAGAGCTGGGCACGGCCGTCCTCTTCATCACCCATGACCTGGGGCTGGCCGCGGAGCGCGCCGAGCAGCTGGTGGTCATGCACCGTGGCCGCATCGTGGAGTCGGGACCGGCGCTGGAGATCCTCCAGCACCCCCAGCACCCCTACACCCAGCGCCTGGTCGCGGCCGCGCCGTCCCTGGCCTCGGCACGCATCGAGTCCGCGCACGCCCGCGGCATCGAGGTCACCGAGGAGGAGCTGACCGGTTCCGGTGCAGGGTCGGTCGCGACCTCGGACATCATCCGTGTCGAGCACCTGACCAAGGAGTTCGACGTGCGCGGGGCGAAGGGCGAGGCCAAGAAGCTGCTGGCCGTGGACGACGTGTCCTTCGGCCTGCGCACCGGGACCACGCTGGCACTGGTGGGCGAGTCCGGGTCGGGCAAGTCGACCGTGGCGAACATGGTGCTGAACCTCCTGGACCCGACCTCGGGGAAGGTGTTCTTCAAGGGACAGGACTGCTCAGAACTGGGACGCAAGGACCTGTTCGCGCTGCGCCGGAAGCTGCAGGTCGTCTTCCAGAACCCCTACGGCTCCCTGGACCCCATGTACTCGATCTTCCGCATCGTCGAGGAGCCCCTGAGGGTCCACGGGATCGGCACGAAGGCCGAGCGCCTGGCCCGCGTCCAGGAACTGCTGGACCTGGTCGCCCTGCCGCGCTCGGTCATGCGCCGCTACCCCAACGAGCTCTCCGGGGGCCAGCGCCAACGCGTCGCGGTGGCGCGCGCCCTGGCGCTGAACCCCGAGGTGGTCGTCCTGGACGAGGCCGTCTCCGCACTGGACGTCCTCGTGCAGAACCAGATCCTCAACCTGCTCAACGACCTCCAGGCCCAGTTGGGCCTGTCCTACCTGTTCATCACCCACGACCTGGCGGTGGTGCGCCAGATCGCCGATGACGTGGTGGTCATGGAGCACGGGAAGCTGGTTGAACAGGCATCCTCCGACGACCTCTTCGCCCATCCCACCCAGGACTACACGCGTGAGCTCATCGAGGCCGTGCCCGGGCGGAGGATCCAGCTGAACCTGTGACACCTGGGTGGGGAGAGCAACGCACCCTGCCCCCGGTGGGCGTGACCCCACTGTGCGTCTCCCCACCCCTGGGCCCAGTCCGTGCGGGCAGGCCCGTGGGTGCGGGTAGGCTGATCACCGGTGCGTCGGGAAGTCTGGTCGACATCTCCGTCGGCATGTCCGGCCGTCGGGGATCGACCCGAGGAGACAGATGACCCAGTTCACGCGTGTGCGTTCAGCCCGAGCCCGTTACCGGCGGTGGGTGACCACTGAGACCGTCAGTGGGATGCTGCTGCTCGCTGCAGCCACTGTGGCCCTGGTGTGGGCCAACTCCCCCTGGCGGGGAACCTACGAGGCGATCTCCCACTTCACCTTCGGCCCCGGGATGCTCCACCTGGATCTCAGTGTCTCGGAGTGGGCGGCTGACGGCCTGCTGGCAGTGTTCTTCTTCGTCGTCGGTGTCGAGCTCAAGCATGAGGTCATCAGGGGGAGCCTGCGCAACCCGCGCGAGGCCGCAGTTCCGGTGCTGGCCGCCATCGGCGGGATGCTCACGCCTGCGGCGCTGTTCACCCTGATCATCCACCTCTCGGGTGACACCGCTGCCCTGCACGGCTGGGCCATCCCCACCGCGACGGACATCGCCTTCGCCCTGGCAGTCCTGGCGATCTTCGGCACGGGCCTGCCCAAGGCGCTGAGGACCTTCCTGCTGACCCTGGCGGTGGTCGATGACCTGCTGGCCATCATCGTCATCGCCGCCTTCTACACCGCGGGCATCGATCCGGTGGCCCTGGTCGCCTCCCTGGCAGCGGTGGCCGCGTTCGCCGTGGCCGTGCGTGCGCGCGACCCCCGCTGGTACCTCTTGGTGCCCCTGGCGGTGGTGGCGTGGGGTGCCATGCATTCCTCCGGGGTCCACGCGACGATCGCCGGGGTCCTCCTCGGCTTCACGGTGCCCGCTCGCCCTGTCCACGGCGAAGTGGAGCCTCGGACCCGGCGCTTCGACGAGGACCTGCGCCCCTTCTCCAACGGTGTGGCCCTGCCGGTGTTCGCCTTCTTCTCCGCGGGCGTCTCACTGCTGGAGGGCGAGGGTCCCGAAGGGATCCTGCTCCAGCCCGTCGTCCTGGCGATCGTCGTCGCCCTGGTGGCCGGAAAGCTCATCGGCGTCCTGGCCACGACCCTGGTGACCACGAAGTTCACTGCGCTGCGCCTGCCCGACGCAATCGGGCTGCGTGACCTCTTGCCCGTCGGCTTCCTTGCCGGTATCGGGTTCACCGTCTCCCTGCTCATCGCCGAGCTGTCCTTCCCCGACGGGGAGCACACCGACGGCGCGAAGATCGCCATCCTGCTGGGGACGATGCTGGCGGCAACCCTGGCTGCGGCCCTGCTGCGATGGGACGCCCGCAAGGTGCGCCACCACGACATGAACGAGGACGGGGTGCCCGACAGGAACGTGGACCTCATCGAGTGAGGGGTCGACGCGAGCGGGGCACCGAGCAGCAGTCCGGTGTCCATGCGGCTCCTGCAGTGCGCCGTCGACGGCGCGAGCGCCGCGGTGGTGCCGCGGTGGCGCCACGGCGGATGCACGTCGAGTTCTCATCCACCTCGACGCCGACGCGCAGGAGTTCATCGCAGTTGTCGTCGGCTGCCACGACCTCATTCGGAGCCCGCGACAGGGTGTGGGACCCCGTCTGGCCCCTCTGGAAGGCCTGTCGAGAACGTCAGGGAGGTCGCAGAGGTGGCAGGCGCATCAGCCGGAGCCGTGCTCGGCAAGGTCGGCGAGGCCTTCACAGTGGCAGCCGTCGACTCGGCGGGGGCAGGTGGATCTGCTCGTCCTGGTGGTGGTACCTCCTCGAAGTGCCTCGTGAACCCCCACGCATGCAGGGTGACCCCTCGTCGGATCCGAACGACGGCCCCCGGCGTTCCCCACTGGCCATTCATGGAGGTGATCCGATCACCCATGCCGCGGTCGTGCGCGGTCTGCGTCCACACCGATCGACTGGAGATCACCGTCTCTGGCAGCCATCGCCACAACGTCGGTCGAAGCGATGCTGGTCAACAGGGACCACAACAGATGTGCTGTATCTGTCACAGACTCTGCTGACCGAAGGTGATGACGGACCTCATGACGCTGCCCGACCTGCTGAGCTACGACGATCTGGGCGCACAGGGTCTCTCTCGGCATGGCCTCGACCGATTGACCGAGTCCGGTGAGTTCGAGCGCATCGCCCCTGGCCCCTTCCCCAGATGGGGCATGACCCCTGGTATGGCGCGGGAAATCGCGCAACAGCAACTGGGGCGAGACCCCGAAGAGCCACATGGTCGGCGTGATGCGGCGCGCCAGTGGCGAGATGTGTCGAGGTCTCCCGGGGATGAAGGCTCCCACGCCTGACATCCGGTGGACCACGACGTGCCTGGCGCCACCTCTGCGGCTGCTGGCCTGACGACGTCCCGGCCGACTTGATGAACTCGGGCCGATCGCGATCGCGCAACGCATCGGGCCCGGCCAGGCAGCGCTGGCGTGCCGTGTCGTGGGCGGCGACGCACAGTGTCACCGGTGCGGTTGCGGACACGTCCCCCGGGACGCGGTGACGTGGCGGGTTGTGGTGGACCCTGTCCGGACACGTCGCCGGCCATCTCACGCTCGCCCGCGTCGCTGAGAGGCTCGGGGTCGCGTGCGCACGCCCCCAGACAGTGACGACCACACACCGCACCTCGCGGAAACCGTCTGGTCACCGATCCGGTCACCAGACGCCGGATCAGGCCACTCGACGAAGCGACGAGGGAGCTGGACCTCCCGGGGAACTCCAGCGGCTCGTTGCTGGGGTACCTGGCCCCGAACCGGACAACTCAGAGCTACCGGCGTGCCGCCACCCCGGTCAGGGCCATGTCGAGACCGAGCTCGAAGATCCGATCCGGATGGACCTCCTCCTGAGCGAAGTGCCCGACCTGCACAAGTGTGGGGTAGCGCCCCTGGTCGGCGACATGGGCCTGTGGAGGCAGGCCCTCCCGGTCAGGGTCGGCGCCCAGCAGGGGCCGACTGGACTCGACCACCGCGTTTCCGATGACAAAGTTCGCCAGCACGCGCGCCGCGGCGACCAGTTCCGTGCCCGTCAGGCCGGCTCGTGCCAGGGCGGCGTGGAGGTACTCCGTGCGCTCCAGCACGTGGGGTCCGAGCATGGGCCGGTTGACCAAGGCTGTGGACCAGGGGTGGGCGAGCATGGCCGCACGCCACCGGGACAGGAGGGTGCGTACCTGAAGGCGCCACGGCCCGTCCCGGGGTGGGAGCTCCACTGAGGCGAAGACCTGGTCGAAGGCGAGGTCCAGCACGTCCTCCTTGGTCTGGACATGCCAGTAGAGCGCAGCTGAGGTCACACCCAGGCGCTCGGCCACTGCGCGCATCGTCAGTCCCTGGACACCGTGGTCGTCCAGGAGCGCGATCGCCTGGGTGACGATCTCCTCGCGGGTGAGGTTCCGGCGTGGACGTGTGGGCGCAAGGTCACGCAGCCACACGCCACCCGGCGCGTGAGTGGCACTGGTCGACGCAGCGCCATCGGAGACAGGCCTGCCGCGGGCAGGGTCGGCGCGTCGTGCCATGGCATCGATGGTAGCCCATTGATCATCGACCTTGACATTGATAAGTTGAGTTCACAGCGATCATCCCCCAGGCCCCCCGACGACACCTCTGCCACCCGGGCGGCGCCGAGTGGTCGCAGCCTGCAGGGCACTGCACACGGAGGTGAGGGACGTGCCGACCATCAGGGTCGAGCTGACCAGCACACGCGAGGAAGGCCGCCGGATCCTGGCCCTCCACCACAGCGGGGCCCATCACCGTCCCAGCGAGGAGGCAGCCATCGAGCAGGCCTGGAAGCAGGGACGCACCCCCACCGGCGCCGTCCACTTCGCCGGGCTCACCAACGGACAGCCTCCCCGCCTCAAGTACGACGTCACCGTTCACCCCGACATCGCAGACATCCGGTAGGTCCTCCGTGGGCATCCGTGCCCCGCCCCACCATTCCGGCGCGACCGGGACGTACAGTGGTCAGGTCGGTCCAGCCCTGCCCCGGAGGTCCCTGATGGTCACACCCACTGACGATGGCTTCACCATCCGCCACATCGGCCTCACTGCCGACGCCGACCTCGCCCGGGCGCTGGACCGGATCGGCCACCCCAGCCTGGAGTCCCTGATGGAGGCCGCGCTCCCGGCCTCGATCCGCACCCGCTCCCCCCTGGACCTGCCTGCACCGGCCACCGAGCAGGAGGTCCTCGCGCAGCTGCGCGACCTCGCCTCCCGCAACCGGCCGATGCGCCAGATGATCGGTCAGGGCTTCTCCGGCACGGTCACCCCTGCTGTCATCCGCCGCAACGTCCTGGAGAACCCCGGCTGGTACACCGCCTACACCCCCTACCAACCTGAGATCTCCCAGGGCCGCCTGGAGGCACTCATCACCTTCCAGACGATGGTCGCCGACCTGACGGCGCTGCCCGTCGCCAACGCCTCCCTGCTGGACGAGTCCTCCGCCGCGGCGGAGGCCATGCTCCTCATGCGCCGCGCCAACCGCGCCCACCGCACAGACCCCGTGCTCGTGGACACCGACGTCTTCCCCCAGACCCTGGCGGTCCTGAGGGGCCGGGCGCGGGCAGCCGACATCGACCTGGTCGAGGCCGACCTCTCCGCCGGACTCCCCGAGGGGGCCTTCGCCGGCGTCATCATCCAGCAGCCGGGTGACTCCGGGCGCGTGGCCGACTGGGCACCGGTGGTCACCGAGGCGAAGGAACGCGGGGCCCTGGTCACCGTCGTGGCCGACATCCTCTCCCTGGCCCTCATCACGCCACCCGGCGAGATCGGCGCCGACGTGGCGGTGGGCTCCACCCAGCGCTTCGGCGTGCCCCTCTTCTTCGGCGGACCCCACGCCGCCTACATGGCCGTCACGGACTCCCTGGTGCGCCAGATGCCCGGACGCCTGGTGGGCATCTCCCACGACGACGCGGGCACGCCCGCCCTGCGCCTGGCCCTCCAGACCCGCGAGCAGCACATCCGCCGCGAGCGGGCCACCTCCAACATCTGCACCGCCCAGGCCCTGCTCGCCATCGTGGCGGGCATGTACGCCGTCCACCACGGGCCCGAGGGGATCCGCGCCATCGCGGAGCGCACCCACGCCCACGCCGCGCGCCTGGCCGACGGGCTCACGGCCCACGGCCTCACCCCCGTCGCCGGGGAGTTCTTCGACACCGTGCGCGTGGCGCTCGCCGACGAGGGCGCCGCCGACGCGGTCGTCTCCGCAGCCGAGCGTGCGGGCATCAACATCCGCCGCGTCGACGCCACCACCGTGTCGGTGTCGACCTCGGAGGAGACGACGGACGTGGACGTCGACGACGTCCTCACCGCCTTCGGGGTCCCCACGCAGGCACCGGTCACCGACCTGGAGGCACTGGGCACCGGGGGTGCCGACCGGCCGATGTCCTCGGAGCACTCCACCGAGGCCGCCCTCGTCGACGCCCCGGTCGCGCCCGACGCGCAGGCCTCCCCCACGGCACCGGCCCCCGCCACCGAGCACCTGCCCGTCCACCTGCGCCGCACGAGCACGTACCTCACCCACCCGGTCTTCCACCGCTACCGCTCCGAGACCGCCCTCATGCGCCACCTGCGCCGCCTGGCGGACCGGGACCTGGCCCTGGACCGCACGATGATCCCCCTGGGTTCGTGCACGATGAAGCTCAATGCGGCCGTGGAGATGGAGGCGATCTCCTGGCCCGGCTTCGCCGGCATCCACCCCTTCGCACCCCTCGACCAGGTGCAGGGATGGCTGGCGCTCATCGGCGACCTGGAGACCTGGCTGGCCGAGATCTCCGGCTACGCCGCCGTGTCCCTGCAGCCCAACGGCGGCTCCCAGGGCGAGTACTCGGGCCTGCAGGCCATCCGCCTCTACCAGGAGTCCATCGGCCACCCCGAGCGCCGCGTCTGCCTGATCCCCGCCTCCGCGCACGGCACGAACGCCGCCTCCGCGGCCCTCGCCGGGCTGCAGGTGGTGGCCGTGGGCACCGCCCCCGACGGCGCGATCGACCTGGGGGACCTGCGCGCGAAGCTCGCCGAGCACGAGGGCCGCGTCGCCGCGATCATGGTCACCTACCCCTCCACCCACGGCGTCTTCGAGGGCCACATCACCGAGGTCTGCGACCTGGTCCACGCCGCCGGCGGGCAGGTCTACATCGACGGTGCGAGCCTCAACGCCCTGGTGGGGCTCGCCCGCCCGGGACGCTTCGGCGGGGACGTCTCCCACCTCAACCTCCACAAGACCTTCTGCATCCCCCACGGGGGCGGCGGGCCCGGCGTGGGTCCCGTGGCCGCGGCGGCGCACCTGGCGCCCTTCCTGCCGCGCGCGCAGGATGCCGCGGCGTGGTCCTCCCCCGTCGACGAGGGCGGGGCCGGTGCACCCCCGGACGTCACGGCCGGGGACGGGGCGGCGGCCACGCCTGCACAGGGCGGGGCGACACCGGCCGGCGGAGCACCGGCACCGACGGACACGGGCCTCGGCGGGCCGGTGGCCGCCACGACCTACGGGTCGGCCGGGGTGCTGCCGATCTCCTGGGCCTACATCCGGCTCATGGGTGCCGCCGGGCTGACCCGGGCCACCGAGGGCGCGATCCTGGCGGCGAACTACGTCGCCGCCCGCCTCCGGGACGACTACCCCGTGCTCTACACCGGCGCGGGGGGCCTGGTGGCGCACGAGTGCATCCTCGACCTGCGCCACCTCACCCACGAGTCCGGCATCGGGGCCGAGGACGTCGCCAAGCGCCTCATCGACTACGGCTTCCACGCCCCGACCCTGTCCTTCCCCGTCCCGGGCACCCTGATGGTGGAGCCCACGGAGTCGGAGGACCTGGGCGAGCTCGACCGCTTCGTCGACGCCATGCACGCGATCCGCACGGAGATCCAGGAGGTCACGGACGGCGAGGTGGAGGCCGCGGAGTCGGTCGTCCACCGGGCGCCGCACACCGCGGCCGTCCTCGTCGCCGACGGGTGGGAGAGGCCCTACGGCCGCGAGCGCGCGGCCTTCCCCCTGCCCGGCATGGCCCCCGACAAGTACTTCCCACCCGTGGGGCGCATCGACGGGGCCTTCGGGGACCGCCACCTCGTGGCCACGCTCCCGTCACCGACCGACGCGGAATGACGGACACTGGGACCATAGGAATCAGCGAATGAGGGCGGGTTGGGTGACCCGGCCCGCAGGACCGAGGAGGACTGGCATGGACGGACAGGACGCAGACATGGGCACGGGCACGAGCGACACGGGGACGGCGGGCGCCGGGAGCACCCCGCACCGCTCCCCCCTGTACGACCGCGAGGAGGCGCTGGGCGCCACCTTCACCGACTTCGCCGGGTGGGACATGCCCCTGCAGTACACCTCCGCCCTCGCCGAGCACGAGGCGGTGCGCACGCGGGCCGGGCTCTTCGACCTGTCCCACATGGGTGAGGTCCACGTGCAGGGGGCCGACGCCGTCGAGCTGCTCGGACGCACCTTCGTCTCCGACTTCTCCACCATGGGGGTGGGCCGCGCGAAGTACACCCTGCTGTGCAACGGGGCCGGGGGGATCGTCGACGACCTCATCGTCTACCGGCTGGACGACCGGGAGTTCCTGGTGGTGCCCAACGCCGCCAATGCCGCCACCGTCGCCCGCACGCTGGCGGGCACGGCCGAGGGACTGGACGTGGGCGTGGAGGACCGCACGATGTCCACCGCCCTCATCGCCCTGCAGGGTCCCCTGGCCGAGGAGATCCTCGTCAACGCGAACTCCGCCCACCGTGCCCACCCCGCCGAGGTCGAGGCCCTGCGCCAGCTGCGCTACTACTCGGGCATCCACATGGACTACGCGGGTGTCGACGCCGTGGTGGCGCGCACGGGCTACACCGGCGAGGACGGCTTCGAGCTCTTCGTGCCCTGGGAGCTCGCCGGGGAGACCTGGGACCTCCTGATGGACATCGGCTCCCACGACGGGTTGGTGCCCGCGGGCCTGGGGGCACGCGACTCGCTGCGCCTGGAGGCCGGGATGCCCCTGTGCGGCCACGAGCTCACCGCGGAGACCACCCCCTTCCAGGTCGGCGCGGGGCGCTGCGTCTCCCTGTCCAAGCCGCAGGACTTCCCCGGTCGGGCAGCCCTGGAGCAGGCCGCCGTGTCGAGTCCCGACGTGGTGCTGGTCGGTCTGTCGACCGACGGGCGGCGCGCCATGCGGGCCGGCTGCCCGGTGCTCACCTCCGACTCCTCGGCCGAGCCCGGACGCCGCATCGGCACCGTGACCTCGGGTCTGTACTCCCCGACCCTGGGCCACGCCATCGCCATGGCACTGGTCGAGGCCGATGCCGCCGCGTTGGGCACGCTCGTGACGGTGGACGTGCGGGGCCACGCCTTCACCGCCACGGTGCGCCCCCTGGCCGCCTACAAGCGCGCCCACTGACCCCCCTGCCGAAGTCCGCTCAGTTTCCACACCGAAGTCCGCTCACCCGACGAACCGGAACACCCACAGGACCACGACACCCGCACGAACCGGAAGGAACCCCCATGAGCACCTACCCCGAGAACCTGCGCTACACCGCCGAGCACGAGTGGGTGGACGGGTCCTCCCCGGCCCGCGTCGGCATCACCCAGGCTGCGGTCGACGAACTGAAGGACATCGTCTTCGTGGACCTGCCCCAGCCCGGCAGCGCCGTCACCGCGGGGAAGGCCTGCGGCGAGGTCGAGTCCGTGAAGTCCGTGGCCGAGCTCTTCTCCCCGGTCACCGGCACGGTGGCCGAGGTCAACGACGGGGTCATCGACTCCCCGGAGCTCATCAACGAGGACCCCTACGCAGCCTGGCTGTTCTCGGTGGAGGTCGCCGGTGAGGCCCTGCCGGAGGACCTGCTGGACGCGACTGCGTACGGGGCCGTGGTGGAGGCCAGCCAGGACTGAGGGTCCCTCCCCCGGGATGACGGATGTCATGGGTGGTGGCACCACGCCCGGCACTGCCACCAGGCGCGGTCCAGCGACACCATGGAGCCATGGACACCACGACCCACGCACAGACCGCCCGTGACTCCGCGGACGCCACGCCGACCCCCACGACCTCCAGCGACCGTCCTGCGACCGCTCCCCCGCTCCGGGCCCTCGCGGTCCACGACGTCCGCAAGTCCTTCGGCAGCACCCAGGCCGTCGACGGCATCACCCTGTCCGTCCACCCCGGTGAGGTCGTGGCCCTGCTCGGCCGCAACGGTGCGGGCAAGACCACGCTCATCGACATGGTGCTGGGCCTCCAGCAGCCCGACTCCGGCACCACCTCCCTGTTCGGGATGTCCCCGCGCGCGGCGATCCGCCGCTCCCTGGTCGGCGTCGTGCACCAGACGGGTGCACTCCTGCCCAACTTCACCGTCGAGCAGACGCTACGGGTCTTCGCGGGAGCTCACTCCCACCCCCTGCCCGTGGACCGGGTCCTGGAGGAGACCGACCTCGCCGGCCTCGCCCGCCGCCCGGTGGTCAAGCTCTCCGGCGGTGAGCAGCAGCGCGTCCGCCTGGCCCTGGCCCTCCTGCCCGACCCCCTGCTGCTGATCCTCGACGAGCCCACCGCCGGCATGGATGCCCTGGCACGACGCGAGTTCTGGAAGCTCATGGCAGGTCAGGCCGCAACAGGCCGCACCATCGTCTTCGCCACCCACTACCTGGCCGAGGCACAGGACTTCGCCCACCGCACCGTCATCGTCAAGGACGGCCGCGTCATCGCCGACGCCCCCACCGAGGAGGTCCGCCACCTCGACACCTCACGCTCACTGCGCATCAGCATCGACGAGGGCGCCCGGGCCACCCTCGAGCCCCGACTGCGGGCCCTGCCCGGAGCTGACGAGTGGCTGATCGAGTGGCCCCGGGGTGAGGTGACGATCAACGGCTCGGACCTGGACGACGCCGCCCGGGTGCTCCTCGCGCACCCCGGCGCCCACGACCTGGAGATCGTCGCCTCGAGCCTGGAGGACGTCTTCACGGCCCTCACCGCCTGAGGTCCCGCCCTCGTCGCCCCTCGACCACCCGACGCACCCCGGGCAGGCCACCCGATCCCCACGGTGCCGGGCCCGCACCACCCCCCACCCACCACTCCGTCCGAAGGACACCGCCATGACCACCGCACCTCCCCCGACCGCCCTCCCGACCACCACGGACCCGACCGCACGCCCCGGGGACATCGCCGCCGCGATCGACGCCCGCCAGCCCGCCCCGCCGTGGCACGGCTTCTGGCGCCTGTCCGGGTACACCTTCTGGAAGGAGCTCACCAACCCCTTCTCCCTGGCCTTCGCCATCGCCCTGCCGATCTTCATGTACCTGATGTTCGGGGCCGGGCAGGACTACTCCGACCTCCTCGTCGCCCACGGCAACACCGCCGCGACCGTCCTGGTGAACATGGCGATCTACGGGGCCATCATGACGACGTCCTCCATGGGGGCCAATGTGTCCCTGGAGCGGACCTCGGGGGTGACGCGGCTCTTCGCGCTCACACCGCTGAGCCCCGCGGCGAGCATCGTCTCGCGCGTCGTGGCCTCCATGGGGATCTCGGCGGCCGTGATCTCGGTGGCCTACGCCGTGGGCTTCATGACGGGTGCGAGCATGCAGTGGCAGGCGTGGCTGCTCTCGGCCCTGCTGATCGTCGCCCTCTCGATCCTGCCCGCCACCCTGGGACTGGCCGCCGGGTTCGCCGTGCGCACGGACGGGGCGTTCGCCGCGACCTCGATCTTCACCGTGATCGGCGCCTTCGGGTCCGGGATGTTCATCCCGCTGGACTCCATGGGTGAATTCTTCCGGACGATCGCGCCCTGGACGCCGTTCTCCGGCATCGTCAACCTGGTCCAGATGCCGCTGATCGGCGCGGACTCCTTCTCCTGGGGCTGGGTCGCCAACTACGTCGGCTGGACGCTCCTCTTCGCGACCGTCGCCGTGGTCTCCCAACGCCGCGACACGGGGCGCTGAGCGCAGTGGGTACGAGGGCGTCCCGCGCCACCACTCCGTCCGCAGGCGCCACCACCCCACCGGCCGGCACCACGCCCGGGAGGGAGGGCGACGTGACCACGGGGGCGGGCGCGGGCGCCCTGGGGCAGACTGGGGACGTGGACACCGCACAGGGCGCACCCTCCCCGCGGCCGGGCACGCTCCGCCCACCCGCCCCGACCCGCACGCCCCGACCCACCCGGCCCCGGCGGCGGCGCCTGCTGGGACTCGACCCGGACTCCAACCTCGTCTCCCTGATGTGGGCCGCGCCCTTCATGGTCTTCCTCGCCTTCCCCATCTCGGAGGCGGTGGAGCTGGGGGTGACCACGAACCTGGGGGCACCGATCCTGTGGACCACGCTCGCCTTCGCCGTCGTCTACGTCCTCACCTGGGTGCTCAACCCGCCCGCCCCCCGCTCGGCCTCCCTGAGCGTGCGACTCCTGGTGTGCATGACGGCGATGTTCGCGCTGCAGCTGGTCCTGATCTGGTCCACCAGGCGTGCCGGGGTCGGGGAGTCCGCCTACCTGCTGGCCTACATCTCGGCGAGCTGGACGCTGCTGGCCCCCCGGCGCCTGGTCCTCCCCGGGATCGCGGTGATCCTCGGCTTCGGGGCGGCCTCCGTCGCCCTCACCTCCTCACCGTGGTCGGACCTCTTCATCGCCACCCTCTCGCCCCTGCTGACCTCCGCCGTCTGCTTCTTCGCCCGCAGCTCCATCGACTTCGACCGCCGCACCTCCGTGGAGCACCGCCAGGCCCTGGCCCTCTCCCGGGAACGCGAGCGCACCCGCATCAGCGCCGACCTCCACGACATCCTCGGCCACACCCTCACCGGGATCACCGTCAAGGCGGACCTGACGGGCCGTCTCCTGGACGCGGGGCGCCTCGAGGACGCCCGGGCCCAGCTCGACGACCTCACCGACCTGGCGCGTGAGGCACTGGGAGACGTGCGCTCGGTGGTCTCCGCCAACCGGCTCCTCACCCCCGCCGCGGAGATCGACTCCGCCCGCACGCTCCTCACCTCCGCCGGTGTGACCCTGGAGGTCGACCAGCAGGGGGAGCCCGCTCCCGGGGCGTCGGCGACCCTGGTCGCCCACACCATCCGGGAGGCCTGCACCAACGCCCTGCTGCACGCCCAACCCGCGCTGGTCCGGCTCACGCTGCGCGAGGGTGGGGTCGAGATCCGCAACGACGGGTACTCCCGCCGCCTGTCACACTCCACCTCCGGCGGCGGCACGGGCCTGACCGGCCTGCGGGAACGCCTCGGCCCCGGCGACCACCTCGAGTGGGGTTCCCACGCCGGGGAGTGGGTCGTGACCCTGGAGTTGGCACGATGAGCGCCCCTCGACCGCACGCTGGCATGCCGGGGGCGGCCGGGCGCGGCCAGGGCGGCCCCGCGCCGACCAGCACCCGTCGGACCGTGCCCGGCGTCCAGGGCGACACGGCCGCCACGACCCCCGCCGACGAGGGCGACGCCCCCACGCTGCGCGTCGTCGTGGTGGACGACCAGGCGATGGTCCGCGGGGCACTGGCGATCCTGCTGGACCTGGAGTCCGACATCGACGTGGTCGCCCAGGCGGCCGACGGACGCGAGGCGGTGGAGGTCCTCGCCGACCTGCCCGCTGCCGCCGACGTGGTCCTCATGGACGTGGAGATGCCCCGCATGGACGGCATCACCGCCTGCGAGGCCGTCGTCGCCAGGTTCCCCGGCACCCGGGTGCTGATGCTCACCACCTTCGGACGTCCCGGCTACGTCCAGCGCGCCCTGGACGCCGGCGCCTCCGGCTTCGTGGTCAAGGACGCCCCCTCCGAGCAGCTCGCGGACGCGGTGCGGCGCGTGGCGTCCGGTGGACGCGTCATCGACCCGACCCTCGCCGTGGAGACGCTCACCCATGGCTCCTCCCCCCTCACCGAGCGTGAGGTGGAGGTGTTGCGTGCGGTCGCCGAGGGCGGCACCATCGCCGACATCGCCTCCGATGTCGGCCTCACCCAGGGCACCGTGCGCAACCACATCAGCGCGGCCATGACGAAGACCGGGGCACGCACCCGCGCCGAGGCCGTCCGCCTGGCGACCGAGGCGGGCTGGCTGTAGCGGGGGCCGGACGGCCCGGGTCGGGGGCCCCCGACC
>NZ_CCXH01000106.1 GCF_000820725.1 Actinomyces polynesiensis | reverse complement strand
CTCCGCACCCGCGACGCCCTCGTCCGTGTCCGTCGCGGGCACGGCAGCGGGGTGGGCGGCGGCGGGACCACCTGCGGCGGGGTGGCCGGGACGGTCGGCGGGGGAACGGTCGGCGGGGGCGCCGAGGAGCCAGCGGGCGCCCATGCCGCGGGCCGACAGGGAGTACGCCATGCGCGAGGAGGCGTAGATGTTGGCGGAGAACGCGCTGACCAGCGCGATGAAGACGACGGCCTCCATGATGCGCCCGACGGCGGGGATGCCCGCCATGTCGAGGACCGAGGCGAAGGGGTTGGTGCGCATCTCCTCGGAGTTCCACGGCAGCAGGCAGATCATCAGGATCACCGAGCCCACGTAGAAGACGAGGATCCTCCAGATGACGGAGCGGATCGCCCGGCCCATGGCGCGTTGGGGTTCCTCCGACTCCGCGGCGGCGATGGTGACGATCTCGATGCCCCCGAAGGAGGTGATGATGGCGAGCAGGCCGACGGCAATGCCGGCCAGCCCGTTGGGCGCCCAGCCGCCGTGCCCCAGCACGTTGTCCACCACGGACTCCGGGCGCCCGGGGATGATGCCGGTGACCAGGCCGATCCCGATGGCGAGGAACGCGATGATCGTGAAGACCTTGATGCCGGCCAGCCAGGCCTCGACCTCACCGAAGTCGCCGGCGGCCAGCAGGTTCACCCCGCCCAGCACCACGACGACCACCAGTGCGACCGTCCACTGCGGCACCGCCGGGAACCAGTTGACGAAGATCCCGGCCGCGCCGGTGATCTCCATGCCGAGCACCATGATCAGGGTGAACCAGTACAGCCAGCCCACCGTGAAACCGGCCCAGCGCCCGATGCCCGCCTCGGCGTAGGTGGAGAAGGACCCGGTGGAGGGCAGGGCGGCGGCGAGTTCCGCCAGGGCGTACATCACGGAGATCGCGAGGACGGCTGCCAGGACGTAGGAGACGAGGACCGCGGGCCCCGCCTCCGACACGGCCACGCCCGTCCCCAGGAAGAAGCCGGCCCCGATCGCGGAGCCCAGCGCCATCATCGACAGGTGGCGCGTCTTGAAGCGTCTGCCGGGGGTGCCGGGAGCGCCGGGGGTGCCCCGACTGGCGTCGGGGGCCGTCCCGCCCGCGTCACCCCCCGGTGCCGGGGTGGTGCCCCCGGTGCGCGGTCGCGCCGACGAGGGCGCCCCCGTGGTCACTCCCGCGGAGGGTACACGCACCGGGGCGGGCCTGGCCCCCGCGACGGGGGACGCGTGCGGGACGGACTGGTTGGGATCCACGAATGGCCCTCCGGAGGCTGGCTGGTGCGGAGAGCGGTGTCCCCCGTCGACGACGCCCGCCATTGTGCCACCGGGTGCCGCCGCACCACGACTCCGTCCGGGTGCCCGGGTACCGCCGCTCCACGACCCTGTGCGGCCGCCCGGACCGGCCGGGGTGGGGCGGGGGCGGGTGGGGGCGGCCCTCCCCCTGGCACTCAGTGGATGGGGATGTCGGTGACGCGGAAGAGGAAGTAGTGGGCGGTCCTGCCCCCGAGGACGTCCTTGTAGTCGGAGACGTCGAGGACTGCGGAGTCGGCCTCCATCCGTGGCCACACCACCGGGACCACCACGGACTGGCCCGGCTCCAGCGTCACGTACTGGTCGGGGACGACGGGCGTGTGGTCCGCGCCCGCGATCGAGTAGTCGACGGGGAAGAAGCGCTGGCCGCCCTCGAGCAGGGTGAGCCCGGACGGCATGCTCATCTGGTTGGGTTCGAACTCGCCGCGCGGGGTGCTCAGGGTCATGGCCCGCAGGGCGTTGAGGACCCCGATGTCCTCCTTGTCCCCGACGTTGGTCACGGTGACCTCCCCGACCAGGTAACGCCCACGCGTGCGCAGCTCCGCCAGGTCGATGCGCATGGTGTCACCGTCCTCATTGGAGACCGTCGCTCCCTCGCCCGCCACACCCACGGGGCCCTCGGGCTCGGGGGGTTCTGCCTGGTCCCTGCCCTGGATGACGACGTGACCGGAGGTGTCGGCGGGGACCACGAGGATCTCGACGCGCCGGTTCGCGGCCCTCGCCTCGCTGGTCGTGCCCGCGACGCGTGGCTCGCTCTCACCCCTGCCCCGGGTGGTGACCTCGAAGGCGGAGAGATCGCCCAGGTCCTCCAGGGCGTCGCGCACGGCCTCCGCGCGCCTCCCGGACAGGGCCTGGTTGTACTCCTCGGAGTCGACGTCGTCGGTGTGACCGACGATGGTGACGGTCCCACCCCCGATCCCGTCCAGCTGGTCGGCGACCTGTCGCAGCTCCGCCCGGGCACCGCTCCCGAGGGTGTCCTGGTCGGAGTCGAAGAGGACGTCGGAGTTGACGTTGATGTCGACCTGCTCGGGAGTGACCTCGATGTCCTGGCCGTCGTCCGTGGCCAGCGCGAAGGACTCCAGCTGGGCCCTGCGCAGGTTGATCTCCCGGCCGGGCAGTCCGATCTCCTCCTCCGCGGCGTCCAGTGCGGCGACGGAACGGATGTCGGTGTCGTCCGTGGGCAGGACCGACTCCTCCACGACGGGCACTGCCTCGACCAGGCCCACGCCGGGCACGAGGATGTCCACGGCGTCGCGGTCCTGGGGACCGTAGACCGAGTAGGCGGCGTAGGGCGGTTCCTGCGCGACGGGGGAGAACTCCAGGGTCGCCTCGTCGCTGGCCTTGGGGTCCGACCCGAGCCGGACGGGTTCCTCCACCGTGCCCGCCTCCAGGTCGAGGAGGGGGAAGCGGTAGATGCCGCGGAAGGGGTGGGCCATCCAGTGGTCGCGCCTCTCGAAGCCGGCCGTCTGCGCGCCGTCGGGGAGTTCCACCTCGAGCACCAGGACGGCGTGGTCCCCCCGGTTCACCAGGGGACCGATGCGGGCGGTCACCTCGCTCGTCGGGGTCTCGATCGTCCCCTCGACGAAGAGATCTCCCGCGGCCGACACCCCGGTCCCGCCCTCGTCAGCGGCACCGGACTAGGACGGACCTGAGTGCCCGGACTGTCCCGACTGCTCCCCGGAGGGCTGGCCGCCGGCGGTGCAGGCCCCGAGAGCGAGGGCTGTGGCCGCCAGGAGGGCGGGCACCAGGGCAGCGGGCGGTGCGGCGTGCGGGTCTGACGTGGGGCGGCGCGTCATCTGCGGTCCTCTTCCGGGTGTCGACAGGGCATGCGGTCAGGGATCGTCCTCGGGGGCAGCCTATCGGTGGGTCCGTGGTCGGTGCCCGACGAGGGCGGGGCGGGATCGCTGCCGGGCGCCCCGGGGGACACCAGCACCGGGCCCGCCGTCCCCTCGGCGTCACATGGCTGGTGGGCACCCGGGGGGACGCCCACAAGTCGGTGGACGGCCGCAGGGCAGGTCCGACGGGCGCGGCGGTGCGCAGGTGGGGGGAACGGGAGAGGCGGGGCACCCCCGAAGGGATGCCCCGCCTCGTCACACCGCGGAGGATGGGGGATTCGAACCCCCGAGGGCTTGCACCCAACACGCTTTCCAAGCGTGCGCCATAGGCCACTAGGCGAATCCTCCGAGGCGCGTGGATCGCACGCGCGCTGGACCATGTTAGCGGGCCGAGCACCGAAAACGCCAACCGTCCCGGCCTCGTCCCGGGTGCGATGGGTCACCGTGACCGCCGACGCCCTGTCCCACCACGGCCGCGACACCGGGAGGCCGCACCCCACCCCTCCTGTTGCCGCACTCCCAGCTTTCACTCAGGCTGTCCCCCATGAGACGACACAGCATCACCGCAGCCCTGTCCGCCCTCGTGCTCGCCGCCTCACTGGGCGCCTGCAGCACCGGCCCCTCCGAGGAGTCGGGTGCACCCGCCTCGGGCAGCGCCGGAGGGAGCACCTCCTCGGCGCAGGCCTCGACCCCGGCCGTCGCAACCGACTCCTCCCAGTCGGTCGAGGAGGGCTGCACGGCCCTGGAGACCGAGCTCGAGGCCATGGCCGCGAAGTACCGGGACGTCGACACCAGCGACCAGGCGGCAGCCCTGGAGGCCGTGGGTCGGATGATGGAGGAGATGCAGGGCATCGGGGCGACGGTGACGAACCCCGAGGTCAGGAACGCCTGGGACTCCTACATCGATGCCTACGCCTCCCTCACCGAGTCGACCTCGGTCGGAACCACCTCGCAGTCCGGAGCCGATGAGGCGCTCGCCCGTCTCCAGGAGGTCTCCCAGCAGATGGAGGAGTCCATGACGACCCTCCAGGGTCTGTGCCCGAAGTTCCAGGAGGCAGCGGACCAGCTGGGAGGTTCCACCTCCGGCGACTGACCGGCACCGGCGCGGGTCCCGCCGGGGTCAGCGCTCGACCGGTCCGAGCACCACGTTCGCCCACGCGGAGTGCAGGGACTCCTGGTCGGAGGGCTGGAAGAGGCCGGCGAGCACGTCGCGGTACAGCCGCGAGAGCTCGTTCCTCGTGTAGTAGGACGACCCGCCACAGGCCCGCACCGCCTGCTCGACCGCGCGCAGGGAGGCCTCGGCCGCGGCGTTCTTGGCGGCCGAGAGCTGGGGCATCCAGATGGGGCCCCGGTCGACACCGGCCTCGATGTCGCGGGCGAGCTCTCGGATCTGCGGGCCCACCGCGTTCATCGCCAGCGCGGCCTCCGCGATGCGCCAGCGGATGTCGGGGTCGTTGGCGTAGACCGTCTGGTTCTTCACCGACTTCCTCGTGCGCACCTGTTCCGCGGCCAGCTCCACCGCGCGCTCCCCCACCCCGGAGTAGGTGGCCGCGAGGAGGATCTCGAAGTTGGAGAAGATCCCGAACACGACGGGGTCCTTCGAGGGCCCGGGTTCGGTGCGCGTGAGGATCTGGGACTCGGGGGCGTGGGCGCCCTCGAGCAGGGTGGTGTTGGACTGGGTGGCCCGCATGCCCAGGGTGTCCCAGTCGTCCTTGACGGTGAACCCGCCGTCCTCGCGGCGCAGGACCGCGAAGACGGAGTGGGGCCCGTCCTCCCCGGAGTCGTCGCGCCCGAAGGTCATCAACCGCGTCCACACCGGTGCCAGGGAGGTGAAGATCTTGGTGCCGGTGAAGGAGTAGCCGCCCTGCCCGTCGGGCACGGCGGCCGTGGTCGAACCGAAGAGGACGAGGTCGTTGCCGGGCTCGGAGATCCCGAACCCGAAGAGCTCCCCCGCGGCTGCGTCGCGCAGGATCATCTCCCCGCGGTCATTGCCGTTGCGGACCAGGTGCCTGCCCAGCCCGACGATGATCTGGTGCATGTTGATGCCCAGTGCGGTCCCGGGGGCGGCCTTGGCCAACCGGGTCTGCTCCGCGGCGATCTCCTCCAGGGTCAGGCCCGCGCCACCGAACTCCCACGGCACGAAGGCCGCCAGGTAGCCGGCCGCGCGCAGGTCGGCGAGGTCGTCGTCGGGGAAGGTGTTCTCCGCGTCGTGGCGCGCAGCGCGCCCGTGGATCGTGGCCAGCAGCTCGTCGCTGAGGAATCCCACCGGTGCCTCCTAGGTGTGAGGGGTCTGTGGTCCGGGTCGGGCACGGACCTGCTCCACCGTATCCGCCCCGGTGGTCCCCTGTCCCTCCGCGCGGCACGGGCGCGGACACCTGTCCTGCTGCGTTCCGCCAGCACGTCGGGGGCTCCCCACCGCGCACCGGTCGAGTAGGTTGGACCCGTGACCCAGGAACCGCCCAGACTCTCGCCGCGCCAGCGCTACCTCGAGAACCGCCAGCGCAAGCAGAACCTCACGTTCTCCGTGACCCTGTCGGTCATGGCCGTCCTGGTCATCGTCAGCCTCCTGTCCATCCTCGGCCTGGTCCACCTGCCCCTGCCCTCGGACTTCTCCACGGGCACCAAGTACGCAGGCGAGGGCGACGTGCCCTGCCCCACCGCCTCCACCGCACCCCTGGACCCGGGCTCCGTCACGGTCGAGGTGCTCAACGCCACATCCCGCCTCGGTCTCGCGAGTGACGCCACCGAGATGCTCGACAAGGCCGGGTTCCAGATGAAGGAACCCGGCAATGCCACCTCCGAGTACGCCGGGTCGGTCGAGGTCGACGCCGGCCCCTCCTCGGTGGATGCCGCCTACACCGTGGCGCGCTTCTTCCCCGACGCGCGGGTGAAGCTGACCTCGACGACGAGTTCGACGGTCACGGTCATCCTCGGTGGGTTCTACGAGGGCACCCTGTCGGACGAGGACTTCAAGAAGGCCATGGAGGACACCTCGGACCTGACCGGGCCCTCGACCTGCCTGCCCATGGACGCGCAGACGGCCGCCTCCCAGTCGGGCGTCCAGTCCGGTGAGCAGTGGGGGCAGTCGGGGTCCCAGTCGGGCGAGTGACGCGGACCCGTCCACCCGGAGCCGTCCACCCGCCCGGTCCGACAACTGGGCCGTGCCGCGCGACGCCCCCAGGCGCAAGCTCGCGGCGGGAGGTGCTCCGCCCGGCGGCCGTGGAGCCTCCCGGCAGACAATGTGGGGATGTCGGTGACCGACGCTCTCACGTCAATGGCCGCTGACCTGCATCGACACAGCGACCTCATTCAGAGATCGGGTCCCCGTCCGCAATATTGTCTGCCGAGGCTCCCGGGGTCGGGGCGAAAGGCCGGGTCAGGGCCACGGGCCGGGTCAGGGCCACGGGCCGGGTCAGGGCCACGGGCCGGGTCAGGGCCACGGGCCGGGTCAGGGCCACGGGCCCGGTCGGCGTGACCCGCACCGGGACACGCCGACCGACCACCGCGTTCAGCCCTCGGGAGCGTCACCCACCCTGCGACGCTTCGCGTAGGGCTCGGAGTCCAACTCGGAGCCCGAGGGGGCGGAGGCGGGCGTGGCGGCCTCCAGGTTCGTGCCGCGCAGCTTCGAGATCCAGCGCATGCCGTGGTAGATCACCACGGCGGCCGCGGTGCCCAGGGCGATCCCGCCGAAGGTCATGCCGCCGGGGGACCAGGTGAAGTCCGCGATCGCGACGATGAGGGCCACGGCTGCGGTGTTCAGGTTCACCGGGTTGGAGAAGTCGACGCGGTTCTGGACCCAGATGCGCACGCCCAGCATGCCGATCATTCCGTAGAGCACCGTCCCCGCCCCGCCCAGGACCCCGTCGGGGATGGTGGCGATGACGGCCCCGAACTTGGGCATCAGCGACAGGACGAAGGCGAAACCCGCTGCCACGACGTAGGCGGCGGTGGAGTACACGCGGGTGGCGGCCATGACGCCGATGTTCTCGGCGTAGGTGGTCGTGCCCGAACCGCCGCCGGAGCCCGCCAGCATCGTGGAGACACCGTCCGCGAAGAGCGCGCGACCGGTGAGGTGGTCGAGGTTCTGCCCCGTCATCGCGGACACGGACTTCACGTGACCGACGTTCTCCGCGATCAGCACGAAGACCACCGGGATGAACAGCCCCAACGTGGAGGGGTCGAAGGCCGGGGAGTGGAACTGGGGCAGGCCGAACCAGGCGGCATCAGCGATGGGGGCGAAGTCGACCTCACCCTGGAGACAGGCCACCACGTAGCCGATGAGCACGCCGAAGAGGATCGAGAGACGTCCGATGATGCCCTTGAAGAGCACCGTGATCAGGCAGATCGAGACGATGGTGACCACTGCGGTCACCGGCCCCTCCTTGACCCAGTTCCACGCGGCGGGTGCGAGGTTGAAGCCGATGAGGGCGACGATCGCGCCCGTCACCACCGGCGGCATGATGGCGTCGATCCACCGCACGCCGGCGAAGTGGACCACGATGCCGACCAGCGCCAGCGTCGCGCCGGTGGCGATGATGCCACCCAGTGCGTACTCCTGGCCGAGGGTCTGGGAGACCGCCAGGATCGGGGCGATCAGGGCGAATGACGACCCGAGGTAGGAGGGGAGGTGTCCCGCCGTGATGAGGAAGAAGAGCAGGGTGCCGATGGCGGTGAAGAAGAGCGTGGTCGAGGGCGGGAAGCCGGTGATGAGGGGCACGAGGAAGGTCGCTCCGAACATGGCGACCACGTGCTGGGCCCCGATGCCGATCGTCCGCGGCCAGGAGAGGCGCTCGTCGGGGGCGACGACCTCGCCCGGTGGGATGGAGTGTCCGTCGCCGTGGAGCTTCCAACGGAACAGGGCGTGGCTCGAGTCGCTCATCTGCGACGTCTCCGATCAGTCAATGGGCTGGGCCGATGTGCCGGTCGGAACCTCAGGATAGACGTCCGCCCCGCGAGCACCCGCATCCATCCGAAAGCTGGGCGTGCCGCTCTCGTGGTACGGACTTGACCGCCCCGTGACCGACGTCTCCCCGTCGCGGAGCTGTGACATGCTGGGGCCCCAGCCACAGGGAGGGTCCCATGGACGACACGGAGTTCCGCCCCGGGTCCG
>NZ_CCXH01000105.1 GCF_000820725.1 Actinomyces polynesiensis | reverse complement strand
TCCCCCCTGCCGCCCACCAACGGCGTGGCCACGACCGCGTTGTGGTTGACGCTCGTCGGCGTCTTCCTGCCCCCTGTCCTGCTGGTGTCCGCGGTCCTGGGCGGGATCGGCCTGGCACGCGCACCGCGCCTCCACCGTGCAGGCGCCCGGGCGGGCGGCGGCGCCCTCGCGGTGTCCCTGGTGCTCCTCCTGCTGTGGGGGCTGGCCTACCTGCTGCTGCAGACCTCCTGAACCGACCCCGCGCCCACGCCGGACCTTGGACCCACCCCGACACCACGTCACGTGCCCGGCGGAGCAGTGGGGTCCGCCGCGGCGGTCATCGGCTGGTCCCGCACAGACATCGGACCACCACTTTGCCTACAGTTGAAGCATGAAGCCCTACCTGCTCGTCTCCACCCGTCCAGAGGACGAGGCCATCGAGGCCGAACGCCGTTCCTTCCTCCGCGCCTCGGGGCTCGGGGAGGACCAGCTCCAGCAGGTGCGGCTCGACCTCCTGGGCCTGCCCGACATCGACGTGCAGGCCTTCTCCGGGATCATGGTGGCGGGCTCGCCCTACGGGACCACCACGCCCGACGAGCGGAAGTCGGCGACCCAGAAGCACACCGAACGGGAACTCGAGCACCTCTTCACCCAGATCAGCGAGGCCGGGACCCCCTGCCTGGCGACCGGCTACGGCATGGAGGTGGCAGCCTGGATGCGCGGCGCCCCGGTGACGACCCGCTGGGCGGAGCCCCCCTCGATGGTGGAGATCGTGCTGACGCAGGCCGGACGCGAGGACCCCCTGCTCAGGGACCTGGCTGCCACGGGCTTCACCACGTACGTGGGCCACCACGAGGCGGTCGAGGAGGCTCCCGAGGGGGCCGTCGTGCTCGCGCGCTCCCTGAGCTGTCCCATCCAGATGATGAGGCTCGCCCCCACCTTCTACGCCACCCAGTTCAACCCGGAACTCGACTCCGACGTCATCAGCCAGCGCCTGAGTGCCTACGAGGACGCCGGCTACGCCGGTGCCGACGACCTGGCCTCACTGGTCCTCATCGGCCGCAACGGACCCGGTCACCACCAGGCGGGCCGGATCATCGCGAACTTCGTCGCGATGTTCGCCGCCTGACCACTCCACCCGGCGGTTCCGTTCACCAGCGGAAGTCGTCGGGAGTGATCTCGCCGCTGTTGCCCGTCTGCCAGCCCTGGCGCGCCAGGGCGAAACTCTGTCCCGACACGGTGTTCCAGCAGCTCACGCCCTTCTCGTCCGAGAGACAGGCGGAGTTCCCGTTGACGGCGGTGGTGCCGTAGGGCAGCTGTGTGCCGGTGCCGGGCACCGTCGTGCCGCAGGAACGCTGTGAGGCGGTCCCGTCGGCGGTGAGGGCAAAGGTCTGGCCCTCGCAGTCCTCGAGTCCGTTCTGGGCATAGGCCTGTTCGACGATGGAGCAGGTCACGGAGTCGGGCTGGAGGTCACAGGCGATGTTCCCGGAGGGGGAGACCACGCTCGACGCGGCCACCGCGCCACTGGGCGCCGGGTACCGGACGTCGCCCGTGGCGGACTCGGAGGGCTGTGCGCTCTCGGTCGAGGTCGCGGTGGGGGTGGAGTCCGCATCGGAGGACTGACCGGACTCGGCCCCGCCCCCCGCGCCACGGAAGATGGCCCACACGATCCCGGCGAGGACGAGCACGGCGACCACGAGGACGACCAGGGTGACCTTCGCCCCCGTCGACATCCCCGTCCGGCGCGGACCACCACCGCTGGGGACCCCCTGGACCGGGGTCCCACCGAGGTCCGCCACCGTCGCGGCGGATGCGGCAGCCACCGGAGCGAATGTCGGTGGCCGACCCGCCCCGCTTCCGGGACGGGCCGGATCGGGCACCCTCGACGCGAGTGCGGCGTTGACCTTCGGGTCACCCAGGGCGGCCAACCAGTCCAGGAGACCCTGGTAGGCGGCGGGGTTCGCCGCCACCACGGGACGCAGTTCGGGGTAGTGGAAGGCGATCTGGCGCAGGGTCTCCGGGTCGGCTCCGGGATCGGCTGCGGTGCCGGCCATCCCGGTCGGAATGGGTCCCTCACCCATGTTCTGGTCCCCTCGGTCGTCCTGACGTACGTGCACACCCTACGCGGAGAGGCACCGCGAGGTCACGCCAAAGCCCGCAGATCCGCGCCGTTCAGGCCGTGGTGGGCCGGGGCGGACCGCCCCCGCCGGGGGCGGAGCCCCTCGTCCCCTGCACCTCCCGCGGTCTCCCTCAGGCGGGCCTGAAGGTGAACTCCTCGAAGCCCATGGCCCCGATGTCGCGGGCCATGGCCCGGACTTGGTCCTCCCAGCCGATGCCGTCGGCCCGAAACCCCTCGGGTGCCCCCTGGGCCCGGGCCTGCTGCAGGGCGATCCTGCGGATGCCCATGTCCCGCACCGCGAGCGCGATCCCCACGGCGTCCACGGGGCCCCCGGGGTAGACGGTCACCCGCACCTCGTGGTCGACCTCGGGATGGGCGGCGACCCGGCGCAGCGACTCCCAGGCCTTCCACCCGGCGCCCTGGCGACCCGCCACCTCCGCATAGTCCCCGGGCAGGGCCTTGACGTCGATGCCCACCCAGTCCACGAGGCCCGCGGCGAGGAGCTCCTCGAGACGGTGCGGGTAGGGGCCCGCGGTGTGCAGGCCCACGAGGTAGCCCAGGTCGTGCACGCGTTCCATGGCATCGCCCAGGGCCACCTGCCGGGTGGCCTCCCCACCGGAGAAGACCACCCCGTCGAGCAGCCCGTGGCGTCGCGCGAGGAGGTCCTCGACCTCCTCCCATCCCACCATCCCGGGGAGGCGGGGGTCGAGGATGGCGTGGTTGTGGCAGTAGGGGCACACCCACGGGCAGCCCTGCAGGAACAGCGTCGCCACGAGCTTCCCCGGCCAGTCGACCCCCGACATGGGCTGCATGCCGGCGATCTGGAGGTCCTCCGCCCGGACAGGGGGACGGTTGCGTGGACCGGGGGAGGACACGGGGGCGCCCTCGTCAGTGGTCATGGTCCGCACCCCCCATCCGGGCCCTCACTCCGCGACGGCGGGGAAGGCGCTGACGAGCTCGCCGTGGTCCCGGGCAGCGCGTTCGGTGAACATCAGGCGCTCCGCGTACTCGCCCTTCTTGCCGATGTTGAAGGACTGGACGGGACGGAAGTAGCCCATGACGCGCGTCCAGACCTCGCAGGGCTGCGGGTCGCGGTCGGGGTGGGCGGCGGCGCAGCGTTCGCACTCGAAGTGCTCACCCGCCAGGTAGCCGTGGACGGGGCAGATCGAGAAGGTCGGCGTGATCGTGATGTAGGGGACCTTGAAGGCGGTCAGGGAGCGGCGCACCATCTGCTTGCAGGCCTCCCCGGAGCTCATGCGCTCCCCCATGTAGAGGTGCAGCACGGTGCCGCCGGTGTACTTGCCCTGGAGGACCTCCTGGTCCTCGAGCGCCTGGAAGGGGTCATCCGTGGCCCCCACCGGCAGCTGGGAGGAGTTCGTGTAGTAGGGCTGCTCCTCGGTGCCGGCCTGGATGATCCCGGGGAAGCGCTTGCGGTCCTCCTTGGCGAAGCGGTAGGTGGTGCCCTCAGCGGGCGTGGCCTCCAGGTTGTACATGTGACCGGTGGACTCCTGGAGCTCGACCATGCGGTCGCGGACGTGGTCCAGGATCTGCTCGCACATGGCGAAGCCCTCGGGGTCGGTGAGGTCGTGGGCGTCGTCGGTGAAGTTGCGGACCATCTCGTTCATGCCGTTGACGCCGATGGTGGAGAAGTGGTTGTCCAGGGTGCCCAGGTAGCGCCGGGAGTAGGGGAACAGGCCGCGGTCCATGTGGTACTGGATGGTCTCGCGCTTGCGCTCCAGGGTCTGGGAGGCCAGGTCGATGAGGTGGTCCATGGCCGCCACGAGGCCCTCCCTGTCGCCCTTGTGGAGGTACCCCAGGCGCGCCATGTTCAGGGTGACCACCCCGATGGAGCCGGTCAGCTCCGCGGACCCGAAGAGGCCGTTGCCGCGCTTGAGCAGCTCGCGCAGGTCCAGCTGCAGGCGGCAGCACATGGAGCGGATCATGTGCGGGTCCAGGTCGGAGTTGATGAAGTTCTGGAAGTAGGGCAGGCCGTACTTCGCGGTCATGGCGAAGAGTCGGTTGGCGTTGTCGGTGTCCCAGTCGAAGTCCGGGGTGATGTTGTAGGTCGGGATGGGGAAGGTGAAGACGCGTCCGTCCGCGTCGCCCCCGCTCATCACCTCGATGAAGGCCCGGTTGACGAGGTCCATCTCCGGCTGGAGGTCGCCGTAGGCGAAGTCGCAGACCTCGTCCCCGATCAGGGGGTGCTCGTCGACGAGGTCGTCGGGGCAGGTCCAGTCGAAGGTGAGGTTCGTGAAGGGGCACTGCGAGCCCCAGCGGCTGGGGACGTTGAGGTTGTAGATCAGCTCCTGCATGCACTGGACGACCTGGTCGTAGGTCATGTCGTCCAGGCGCACGAAGGGCGCCATGTAGGTGTCGAAGGAGCTGAAGGCCTGGGCGCCGGCCCACTCGTTCTGCAGGGTGCCCAGGAAGTTGACGATCTGCCCGCACGCGGAGGAGAAGTGCTTCGGGGGGGCTGCCGCGATGGCTCCGGGGACCCCGTTGAAGCCCTCCTGGAGGAGGCGCTTGAGCGACCACCCGGCGCAGTACCCGGCGAACATGTCGAGGTCGTGGATGTGGATGTCGCCCGCGCGGTGGGCGGCGCCCGCGTCACGGCTGAAGACACGCTCGAGCCAGTAGTTGGCGACCATCTTGCCGGAGGTGTTGAGGATGAGCCCGCCCAGTGAGTAGCCCTGGTTGGCATTCGCGTTGACCCGCCAGTCGGAGCGGTCGAGGTACTCCTCGATCGTGCTGATGGCGTCGACGTCGTATCGCTGGCTCATGGGGCTCCTCCACCTCGGGTCGGTCCTTCGTGGTGTCCCCGGGGCGGTTCGGCGGAGGCCCTGGTCGGGCGGTGGACCGTGTTCGGGAACACGTCCGGGGTCACTACATCTAGTGCCCCCGGGCACGTCACAGCACTATATTTAGGTGCTGGAGGAGGGGTCGAGGCGCCAAGGGCGTGTCGTGCGCGCACGGTGTGGGGAAGTCCTCGCCAACCCCGTCGGAGGGGGTCGAAGGTCCCGGTCGGTCCCCTTCGGGGCCGACCCGGACCCCGGGAGCACGGACACCGGGTGCCGGGTCCTTGACAGGGGCGCGGTCGCCCCCCGGGGACCGGAACACCCCTCGGGACGGGCGCAGCCGGGGCGGGGTCGGCCCCATGGTCGGGCGGGGGTCGAACGCGGGCGGGATCGGCCCGGGGCGGTGGTCAGTCCCTGGGACCGGCCCCCGGGTCCTGCTCGCGATGGTGCCCGCGTCGGGCGTCGGGGTCGATGGGCCCCTGGGTGGTGCCCGCGCTGCCGTCCTCGCGTTGCCAGGACACGACGAGGGCGTCGCGCGCCCCGAAGCGGGCGAGGTGGATCCCGATGACCTCGTCGTACTGCTCCACGAGGTCGGGGGCGGTGACGAGCGAGATCTCGAGGGCACCGGGTCGGCTGGTGAGGTCGGCCCGGGCCTCCCCTCCGCCGAGGACGACGGCACCGGAGTCGGTGTCCCCGTCCCAGGTGGTCACCGACCTGCGGGCCATGTGCGAGGTCAGCTGCTTGCCGTAACGGGCGGGTCGCTCCGTGGCGACCACCGCCGTGCTGGTGGTCATGGTGTCCGTGTCCTTGTCTGTCGGGTGTGGGGCGCTGCGCCGCACCCCGCGGGAGCGGGTGGTGCGACCGACGCCGTTGGGTGGTGCGACCGGCACCGCCGGGGTCCCACGGAACGCGGTGGTCAGGCCCGCCGTGACCGGGAGGCGCCGAGGGCCCGGGCGCCGGCGGCGACCGGTGAGGTCGCGACCATGACCAGGGCGAGCGGTAGGGCGTCGTCGTGGGCGGTGAGGCCGAGGACCCACGACACGACGGCGGCGAGTCCGAACTGGGCCCCTCCGAGGATCGCACTGGCCCTCCCCGTCGAGGGTGGCACTGCTGCCAGGGCGATGCCCGTGGAGTTGCCGAGGACGAGGCCGAGGCTGCCCACTGCCACCACGAGGGGTGCCAGGAGCCAGCGGGGGTCCACGCCGACGGCGGCCACGACCGCGAAGGAGAGGGCGCCCAGGACCAACAGCGCGAGGCCGTGGTCCAGGACGTGGGAGGGCTCGACGACCCGGATGCGCCGCGTGGACAGGGCGCTCATCGCAGTGAGCACGAGGGCGTTGCCGCCGAAGAGGAGCCCGTACTGCAGCGCGCTCCACCCCATGACCTCCTGGTAGAGGAAGGAGGAGGCGGAGATGTAGGCCATCAGCGTCCCGAAGGCGAAGACGAAGCACACGGTGTGGGTGAGGAACTGGCGTGAGCGCATGCCGCCGCCTCGCTGACCGCAGGGCTCCTCCCGCCCCTTCCCGTCCGATGCTGCGGGGGCAGGGACTCCGGGACCTGGAACACCACTGCCACGAGGGTCGCCGCAGCCACGACCGCCACGGTGGCCAGGACGATCCGCCAGTTCGTCGCCGTGAGGACCAGGCTCCCGACGAAGGGGGCGATGACGGGGACCACGCCGTTGACCACCATCACCAGGGTGAAACCGCGTGCCGCCTCCCGTCCCCTGGCCCGGTCCGCCACGACCGCCCGACCGATGACCATTCCGGCCGCGCCCGTGACCCCCTGCAGGAGGCGGGTAGCGATCAGCACCCCGATGCTCGGTGACAGTGCCGCCACGGCGCTGGCCACGACCGCCAGCGCACTGCCCACCAGCAGGGGTCCGCGCCGACCGAAGCGGTCGGAGAGCGGTCCGAAGACGAACTGCCCCAGGCAGGCGCCCGCCAGGAAGGTCGTCATGGTCCACTGCACCTGCGAGGCACTGGCCTGGAGGTCAGCCATGATCTGGGGGAAGGCGGGAAGGTACAGGTCCATCGAGATCGGCGCGAAGGCCGAGAGCAGGGCGAGTGAGACCAGGAGACCGGAGGGCAGCCGACCGGACCTGGGGTCCGTCCCTGCGTCGGGCCCCGTGCGGAGACGGGTCGGTGCGGTGCTCATGTGTCTCCCGGCTGTCATCGGTGGGCGGACGCCCATTACTTATGAAAATATAAGCATATGGACCGCCCCCTCCACGGGGCGGGGCAACCGATGACACATCGGGGGACAGGAGCGGGACGTGGCCGACGACGGGGGCACGGGAGCGGTGGAGGCGTTCGCCACCGCCGTCCAGGGGCTGGTCGTGGGCCCGCGTCGGCGCGCCGTCCGCGGCGCCGGGGTGGATCCCCTCCCCCTGTCCGAGGTGGAGGTGCTCCTGCACCTCGTGGACCATCCGGGTTCCTCACCCGTGCAGGTCGCCCGACACCTCGGACTGCAGGTGAGCAATGTCAGCGTCACCGTGCGCAGGCTCGAGCGACGTGGACTCGTCCGACGTTCGACCGATCCCTCCGACGGCAGGCGTGTCGTGCTGTCCGTGACCCCTCGCGCCCTCGAGGAGAAGGCACGCATCGACCGGGTGTGGGTGGAGGACATCTCCCGCTTCCTCGACTCCCTGCCCGAGGCCGAGCGTCGTGCCGCCCTCGCCGCCGCGACCCCGCTCCAGCGGCTCGCCGCCCTGGGAAGCGCCCCCGGGGAGCCCGGCACGACGGACACCCACCCGGCGCACGAAGGAGGGCGCCGGGCCGGATGACCGGCCCGACGCCCCCCCGGGGACGTGCAGTGCGACTCAGATGAGCCAGCGGTTCTTCTGGACGATCTCCAGGGACTTCCACCAACGACCCAGGCCCCAGGTGTCACCGGCGTAGGTGAGGGCCACGAGGACGAGGGACAGTGCGTAGATGACGTGGTAGTCGATGAGAGGGTTCGTCGCGGCATCACCCTGGCCGGTGACGAGCGGGAACTCGGCGAGCCACATGAGCGCCATGATGATCGAACCCGCCCAGGCGGCGACCCGGGTGCCGATGCCGAGCATGACCGCCAGGCCGACACCGAGCATGCCGAGCATGAACAGGACGTCGGTGAGGGGTGAGGCGATGGAGCCGAAGAAGCCGGTCAGCGGCTTGCCCTCGGCGAGGTTCCCGAGGAAGCCCTGGGAGGGCTTGCCCCCGTGGATCCAGGCCTTCTCGGAGGCCGTGGAGTAGCCGAGGCCGAAGGTCTTGTCGAGGAAGGCCCACAGGAAGATGAATCCGGTGGTCAGACGCAGGGACGCGAGGACCTTGCGAACCGTGGGAGAGGTGACGACCTCTTCCTCGTAGGTCAGCGTGGTGGAAGAAGACATGGGGTGGACTCCTGAATGGTGACGGCTGGACCGTGACCAGGCCGAGATGTTGACAGTGGTGAGAATTCACCGCGCCACGGGGTGACGCGGATGTCCCGGACTCCTCCGCTTCGATTCGTGCTTCGGGACCCGTGCGATGGGAATCCTACCGTCACACCGAGGGTTGGCGGGAAAACTCGGGAGCGTGCGGCGACCTAGGTCCCGGTCGCTTCGGCAAGCCTTGCCTGTCAGAAACCTTCTGACCTGCATGAACAGGGCAATTGTGAGCGTTCGTGGCTACTGACCCCACGGTCAGTGGCCGGGGACGTGAACCACCCGCACACCCGGCGGAACCGCGGGGAGGCCCGCCTGGAACCGACACCGTGTCACCTTCCCACTGGCGGTTTCACCTGTGTTGGTGAGGAATGGGCGGTCACGCGTCGCGGAGGGGTGTCGGGGCGGTGGCGGGACCAAGGTCCCCTTGCTGGGCGGGGCCGGTACGAGCGGGTGCGTGAGCTGCGTCACTGCCCCGGGACCGCGGTGTCGGGTGGTGCGGTCAGGACCAGCTGAGTCGGTCGACCTCGTGGACGACGATGCCCACCACACCGGTGACCAGTGCCGCGCTGCACAGGGCGAGGAGCCTCTCGCGCCAGGGGTGGGCCGCGAGGTAGGACGCGAAGCCGTAGCCGGCTCCCCCGCTCACGCCCCGACCGACAAGATCCGTCCCGGCGATGCCGACCACGACACCCACCACCGCGAGGACCACCAGGGCCAGGGCGACGGCTCCCATGATCCTGCGTGCAGGGCTGCCGTGGCGCTCGCAGTGTTCCATCGGGCACAGTGCGAGTGCCCAGACCCCGGCGATGGCGACGGCCGTGACGACGTCGGCGGGTCGGTGCCAGGCGTCGACCATCACCGTGATCCCCATGAGGGAGGTCCAGGCCCATCCCAGCCACGCGGCCGCGGTCCGTGACCACTCGGGGGCGACCATGACCAGCGCCAGGGAGACGGAGGCGGCGAAGGTGACGTGCCCGGAGGGAAGGGAGTTGTCCAGCACGGTGACGACCCCGAGATCCGGGCGGTCGAGGGCGGCCTTGAGGAGCTGGGTCGTGGCGTTGGCGCCGACGACCACACCCAGGGCCCGGCCCGCCAGGGTCGGACGCCTGCGCACCACGGCGATCACCACGACCACGGCGGAGACGACGACGGACGCCTCCACCGAGACCAGTCCGGTGACCACGGTCCCGAGCCCTCCGAGGGCGCCGTTCCACGCGGTCAGTGACTCCATGAGAACGGTGTCCAGTGCCTGACCGGCGGGACTGTACAGGGCCGTCCAGGCGAGGGAGCCGGTGAGGAGGACCCCCAGGGCCGCCGCACAGACACGTCGCGCCAGGCGTGCGCGGTACCCGTCGGGCCGCTCCGCCCAGGAGGTGGGGGTGGCCGGGCGGGTCGTCGCGCGAGGTCGTGCCTCCGGGCTGCCGGACCCGGGAGCACCGGGGCCCGCGGCATCCCGCGGGGACCCTGCCGGTCCCTGCGCGCCCTCGGCCTCCTCCGCCATCTGTGCTCCCTTCCTCCCCCTGGTTCCCGGCCCACTGTAGCGGCGAGGTGTGCGCACCACCGGCAGGGACCCCCGGACCGCGGAACTCCCGCCGGCAGGTCCGGTCCCCCGCCACAGGGGCCGCACGCGGGGGTGGTCCCCGCCACCGCACCCGGCAATGCCCCCACCACCGCACCCGCGAACGCCCCGTCTGTGCGCCCGAGCGGCAGGGGTCGTCCCCCGCCGCGCCCGCGCCCCGCAGGCCGCGCTCGGATAGGGTGTGGGGCGTCCATCGAGGGACCATGCGAACGAGGGGGAACACCGTGTCAGGACCGACTCCGGTCAACACCGAGAGGATCCGGTCGATGCTGGCCGTCCGGGACGTGAGCTTCGGCGAGTACGCCGACTCCGAACTGGCCGTCCCCACCTCCAACGCCATCTTCTTCTGGAACACCTCCAACCCCCAGATCCTCCAGCTGAGGGCACAGTGGCGCGGCATCGCCCAGGACGACGCCGCCTTCACCGCCCTCGCGGAGGAGGTCTGCCAGTGCAACGCCCGGAGGACCGGGCCCAAGGCCTTCCTCGCGCCCTTCGAGGACGGGCGACGCTTCGGCCTCGTGGCGGAGTGCAACGTGGTGTCGATGTCGGGGCTCACCGAGGACCAGCTGACCAACTTCTGCGAGACCTCGATGGGGATGATCATGGGCTTCTTCCGTGACGTCGAGGAGACCCACCCCGACCTCGTCGACTGGGAGGAGGAGTGACGATGACCGCCACGCCCTTCGTGGTCCCCGACGACCCGTCGGTCCCCTTCCCCGTCCCCTTCGACCGTCTCCTCACCGTGGTCGACTCCATGGGGTACGAGGTCGACGTGCTCGTGGAGGGACGCGCGGCCGGAGCCGTCTTCGACGGTGTGCCCGTGCTCCTCAGCCTCGACGCCACCGGTCGCTTCGTGTCGGTGAGGGCCGTGTGGGACACGGGGAGGGATCCCTCCTCCTGCGCGCAGGCGATCTTCGCGGCGGCCGACGGGTGGAACAGGGAGAAGTACTTCCCGACCGTCTACTGGATCCCCTCCGACACCGGCACCCTGCAGGTGTGTGCGGACTTCATCGTCGACACGCGCGCGGGCCTGACCGACACCCAACTCGCCGAGAACCTCGGCGCGGGGATCTCCACGGGCATCAGCGCCATCGGGTACATGAAGGAGGCGGCCACCCACGCCCTGGGCTGGGGTGACCAGCCGGAGGACGACTGAGGCGGACATGCCCGGGCAGCTGGGTCCCGCAGGGGCGGCGGGCGGGGAGGGGAGGACCACCGACGCCTCCCCCGCCGACCTCGTCACACTCCTGGAGGACCTGGGTCGTCGCGACGAACGCCTCGTCCACATGCACGTGGTCCCCGCCCGCCGCGAGGTCCTCGCCGAGTGGCCGCAGTGGGTCGCACCCGAGGTGGTGGGCGCCTACCGCGCCCTGGGGATCACCCGGCCCTGGTCCCACCAACGCGAGGCACTGGACGCGATCCACGCGGGCCACGACACGGTCCTCGCCACGGGCACGGGTTCGGGGAAGTCCCTGGCCGCATGGGTCCCGATCCTCTCCGACCTGTCCGACTCCGCGCACTCCACGCGGATCTCACAGGTCCACCGCCGCCCGACCCTGCTCTACATGTCCCCCACCAAGGCCCTCGCCGCGGACCAGTTGGCAGCCCTGGAACGCGTGCTCGGAGCGGGTGGGCTGCGGGTCCGCGCCTCCACGGCCGACGGGGACACCCCGCGCGAGGCCAAGGAGTGGGCGAGGGGCAACGCCGACGTGCTCCTCACCAACCCTGACTTCCTCCACTACGTGATGCTCCCCGGCCACGAGCGCTGGACCCGGATGCTGGCGTCCCTGCGCTACGTCGTCATCGACGAGCTCCACCACTGGCGGGGCGTCACCGGCTCCCACATCGCGCTGGTCGTGCGCCGCCTGCTGCGCATCGCCCACCACCTCGGCGCCGACCCCGTCGTCGTCGTGCTCTCCGCCACGGTGCGGGACCCGGCCCTGGTCGGGGAACGGATGACGGGTCGCCCCGGCGTGGTGGCCATCGACCGGGACGGTGCACCCGCCGGCGCCCACCACCTGGCCCTGTGGCAGGGCGCGCTCATGCGTGACGGGTCGGAGGTGTCGATCGAGTCCTTCCTGGCGGCCGTCCAGGGGGAGGAACCCCTGGTGCTGGAGGCCCCGGTCCAACGCCTGAGCGCCCCCACGGAGGCGGCCAACCTGACGGCGGCGCTCATGGAGCACGGGGCCCGGGTGCTCACCTTCGTGCGTTCCCGTCACGGCGCGGAGACGGTGGCCGCCCAGGTCCGCGACCGTCTCTCCTCCCACGGCTCACCCCTGGCGGGGAGGGTGGCCGCCTACCGCGGGGGGTACCTGCCCGAGGAGCGACGCGCCCTGGAACGCGAGCTGCGCAGCGGCGGGCTGCGGGCCCTGGCCACGACCAGCGCCCTGGAGCTCGGCCTGGACGTCTCCGGCCTCGACGCGACCGTGACGGCAGGCTGGCCCGGCACGCGTGCCTCCCTGTGGCAGCAGGTGGGTCGCGCGGGGCGTGCGGGGGACGAGGGCGTCTCCGTGCTCATCGCCTCCGACAACCCCCTGGACAGCTACCTGGTCCACCACCCCGAGGCGATCCTCGCCGATGTGGAGGCCTCCGTCATCGATCCCTCGAACCCCTGGGTGCTGGCCCCCCACCTGTGTGCGGCCGCCGCGGAGCTCCCCCTCACCGAGGAGGACCTGGAGGTCTTCGGCCTGCCCGACACCACGATGTTCGACGAACTCGTCGAGCAGGGTAACCTCAGGCGCAGGGCGCGCGGTTGGTACTGGGACGTGTCCCGGGAGGGTCGCGCCGCGGACCTGACGGACCTGCGCGGCTCGGCGGGCGACGTCCAGATCGTGGAGTCCGGGACCGGCACCGTCATCGGCACCGTCGACAACTCCTCCGCGGACGCCCAGGTGTTCCCCGACGCGATCTACCTGCACCAGGGGCGCACCTACCACGTCCTCGAGCTGTCCCCCGTCATGCAGGCCTCGCGCCAGCGGGTGGCCGTGGTGGAGGAGGTGCGCACCCGGCTGCGGACGAGGGCGGCCCAGCACGTCTCGGTGGAGGTCGTCTCGGAGGAGCGGTCCTGGACGTGCCCCGACGGCTCGGTGTCCTGGCACTTCGGTGAGGTCGACGTGTCCACGCGGGTCACGGACTTCGACCTGCTGCGCCTGCCGGGTCTGGAGTTCATCCGCAACCAGGAACTGCACATGTCCACGCACACGCTGCCCACCCGCGCGGCCTGGTACACCCTCTCCCCGACGGGGGCCCGCACGGCGGGGATCCCCCAGGCCGACCTCCCCGGAGCCCTGCACGCCGCCGAGCACGCGGCGATCGCGCTGCTCCCCCTGCTCGCCAACTGCGACCGCTGGGACCTGGGTGGTCTCTCCACCGCCGACCACGAGGACACCCACGCCCCCACGGTCTTCGTCCACGACGCCTACCGGGGAGGGGCCGGGTACTCCGCCCACGGCTTCGCCCACGCCCGGGAGTGGATCTCCGCGACGCTGGAGGCGGTGGCCTCCTGCCCCTGCGAGGACGGGTGCCCCGCGTGCATCCAGTCCCCCAAGTGCGGCAACGGCAACGAGCCCCTGTCGAAGTCGGGGGCGATCGCGCTCCTGCGCCACCTCGTGGACAGGTGCCCGCCGGAAATCCCAGCGAACTCATAGGTTCGTCCAACGTTCCCCCAAGGGTGGCTGCCTACATTGGTGGTCATCGGGAACAGAGGTCCTGGGATCCACAAGGGATCCGGTGGACCGGAAAGGGACGCTCATCGGGAAGACTCGCACTGTGTTGATGGGATGCCTCAAGGGGTCGGTCTTCGGACCGGCCCCTTCTGGCGTGCGCTGACATGCGCTGACGGGTGGGACACCCCTCGGGGGTCGTGCGAGCGATGTCGGTCGCACGCTCCCCGGTCGTTCCCCCTCACTCCTGCGGCCCCGCCCGCGCGCGGGCACCCACGGCCACCGGGACGCCGAGCACCACCACCACGTCCCTGACCACCACCCGGGTGTCGCGCCCGCTGACACTGCACGACACCAGCTCCAGTCCGTTGACGTCGGCCACGGCGCCCGCCCGCTCACAGGGTGCCGCCCCGACCCCGGTCCACGCGGCCACCGCGGAGGAGTCCCCACCCGCCAGCGCGGCCAGGTCGGCGACTGCCCGCGCCCGCACCAGGTGGGCGTGCACCGATCCCGATGCGGCCAGCACGACGCCGAGCAGCAACGCCACCAGGACGATCCCCACCGCCGCGACGGTGCCCGAGCCCCGGTCCCGCCCACTCACGGGACCCACCCCTCGACCAGCGTCCTCGCCTCGCAGGTCACCTGCAGGCCCGCCCATCCCGCGGGTCCACCCACCACGGCGGTACCGCTCACCTCGACCCACCGCCCCTGCCTCGACACCGACACCGCTGCGCCGGACCCGGCGCCCCGGCCGAGGGATCGGGCGACGACGTCGCCCGGGTCCTCCCCTCCCACCGACGCCTCCCTGGCGGCCTCCCGCACGGCCTGGCAGAGGGAGGCCCGTGCACTCCCCGCCGCCACGACCCCCAGCACGAGCCCGAGGACGACGACCACGGCGAGGAGACCGAGTGCGAGCTCGACGGTGACCATGCCGGCGTCGGGAGCCGCACCGGGCCCCCGACGCCGACGCGGTCGCACCATCACCACCCCCTCCGTCTCACAGGGACAGCGCGGTCTCGATGATGCCGGTGAGCAGGCCCCGGACGGCACCCGACTTGAGGACCAGCAGGAGCAGGCCGGCGAAGCCAGCCGTCGCCACCGCCCCGATCGCGTACTCGACCGTGGTCGAGCCCTCCTCACCGTCCGACCCCGCCGACAGGGTGTCGGCCACCTCCCCCTCGTACATCCGCTTCTCCTCTCTCCGGTGCGTCCCGGTCGTTCCGGGACACCACCAGCCTCCGGTGGACTCCCCCGTCCGTCACCGGCTCGTCGCGCACCTGTGGAGGGATCCGTGCCGCGCCCAGCGGGTTGTGGACACGACGCCGGTTGCCACCTCAGGGGGACGGCACGGCCCCGGTCGACGCCAGGTGGACCAGGGTCGGCACGACACCGAGGGCGACGAATGCCGGGAGCAGGAGCGCCGCCACCGGGACCACGAGCCTGACGGCGAGTCTCTCGGCCTCCTGGCGGGCCCGGGCGAGGCGCCGCGCGCGCACGTGGGCGGACGCCCGCGTGAGCAGGGGGACCGGGGCGGTGCCATCGGTCCAGGCGGGCTCCAGTGCCCTGCCGAGGTCCTCCGTCCCCTCGGGGGTGGGTGTCCACGCCCTGCCCCAGGGCACCCCGAGGAGCAGTTCTCGTGCGGTGCGCCCCAGGGAGGGGATCCCCGCCGCGGCGGCCAGGGCCTCCAGGGTCGCCGGCACCGAGGCCCCGGACTCGAGGCCGGCGACCGCCAGGTCGCACAGGACGGCCGGGTCCACCCCCACCCCGACACCTCCCTCGGCGCGACGGGTGAGGATCCGGGAGACGACGTGTCCGCCGACCTGGCACCCCACCCCCAGGAGGAGACAGAGCGTCCCCACACCACCCCCCAGGAGGAACGCCAGGGGTTCCGCCCCCGCTGCCTCCCCCAGCCCGACCGCCAGCAGGGGGAGGGCCAGGAGGACCCGGGTGGAGGTCCTGGGACCACTCGCCGCGGTCCTGCGGGCCTCCTCGGCGCCCGCCGCGTCGTCGATCCCGTCGGCCACGAGGTCGAGGACCTCCGCGAGGGGCGCCCCGAGGTGGTGGGTGAAACGACAGGCCGCCTCCAGCGCCCGGGCCGCACTCCGACGGGCCCTCGCCGGTGCCCCTCCCGCACGCAGGACCTCGACGGGTCGTGGACGCCGCACCGCGGCGGGCCCGGGGTCCCGCACCGACCCGGCCCCGCAACCCGCCTGCACCCGGGGGAGGCAGTCCCGCCACGTGGGTCGTCGTGCCAGGCGCCGCACGCCCTCGGGGACACCCTCGCCGTCGATCCCCCCGAGGGGACCGAGCCCGGGGAACCTCCCCCACGCCTGCTCCCACGCCCGGGGGGTCGATGCACCGGCCCGCAGGCGCGCGGCCACCTCGGTGACGACCATCGAGAGGGGAACCCCTGCCCCCCGACCGTGGGGTGCGCCCGCCCCACCGGACGGCTCCCCCGCCACGGCACGACCACGGGGAGGAGGGGCGTCCCCACGCCAGTGGCGCACGGTGACGACCCACCGCCACCGCCCCAGCAGCGGGAGCACGCCCAGGAGCGCGGCGCACACACCGGCTGCGACCACCGCGGTCATGGTGCCTCCCCACCGAGGCGGGAACGCAGTTCCCCCCAGGCGGGCCCCCGCTCCACCCCGCCCGCGGCACCCACGTCGAGGGCGACCTCGCACACGAGGTCGTGTCCGCGTCGCCGGAGCACCCCCACCTGGCAGATTCGACGCCCGCGGGCGTCACGCCGCATCTGCACGACGGCGTCCAGTGCGGCCACGGCCTGGGCCGCCACGGCGGACTCCCCCATTCCCGCCAGCGCCCCGAGCGCAGCGAGGCGGGCGGGGACGTCCTGCGCGGTGTTCGCGTGGATCGTCGCCCAGCCGCCGTCGTGCCCGGTGTTGAGGGCGGTGAGGACGTCGCGGACCTCCGCCCCCCGGCACTCGCCCAGCACCAGGCGGTCGGGGCGCATCCGCATGGCCGCGCGGACGAGGTCGGCCAGGGTGACTCCCCCGACCCCCTGCACATTGGGACGCCGCTCCTGGAGGTGCACGACGTGGGGGTGGGAGGGACGCAGCTCGGTGACCTCCTCGATGCAGATGATCCGTTCCGTGGCGGGCACGAGTCCCAGGACGGTGCACAGGAGGGTCGTCTTGCCCGACCCCGTCGCGCCGCTGACCAGCGTGTTGGCCCGGGAGCTCACGAGGGCGGGCAGCAACCAGCCCAGCTCCTCCGGGACGGTGCCCGCCCCCAGCAGATCCTCCAGGGAGAAGGCGACCGCCCTCGAGGTCCGCAGGGAGATCACCGTGCCGTCACGTGAGAGCGGGGGCAGCACCGCGTGCAGGCGCACGCCCCCGGGGAGGGTCCCGTCGACCACCGGGCTCGCGTCGTCGAGGCGTCTGCCGCAGGCGGCGGCCATGTGGACGGCCAGTGCACGGACACCCGGTTCCCCACCCAGGTCGACCCCGGCCCCCTCGACGCCCTCCCCGCGGTCCACCCACACGCCCTGGGGTGTCACGAGCACGTCGGAGACGTCGCGGTGGGCGAGGAGGGGCGCGAGCTGGGGACCGACGCCCCTCACGAGGGCGGCGACCTCCTCCATCCCGTCCACCAGTTCGTGGATCCCGGCACCCGGGCGTGCATGCGCCCGCACCGCCCCCGCCACGTCCTGCCCCTCCGCGAGCGCACGGCGCAGCGCCCATCCGCGTCCGTCCCCCTCCACCTGCGCGGCCCCCGTGTCCACCTGGGTCGCGTGGCGGGGGTGCCACGGTGGGTTCACGACCCACCCCCTCCCACCGACGGCGCCGCGGCGAGGCGCCGCAGCCTGGACCAGAGCACCCCCAGCCGACGACGCGCACGGGGCCCGCGCATCCGTCCGTCGAGATGCCACGTCGTGACCGGACCCGCACGTCCCTCCCGTGGCAGGGCGCGGCCCAGCAGGGCCGACGGCAGTCGTCGGGTGTGGACGAGGACCACCGGGCACGAGGGCGACCACGTCGCCAGGGCACCCGCGAGCGCGGGGGCCGAGGCGTCGTCCCCGCGCCCCACCAGGCAGACCACGTCGACGCACCCCCTCCCGCCCGGTCCGGTGCCGGCCACCCCGGGGACCTCCCCGCGGTGCCCAGCCCCCGCACCGTGCCGCCCCGCTGCGCCCTGTCCCGGGCCCGCACCCTGCAGGGACGTCGCAGCGGACGGGGGCGTGGCCCCGGGCAGAGTCCTCGCGGTGGAACCCGTCAGCACGGCCGCGCGCCCGTCCCACCTGCCCATGTCCACCACCACGTCCCGGGAGTGGCGGAAGTGGTGGAGCAGCGGCGCGAGGCGGGGGTCCGAGAGGTCGGCCCCACCCCGGGGATCGGCGACCAGGGCCGGTCCGCACCCGAGGACCGGCAGCCGGGACAGCAGGTCCGGGTGCGGGCTCGGCTCCCCGGCGCGCAGGTCCGCCCACCTCACCCCCGGCAGCCCCTCCTCACCCGGTCCACCACCCCGGGTCCGGCGCCGGTGGCGTCCACCGCCACCGCTCCCGCGTGCCCGCAGAGCAGACGGACCAGCCCCGTCGTCCCCACCCCTCCCTGCCAGCCGGCCACCGCCACCACGAGGTGGCGCGGTGGGTCCACCGTCTCCCCCGGCGCTGCGACCCCCGGGAGGACCCCGGCCGAGGTCCCCCGCCCCGGCACGACCGGGGAGTGGCGCCCGAGCGAGGCCGCACGCACGAGGTCCGCCAGGAGTCCCTCGTCCCCCGGCAGGCGCAGGATCCCCCCGTCCCCCACGACGACCACGGGTGCAGCTGCACCCGCGTGCGCGTTCGTGTCCCGACGACCGGACACGACCCCGGGGCCAGGGGCGAGCACCAGGTCCACGTCCGCCGCCGGGGGCACCCCGCCGCCGTCCCGCACCTGCGGTGACCCCGGGACCAGTGCCTCACCCCCGACCAGTCGCACGACTGCGGCAGCCGCCCTCGTCCCCTCCTCGTCGAGACCACGGATGAGCACCCGGGGAGGTCGCGGCGCACCCGGGGAGCCGCCCGCCACTCCGCGGGGGCGCACCCACCGGCGTCCCTCCCGTGCCCTGTGCTCCATGGGCCAGCACACACGGGAGCCCCCGACGCGGCCACCCCCGCGAGCGCCACCTGTGGAACACTGGGACCCGACCCGCCCTGTGGACGGACACGGGACGGCATGCGCCCCCACGACGGCGGCGCGGGTCCGGCAGCACGCAGCGGCAAGGGGGGCCATGGACACCGAACGCACCTCCCCACCGGTCGCCGCCTTCTTCGACCTCGACAAGACCGTGCTGGCGACCTCCTCCTCCGTGGCCCTGCGCGACCCCCTGGTCCGGGCGGGCCTGATCACGCGCCGTGGTGCGGCGATCGGGACGCTCATCCACCTGCCCTACCTGCTGCGCGGGGCCGACGAGCACCTCATGGAACGCATGCGCGACTCCCTGGGTGACCTCGCCCGCGGTTGGGACGCCACCGTCCTGGAATCGACGGTGGCCGAGGCCCTCACCCGTTCGGTCGACCCGGTCTGCTACACCGAGGCACTGGACCTCATCGCCCTCCACCGCGCCGCCGGCCACCGGGTCGTCATCGCCTCGGCCTCCGTGGAGCAGATGGTGCGCCCCATCGCCGCGATGCTCGGGGCCGAGTACGCGATCGGCACGGTGGCGGAGGTCGACGCGGACAACACCTTCACCGGACGGATCCTGCGTTTCGACCAGGGGGAGGAGAAGGCCCGTGCCTGCGCCGAACTGGCCGGACGCGAGGGCTGGGACCTGGCCGACTGCTTCGCCTACTCCGACTCGGCCACCGACCTGCCCCTCCTGCGCTCCGTGGGCCACCCGGTCGCGGTGAACCCCGACCGCCGCCTGCGGGAGGTGGCCCGCGACAACGACTGGCAGGTCCTCTCCTTCACGCACACGGTGCGGGTGCGGACCTCCCCCGCACGCGTGGCCCTGCCCCTCGCGATCGGGGTCCTCACCGCCACGACCGTCGGCTACGCCCTGGTGCGTGCCCGGCGCGTGCTCGCCTGACCCCTCCCGCCACGAGGGCGTCGCCGGCACCGTCCCCCCGGCACGTGTCCTCCCGGGTGTGGTGGATCGGGTGGAGTGACTCGGGGTCGGTGGCTCGGGGTCGGTGGCTCGGGGGCGACCCCACCACCTGCCGCTGGTCCACCACCCGGTGGTCAGCGGGTGGCGGAGCGCCGGTCAGCCCAGGCGACCGGCCTGGACCCGCAACGCGACGTCCATCCCCTCCTCGGCACCTGCGCGGACCCCGCGCGCCCACCGCACGAGCCACCCCACGGCGCCCTCGTCGCCACCCTCGACCCAGCCGCCCAGGGCCTGACCCGCGCCCTTCGGGTCCTCGCAGTCCATCAGCGACACCACCGCCACGCCGGTCGGGTCCACCCCCCGCTCCACCAGCACCCAGCGGGCCAGTGCCGCCCCCACTGCCAGGGATCCGGGCGTGAACACGTCCGAGGCCCGGCACAGGGCGACGATCCCCGCCGAGGCCGCCAACGCCGGCAGGTCACCCGAGGCCAGGGTGAGGACCCCGGCCAACGACGCGGGATCCACCGGGATCGCGACCCGGTCCTGTGCGAGGGCCCCACCCGCCACCAGGCCCGAGCAGGTGTCGCGGTGGATGCGCGCGAGGAGGGCGGGCAGGGGTCGGGCCACCCGTCGCTGCGGGGTGCGCGTGTTGAGGGGCGCGAACCCACCGACCAGGTTCCACTGCGCCCTCCAGATCCCCAGGGCCAGTGCCGTACCGGGATCCGGTTCCGACAGGGTTCCGGAGGCATCCTCGAGGGTGGCCAGGCGCAGGTCGTCGACCGTGGTGCGGACCCCTTCCAGGCGGGCGACCGCACAGGCCTCACGCACCGCCGCCTCGGCGCGCGCCTCCTGCCATCCCCTCCGGAGCCCCTCGTGGAAGCGCAGGCGGGTCAGCGCCTCCTCCGCACGGCGGACCTCCTCACGCACACGCGGGTCGTCCCACGCGCGTGCCAGTCGGGCCGGGGGACTGTCGTCGGGTGTGGGATCGGGCACCCGGCCAGCCTAGCGGGGTGCGAGGGACGGATCCGGGCATCCCCCTTGGGCGCCGACCGGCCCGTCCGGCGTGCCCGGGGACGGGGGAGGGATACTGGGGGCATGGACACCGCGGGGATGACGACCGGGGCGCCCCGCAGGCCGGGCCCGGGGAGCGGCCCGACCACGTCCGTGCCACGCACGGGGGAGGTGGTGAGCGCGCCGGGCCCCCACCCGGCACCTGCCGCGGCCACCGGGACCGACCGCGCCCACCACCTGCGGTGCGCGCTCTTCGCACTGGTCTTCGCCCCCATCGCCCTGGTCGTCATGGGCATGGCGGTCACCGACCTGCAGGCCGCCGCCGCCGTCGGACAGCCCCTGTCCTCCTCCGAGGGCATGGTGGGGGCACTCGTGGCAGCCCTGCTCCTGGTCCTCATCAGCGTCAACAGTGAGGACTCCCCGGCCGGCGCGGTCGTCACCGCCGCCGTGTCGGTGCTGGTCGGCGCGATGCAGATGCTCGGTGCCTTCCACTTCCTCTCCTTCCGCGCCTCCGACGTCTCGGGTGCCGACATGGTGGTCGCCCTGTCATGGGGCCTGTACCCGGTGTCGGTGGCGGCGATCTGTGCCGGCTCGGCGGCAGCGGTGCTGCTGCGCCGCCGCTCCGGGGACGCCCGCAGGCCCACGCCCCGACGCCTGTTCAAGTCCCACACCCGGGAGCGCACTGCGGTCGCCTCGAGCTCGATGCTCCTCACGGGTGCGGCCGTGCTCTGCCTGCTGGTGGCCGCCCCGAGGGACACCACGGAGGTCGCCGCACGGGGACTGCCGGGAATCCTGGACCTGTACACGCCGCACGTCCTGCCCGGTCTCCTGGCCGCACTGCTCCTGGGGATCGTCGCGCTCGGGGCGCGGTGGTCCGTGATGGGCACCCAGGTGCCCGCCTGGCTGCTGATGGTCCTCCCCGGCTTCTTCGGATTCCCCGTGTGGGCGACGCTGACCGGGATCGTCATCACGCCGGGGCCGTCACGGACCACTGCCTTCGGCCTGACGGCACCGGTCGTCTCGGCACTCGGCCTGGTGCTGGTGGCGACCTCCTTGGGCGTCCACTTCAGCCGACGTGCGGCGTCCGCCCCCGTCGGCGACCCCGACGGCACCGAGGAGCCCTCCCCCGGGATGTGACGGCCAGCCGCCCGCCTTCAGGGCGCTGGACTCGCCCGGGCGCTATGTTGGGCGGGAAAGAGGAGGACCCATGACCGACCAGGACCCTGACGCCCGCCACCTGGACCCGGAGGCAGCTCCGCCGAGCGATGCCGACCTGGTCCTCGACGCCCAGCCGGTCTTCGAGCCCGACGCAACCGCCGTGGCCGACCCGGGACCGACCACTCCCGCCACCGACCCCGACGACGAGGGCGGCACCGGCACGGTGGATTCCCCCGCCCCGGAGGAGGCCCCCGTGGAGGAGCACCACCCCGCATCCCCGGACGAGGACACGCCACCCGACCCGTCGGTGACCGCCCCTTCGGTCGTGCTCCCGGAAACGGTCGGGACGACCCCGCACGCCGGGACCACGCAGGTCGACGGGCCCGCGCGGCCCACCGAGCCGACGCAGCCCGAGGGGGCGGCCCGGTCCGGGGAGCCCGCACGGTCGGAGGACTCCACACTCCCTGACGCACCGGCGGAACCCGTCGTCCTCCCGACCACCCTCGAGCCGGCAGCACCGGTCGAGGTCGCCGAGACGGTCGAGGTCATCGCCCCGGTGGAGACATCCGGCGTGGCCGCCCCGGCATCCTCCCCGCACGTCGCCGAGGAGTCGGCGGGGCCCGAGACCGAGACCGAGACCGCGCCCAGCGAACCCGAACCGGAGCCGACAGAACCCGAGCTCACCGCGCCGGTGGCCCACGAGCCGCCCACCCACGGGTCGACCGTTCACCCGACCGGGGCGGCTGCATCCGACCCCCACGTCCCGTCCCACGCAGCCTCCCACTCCGAGGAGGCCCCCACCGCCCTGGCTCCCGCAGCACCGGCCACGCCCGGGGAGCCGTCGACAGGGGCTCCCTCGTGGTTGGCCACCGCTCCGGCACCCACCGGTGCCCCGCAGAGCTCCCCGCAGGCCACCGAGGAGGAGACCACCACCTCGAGCCACCACATCCCGGTCGTGCCGATCCCGGACCCTGACGTGGAGACGGTCGCGCCCTCGTCGACGACCGGCGAGGACACCTCCACCGACCTCCCCCCCGACGTCCTCGGCAACCGCTCCACGCACCACCAGGCCGCGACCGGGACGCCCGACGCCGTGGAGGACACCGCGCCACGGCGCACCAGCATCATGCCCGCCGCCGCCCCCGCCGACCCGGAGGACGAGCTCGACCAGACCCAGGTCCACCGCCGGTCCTTCGTCGCCCCGCCGCAGGAGCCGAGCGAGGAGGGGGGCGAGGCCCAGTGGCGTCCGCGTTCCGACGCCGATGCCGAGGGTGAGCGGCCCTCCGCCACGCCGAAGTCCCTGGACGACGCGCTCTTCGAGGGTGCGACTGTGGTCCCGGAGGTCCCTTCACGGGCCGCAGCCCATGTCTGGTCACTCCTCCTGAGCATCGTGCTGGTCCCCCTCGGCTGGTACCTCCTCGCCGATGCCGGGGCGCGCATGACCCTGGCCACCGACAACCCGATGTCCACCGGCGTCCTCAACCCGGCAGCCCTCCTCGAGCTCCTCGGCGGGTTGCTCGTCGTCTGGCTCGTGGTGCTCCTCGCGCGCCACTCCTCCCTCGGGGCCCACGTGGTCGGCATCGTCGTCACCGTGGTCGGGATCCCCTGGGTCGTGGCACCCGGGGTCACCGCGCGCGCCGTCCTGCCCGCGCTGGACTGGCTGGACCAGTGGAACTCCTTCGGGGCGAACCTGGCCCACCACCTCCAGGCCAGCGGCTACTCCGGGCGGCTCCTGCTGCTCGGCGTGGTGCTGCTGCTCATCGGGTGGACCTCCCACCGGGTGCGCCGCTCCGGCCGCGAGGAGGAGGCCCTGCGCGCCGAGGTCGCCCGTGTCAATCCGCAGGGCGCCCACCTGACGTGGCGAGAGCGGCGCAGGGCGGCCCGGGCCGCAGGAGAGCGCTGAGCGGTGACCCACCGTCCTCCCGTCCCACGGTCCCTCCTCGAGCCCAAGGGCCCGTGGACGCACCGGCGTGTCAGCGCGGCCGGCGCGTCCTTCCACGTCGCCGACGCGGGGCCGGACGATGCGGAGCACACCGTCGTCCTCCTCCACGACTTCCCGTTCTTCTGGTGGTCGTGGCGTGAGGTGATCCCACAGCTCGCGGCGGCAGGTCACCGCGTCCTCGCCCTCGACCTTCGTGGGTTCGGCACCTCGGACCTCCAGCGCGACGACCCGGACCTCACCCAGCTCGCCCGGGACGTCACCGCGGTGGTCTCGGCGATGGGCATCGCCCAGTTCTCCGTCGTGGGCAGCGGGCTCGGTGGGTGCGTGGCCTGGATGATCGGCGCCCAGGACCCGGTCTCCCTGCGGTCGGTGACCACGGTGGCGGCCCCCCACCCCCTGGGCCGCCCGTCGCGCAGCGTGAAGTCGCTGTTCTCCGCCGCCGGGCTGCTCGACGTCCGTCTGGAGGTGCCGCTGCGGCGCATCCGGCTGCTGGAGAACGGTCGGCTGGTGGACGGGATCATCCGCAACTGGGCGGCTCCTGCGAACCGCTCACGTCTGCTCGCCCAGGCCGGGCCCTACCGTGCGGCGCTGACAAGGCCCTTCGCGGCCTCCGCCGCGATCGACTCCGCTGCGGCCGCCCGCCACCTGTCCCTGGCCGCCCGCCGGGAACTGGCCCACCCCGTGGTCGTCCCGGTCCTGTCCGTGCGGGGTGCGCTCGACTCCTCCCTCCACCCGACGGACTTCCACGGGGATCCGCGCCGGGTGAAGGGCCGCTTCTCGGCCCGTTCACTGTCGGGGTGCGGCCACTTCCCCGCAGAGGAGTCCCCCCACGAGCTGGTGGCCGCCCTGCTGCGCCACCTGGAGGGAGTGCCCCCGCGGGAGCACTGAGGCAACAGGGATCCGTCCCCGCGGGCGTGCCCGCTCAGGCGAAGGTGCCCGCCGAGGGGCACAGGTCCGCCAGGACGCAGTCCCCGCACCGCGGGTCCCGCGAGTGGCACACCGCCCTGCCGTGCCAGATCATCTCGTGGGAGAGCTGGGTCCAGTCGACCCCGGGCAGCAGGGCGCACACGTCACGCTCCACCCGCGCCGGGTCCTTCGAGTCGGTCCACGCCAGCCGGCGCGACAGGCGCCCGACGTGGGTGTCGACGGTGAGGGCGGGGACACCGAAGCAGTTCCCCCGCACGACGTTGGCGGTCTTGCGCCCCACGCCCGGCAGGGACTCCAGGGACCGCGCGTCCCCGGGGACCGCCCCACCGAAGTGGGCCACCAGGGCCCGGGCGAGGGCGACCACCTGCCCGGCTCGCCGGTGCTGGAACCCCAGGGGCCGGACCACCGCCTCCACCGCAGCCACGTCCGCGCCCGCCAGGGACGGGGCGTCCGGCCAGCGACGGAACAGTTCCGGCGTGACGGTGTTGACGCGCGCGTCGGTGGTCTGGGCAGAGAGGACCGTGGCCACCAGCAGCTCGAAGGGGGAGGTGTGGTCGAGGCTCGTGTGGGCGTCCGGATAGGTCGCGTCCAGTCGGCGCACCACGTCGAGTGCTCGTGAGTGCGCTGGTGAGGGGTCCACGCAGGCATAATAGGGGTGATGGGGTGTGGCTCCGTCCTCCCGTTGGGTGGTGGTGGAGGTCACACCTGCGACACAATGGGCGACATCCGGTCGGGAACCGACCCCCCGGACCCGGACCTGACACAGAAACGGAGTTTGGAGAGACATGTTCCCTGACGGCAACATCATCGGCCAGGTACCACTCTTCGACGGACTGGACGAGGACCAGCAGGCCTCCCTCCAGTCGAAGATGGGACGCACGACGTTGCGGCGTGGGGAGACCCTCTTCGACGAGGGCGACCTCGGCGACCGCCTGTACATCATCACCGAGGGCAAGGTGAAGCTGGGTCACACCTCCAACGACGGGCGCGAGTCGCTGCTCGCCGTCCTCGGTCCCGGGGAGATCATCGGTGAGCTCACCCTCTTCGACCCGGGCCCGCGCTCGACCACCGCCACCGCGGTGTCCCCCGCCACGCTCCTCTACCTGGACCACCAGGACCTCATGGGGATCCTCGACGCGAACCCGACGCTGGCCAAGCACATGCTGCGTGCCCTGGCCCAGCGTCTGCGCCGGACCAATGAGTCCCTGTCGGACCTGGTCTTCTCCGATGTACCCGGACGCGTCGCCAAGGCCCTGCTGGACCTGGCCGACCGCTTCGGCTCCCCCACCGACGAGGGCGTCCACGTCCCCCACGACCTCACCCAGGAGGAACTCGCCCAGCTGGTGGGCGCCTCCCGCGAGACGGTCAACAAGTCCCTCGCGGACTTCGTCTCCCGTGGGTGGATCCGCCTAGAGGGTCGGGCCGTCACGCTGCTGGACGT
>NZ_CCXH01000104.1 GCF_000820725.1 Actinomyces polynesiensis | reverse complement strand
CTGTCCGGACTGTTCAGGTCCGGAGTCTCCGGGTCCGGGAGGTCCTGCCCGCGGGGTCACCCGTCACCGGGTGTGGGACCCAGCGCGGGTACGGGCCCGCGTCACCCGACCTGCGTCACTCGACGGGACGCTTGAGGTAGGCGACCAGGTTGTCCGAACCGGTGGGCCCGGGCACGACCTGGACGAGTTCCCAGCCGTCCTGTCCCCATTGGTCGAGGATCGCCTTGGTCGCGTGGGTGAGCAGAGGAATCGTCGAGTACTCCCATTTCGTCATGGCGTCATCCTATCCACGGGGCGCGCACGCCCAGGGGCCCCGCGACGTTCAGTTCCGGACGTGGGCGAGCACCCGGGGGACCCGGGGGGAGCGCAGCTCCAGGGCCAGGGGGTCGTCCGACTCGGCCAACCACTCCCCCCAGTCCTCCACCGTGGGGTAGTGGCGAAGCAGGGCTCGGCGCTCGCGCTCCGTCAGGCCTCCCCACACCCCGAAGTTCGCCTCCGCCTGCAGGGCGTCGGCCAGGCACTCCAGGCGCACCTCGCAGGCCATGCACCGCATCCGCACCTGCCGCTGGGACGCGCCCTGGACGAAGAGCGCATCGGGTTCGGTCGACGCACACAGCGCCCGTGCAGCCCAACTCTGGTCATCATCGACAGTGCTCATGTTCCACTCCGTATCGGGTCGCCCATGACCTCCACAGATGTGACCATACACACACTCGCCGGGGAACTCCAATCGCCGAGTGCCCCGTGACCGGGGGCTTTCCACGAGAAGTGGGGCGAGAGGCCCGGATTTCAGGACCTCCACGTATCCTTGCCTCATGTCGTCGCCCCGTTCCCGTTCGGTCACCCCGGTCCAGCTGGTCGCCCTGCTGCTGGCGTTCCTGTCCGTCGCCGGACTGACCGGTGTGCTCGCCGCCGGCCTCCTCGTGCCCGCAGCGGGCTCACTGGGGGTCGTGGCCAAGACGGTGCCCTCGGTCTTCGAGGACCTCCCGGCAGACCTCCAGATCGTCGAACCCGCCGAGGAGTCGGTGATGCTCGACGCCTCGAACAACGTGATCGCGCGCTTCTACGACAAGCGACGCATCGTGGTCGGCTCCGACCAGATCGCCGACGTCATGGAGAAGGCGATCGTCGGGGTGGAGGACAAGCGCTTCTATCAGCACCACGGGATCGACCCGGAGGGCATGGCACGTGCCCTGGTCAACAACCTCTCCGACGACTCCGGGACCCAGGGCGCCTCGACGATCACGCAGCAGTACGTGCGCAACATGCTCGTGGAGAAGGGGCAGATGGACGGCGATCCCGACGAGGTCATCGCCGCGACCGAGAAGACCAAGGAGCGCAAGCTGCGCGAGGCGAAGTACGCGATGGCCCTGGAGACGGAGATGTCCAAGGACCAGATCCTCACCGGCTACCTCAACATCGTGCCCTTCGGTCCCACCACGTACGGGGTGGAGGCCGCCTCCCGGCTCTACTTCTCGAAGTCCGCGAACGACCTGACGATGTCCGAGGCCATCCTGCTGGCGGGCCTGGTCCAGTCCCCCGTCCAGTACGACCCGCTCGTCCACCCCGACGCCGCGCAGGACCGCCGCGACACCGTCGCCGGTGTCCTCCTCAAGGAGGGCACGATCTCCCAGGACGAGTACGACGAGATCGTCGGGACCTCCGTGGAGTCCATGCTCAAGCCGGACCAGCGTTCCCAGGGGTGCGCTGGCGCGGGCAACATGGCCTACTTCTGCGAGTACGCCCTCCAGGAGTTCCTCGACGACAAGACCTACGGGGACACCGAGACCGACCGGCTCCGCCTGCTCGACACCGGCGGGCTGACGATCCGCACCACCATCGACACCAGCAAGCAGAAGGCAGCCGCTGCCACACTCGCCAGTGCCAACCCCACCTCGACGACCTCCGGCACCGTCAATGCCGTCCTCACCTCCGTCGACCCGGGGACGGGTGACGTCCTGTCGATGGCCCAGAACACGGCCTACGGGACGGAGGGCAAGGCGGGGACAACCACGTACAACTTCGCCGCCAACGGCACGTTCCAGGTCGGGTCGACCTTCAAGCTGTTCACCCTCATGGAGTGGTTCAAGGAGGGACACAGCGCCTACGACACGGTAGGACGGGCGAACAGGAACTACTACCAGAACGAGTTCAGCTGCTCCAACGGCCACCGGGTGCTCTTCACGCCGAACCCGTACGAGGTGGAGGACCTCCCCGGCAAGGACGGGACCATGAACGTCATCCGCGCGACTGGCCTGTCGGTCAACCAGGCCTTCATCAACATGGCCACCAAGCTCGACTTCTGCGCGATCTTCCAGACCGCCGCGGACATGGGGATCACCCAGGCGGACGGCTCCGTCATCGAGGCGGCGGCCGCCAACATCATCGGGTCCGGGTCCACCTCGCCCCTCCAGATGGCGTCCGTGGCGGCGACCCTGGCCAATGACGGTGTCCAGTGCACGCCCCACTCCCTGGCGAAGGTCACCGACCGCGACGAGAACGTGCTCAAGGAGTACAAGCCCTCCTGCAAGAAGGTCCTCGACTCCACGGTCGCCCAGCAGGTCACGACACTCCTGAACAAGAGCGTCCAGCAGTACTACATCCCGTCGGAGGGCATCACCCTGGCGGACAACCGACCGTATGCGGCCAAGACCGGTACCACCAACGACAACTCGAACACCTGGACCGTCGGCTTCACCCCGAGCCTCGCCACCGCTGCCTGGATGGGCAACGGAGCCGCGTCCTCGACGAAGATCGAGAACGTCACCGTAGGCGGCCAGACCTACCCCTACCCCTACGGTTCGACCGTCGGGATGCACATCTGGGCGCCCTACATGAGTGCGGCCCTCGCGGGGACCCCGGTCGATGCCCTGCCCGATGTCTTCATCGGCAACCAACCCGTCTCCACCCCCACGCCCGACCCGACGTCGACCCAGCAGGGCAACACCGACCAGGGCAACGACGGGAACAACGGGCAGAACGGTGACAAGGACAACGACCAAGGGGACAACGGCTGATGCCCGCCGAACAGTCCGGGCCGACGCGCCGGGCAACGCCGCCGGTCCTGCCCCCGGTCCCGTTGCGCCTCGACGACCTCGCAGACCGCCCCTCGCTGGCACCCCGTGGAGTGATCGCCCGGGGCAGGGCCCTGGGAATCGCCCTGGGCACGGCTGCTCTCGGCGCAGCCGCAGCGGTGGCCTGGGGAGAGGCCGAGCGACACTTCCCCGTCGTGCGCCACATCGAGGTCCCCGTCCAGGGGGCGCCCGGGATGCGAGGGCTGGACATCCTCCAGATCTCGGACCTGCACCTCTACCCCGGCCAGGAGTTCCTCGTGGACTTCCTGCACCGGGTCGCGCGCACCGAACGGGTCGACATGGTCGTCTCCACCGGCGACAACCTCGGGTCGGCGGAGGGCCTCGACCTGGTCCGTGCCGCCTACGCTCCCTTCCTGCACCTGCCGGGCGCCTTCGTCCTCGGATCCAATGACTACTACTCGCCCCGCTTCAAGAACTGGACGGCCTACCTGCGTCGGGACCCGCGCGTCGCCGACGACGCCTTCTCCCTCAAACGCGGTCTGGGGGACGAGGCCGACGACACGGTCGCGCCGGGCGACCACGCGCAGCACGGACCGGGCCGCGCGCCTGTCGACCGTGACCCCCACCTGCTCCCGGACCTGCCGTGGCACGAGATCGTCTCGGACTTCACCTCCGCCGGGTGGCTCGACCTCTCCAACCGTGCGGCGACCCTCGATGTCGACGTCACCGGGGAGGAGGGTGCGCCTGCGGGGAGCCAACGGGTGAGCCTCGTCGGGGTGGACGACCCGCACCTGGACCGGGACCGGATCCCGGACCCGGCCGACTCGTGGGGGGATCCCCGCGCCCTGCGTGTGGCCGTCACCCACGCCCCGTACCTCCGGGTCGTCGACGGTCTCACGCGTGAGGAGCCGGACCTGGTCCTGGCCGGCCACACCCACGGCGGGCAACTGGGACTCCCCTTCATCGGCGCGCTCGTCACGAACTGTGATCTGCCGCCCCGTTACGCCAAGGGCTTCCACACCTGGACCTGCGGCCCCTTCAGCACCCAGCTCCACGTCTCGGCCGGCCTGGGGACCTCCCCGTTCGTCCCCCTGCGCATCGCGACGCGTCCCGAGGTCTCCATCCTGCACCTGCGTCCGGTGGACTGAGGCCGGTGCGTGGAGACCCGCGCAAGCTGTGACGGATCCTGCACCCTGCACACGACGAGCGTTTTGGCTGGCTCGCCGGGCATCGCTATACTTGAGCGGTCACACACGGGGTGTGGCGCAGCTTGGTAGCGCGCTTCGTTCGGGACGAAGAGGCCGTGGGTTCAAATCCCGCCACCCCGACGTTTCTGCCCTGGGTCGCGATGCAGTCCACGGACCGTCGCGACCCAGGGTCTTTTCGTGGGTCAGTGCCGCTTCTCCGCGTCTGCAGCTGGCCGGTTGCGCGCCCCCCAACTCACAGGTCGATCTGTGTGCCCACGACCACCGTGCGGCGGGGCGGGAGGTGGAACCAGTCGGAGGGATCACTGGCCCACTGGGACAGCCTGATGAAGAGCTTGCGTCGCCAGGCCGCCATCGTCGACCCACCGCCGTCCACAACGGTCACATCGGAGACGAAGAATGTCGCGTGGGAGCACTCCTGGTCCGAGAGCACCTGGCGCAGAGCGCTGGGGACGTCCACGGAGTCCATGAAGCCCTGACGGATGAGGACCTGGCTCAGGCCAGTGGGACCCTGGATCTCCTCCACCGCCACACGCTGCCCGGCGGCGACATGGGGCACCGGGACGGGCAGCACGCTGACCAGCACCGTGTGCCGGTGGAGCACGGAGTTGACCAACACGTTCTCCCGCAGTGCCAGGGGTGTCAGGTTCGGGTGGGCATGCAGGAAGACGGCTGTGTTCGCGGGGCGACCGGCGTGGGCCACCTCGGGGCTGTCCAGGAAAAGTGCGAGTTCCCCGGCCAAGGAGCGCCTGCGGCGCACGACCTCGCGACGCCCGTGCCACCACGTGGTCATCACGACCAGGACCACCGCAGCCAGCAACACCGGCAGCCAGCCCCCGGAGAGAAGCTTGAGTGTGTTGGCGCCCAGGAGCACGAGTTCGGGAACCCCGATCGCCACCAGCACCGCATGCGCCCACCAGGCGGGCCAGCGCCACACGTGACGCGCCACCACCACCAGCAGGGTCGTGGTCACCAGGAAGGTTCCCGTCACGGCCAGCCCGTATGCGGCGGAAAGCCGTTCCGAGCTGCGGAAGCTGAAGATCAACACCAGTACGCCGCCGAAGAGCAGCGCATTGACAACGGGCACGTAGATCTGTCCCCGGGCAGCCTCGGAGGTGTGGCGGATGAGCATGCGGGGAAGCAGGCCCGTGCGGATCGCCTGCTGGGTCATGGAGAAGGCGCCGGTGATGACGGCCTGGGAGGCGATCACGGTCGCCGCGGTGGCCATGACGACCAGGGGGATGCGCGCCCAGCCGGGGGCCAGCAGGAAGAAGGGATCGCTGACAGCCTGCGGATTGCCCAGCAGCAGGGCGGCCTGGCCCAGGTAGACCAGCACCAGACTGGGCAGGACCACCGCAGCCCAGGACGTGCGGATGGCGCTCGCACCGAAGTGCCCCATGTCGGCGTACAGCGCCTCCGCACCCGTCACCGCCAGCACCACTGAACCCAGGACCAGGAATGCGGTGGCGGGGTGGGTGAGGATGTAGGAGGCGGCAGTCGTGGGCAACAGGGCCGTGAGCACCTCGGGGCGCGCCCATACATGGGGCAATCCCAGGGCGGCCAAGGTGAGGAACCACAGCCCCATCACCGGCCCGAAGGCGCGTCCGATGCGCGCCGTCCCCCGGCTCTGGACCAGGAAGAGGACGGCCACCACGACGGCCGCGATCAGCGGCACGGAGTCCGTGATCGTGGGGGCCACGACGCGCACCCCCTCGACCGCGGAGAGGACGGAGATGGCTGGGGTGATGACACCGTCCCCGTAGAACAGGGCAGCCCCGACCATGCCCGCCACCAGCACCCACCAGGAGCGACGGGAGTCCCGGGGAAAGGCTCGCCGTGCCAGGGAGGCCAGGGCGATGATGCCGCCCTCCCCGTCGTTGTCGGCGCGCATCACCAGCCCCACGTACTTGACACTGACGACGAGGACCAGGGCCCAGAGGATCATCGACACGATCCCCACGACATCGGCGGGGGAGGGGCGCGCGGCACCGTGCTCCAGGGAGAAGGCCGCCTGGAGAGCGTATAGGGGGCTGGTGCCGATGTCCCCGAAGACGACTCCGAGTGCGGCCAGAGCCATCGCAGGACGCATGCGCTGACCGGCCCGGACCACCGGGGTTCCACCACCACTGTGACTGGACACGGGAGAGAAGTATGCCACCACGGGCCCCACTCCGGTAGCCCCCGCGAAGTGGGGCGTCCGGCGTCTACTGCGCTGTACCCGCTGTTCCCACTGCCCTCGCTGTTCCCGCTGTTCCCACTGTTCCCGCTGCGTCTCCTGTCCCCGCACCGAGATCGATGAGTCGGCACACCATCTCCGCAGCCGCAGTGAGGTTCCCGCCCCCAGCGGCCAGCACCTCCCCCAGGTCCCCCGCCTCCCGGACGATGGGCACCACGGCCGCCACACCCACATCCAGCAGGTCCTCCGCCCCGGCACCGACTCGCCCTGCGAGGACCACCACGGGCACACCCGCCTGCGCCGCCACCCGGGCGACCCCCATCGGGGTCTTGCCCCCCAGCGTCTGGGCATCCACCGAGCCCTCCCCTGTGAGGACGATGGCGGCCCCACGCACCGCACCGCTCAGATCCACCAGGTCGGCCACCACCTCGACACCGGGACGCATCCGGGCACCCAGGAACTGCAGGCACGCCCACCCCAGGCCTCTCGCGGCACCCGCACCCGCTGCCCCCCGCAGATCCCGCCCACAGGCCCGCTCCCCCATGTCAGCCAGGTGGGAGAGCACCTCCTCCAACAGGACCACGTCCTCAGGGGATGCGCCCTTCTGTGCCCCGAAGATCTCGCTCGCCCCGTGGGGTCCCAGCAGTGGGTTCGTCACATCCGTGGCGGCGATGATCTCGACCTCCTGGAGCCGGGGATCCAGGCCCGAGAGCTCCATCTCCTCCACCCCCACCAGGTCGCGCGGGCCGACCGGGACCACGGCGTCGCCCTCGTGAGCCTCACCCCCACGGAAGCGCACCCCCAGCGCGGCGAGCATCCCCGAGCCCCCGTCGTTGGTGGCGCTGCCACCCAGCCCGATGACGATGCGACGCGCACCCAGGTCCAGTGCGGCCAGGACCATCTCCCCGACGCCGGCCGAGGTGGCACCCCAGATGTCGCGATCCTCCGGGGCCACGTGCTCCAGGCCCGGGCCCTGGGCGGCCTCGACCACTGCGGTGCGGGTGCGCGCGTCCCAGGCGATGTGGGCCCGGCGCACCCGCATGAGGGCATCGTGGGCCACGACCTCGACCAGCTCAGCCGCGCCTGCGCCCACGACGGCTTCCACCGTGCCCTCCCCACCATCGGCCATGGGACGTCGCAGGCAGCGGGCGCGCGGCCATGCGGCCAGTACTCCCGCCTCCAGCGCGGCGCAGGCCTCGGCGGCAGACAGGGACTCCTTGAAGGAGTCGGGAGCCAGGACCACGGTGCGTGCCTGCGGGAGGCGGGACGCGGTGTCAGGCAGCGGGTGGGATGTGCGCGTGGGGCGCGACGCTGTCTGCGACGGCTCACCTGCGGACGTCCTCGTCTCCATCTCCGTCATCGGTCCTCCCCTGCCAGCTCCTCCACGGCGCCCGCCAGCGCATCGCAGGCGAAGATCACCTCGGACTCGCTCACCGTGAGGGGTGGCGAGAGGCGGATCGTGGAACCGTGGGTGTCCTTGACCAGGACTCCGCGCTCCATCATGCGCTCACCCAGGTCGCGACCCATCCCCAGACGCTCCTCGAGGGTGATTCCGCTCCACAGGCCGACCTGGGTGAAGCCGGTGATGCCGCGGCCCACCAGTGGTTCCAGCCGCGAGCGCAGCACCTGTCCGAGGTCGCGCGCCCGCTTCTGCAGGGTGCCTTCACTGAGGATCGCGACGACCTCGCTCCCGATGGCTGCGGCCAGCGGGTTGCCGCCGAAGGTCGAGCCGTGCTGGCCGGGTGTCAGCACGCCGATCACGTCCTCGCGACCCACCACCGCGGAGAGCGGGAGGATCCCACCGCCCAGTGCCTTGCCGAGTGTTCGCAGGTCCGGGGTGACACCCCACAGGTCGCATCCGAAGGTCTCACCCGTGCGTCCCAGGCCCGACTGGATCTCGTCAGCCACCAGGAGGACGTCGTGGCGGTCGCAGATGCCGCGCAGCCTCGGCAGGAAGTCATCGGGTGGGACGACCACGCCCGCCTCTCCCTGGATGGGTTCGACCAGGACGGCGACGGTGTCCTGGTCGATGAGGTCCTCCACCGAGTCCGCATCCCCGAATCGCGCGCGTCTGAAGCCCGGCGTGAAGGGGCCGAAATCATCGTGGGCGTCCGGGTCGTCGGAGAAGGACACGATGGTCGTGGTGCGCCCGTGGAAGGCGTGGTCCATGACGATGATGTTGGCCCGCTCCGGCGTCACGCCCTTGACCCGGTAGCCCCAGGCCCGCGCCACCTTGATCGCGCTCTCCACCGCTTCCGCGCCGGTGTTCATGGGCAGGACCAGCCCGCCCCCGCACAGGTGGGACAGAGCCTCAGCGAAGGGTCCCAGTCGGTCGTTGTGGAAGGCGCGGGAGGTCATCGTCACCCGCGTGAGCTGGTCGCGGGCGGCCTCCAGGAGTCTCTCGTTGGAGTGTCCGAAGTTCATCGCGGAGTAGCCCGCCAGGCAGTCCAGGTAGCGGCGTCCCTCCACATCGCGCACCCACGCTCCCTGCGCGGAGGTGATGACCACCGGCAGGGGATGGTAGGTGTGTGCCAGCCAGCGCTCGTCGCGCGCGATCGCCTGGGCGGTTCGGGCGGGGGTGGGCGTGGAGGGCGGTGCGGGTACGGGGGCCGGGCTGGGCGCGGGGGCGTGTGAGAGCGTGCGTGCGGGGGCGTCGGCCGGTGTCGGGGTCTGCATCGGCGTCTGCATCGGGGCGGCGCGGCCCTCGAGTGGCCCCGTCGACGAGGGCGATCCCGGCTCTTCTGATCCATGTCCCATGTCACTGAGGGTATCCACCCGGACACAGCAGCGCGCCGAAGTCGGAGGAACGTCCAGGAAGGAGCACCCCGCCCTCGTCGATGCGCGCGCACTGAGGTCTGCACCCACGCACCCACGCACCCACGCACCCACGCACCCACGCACCCACGCACCCACGCACCCACGCACCCACGCACCCACGCACCCACGCACCCACGCACCCACGCACCCACGCACCCACGCACCCACGCACCCACGATGATGACAGGCCGTCGCGGCGGGCCCAGTCATCGCCTTCCTAGGATGGAGAGCATGTCCGCAGGAGAGACCCCCACAGCGTGCCCTCCGGACGCACCCGACTGCTCTGGTGCACAGGTGTCGGAGCAGGTGTCGCGGCCGTCTTCGGCGCCGGACCCGGGCCCGCACCCAAATCCAGACCCGGACCCGGACCCGGACCCGGACCCTGGGTGGACGAGACCCTCGACTCCGAGGCAGGGACAGGGGAAGCGTCAAAGGCGCTCGACCTTCCGCCGCCTGGTGCGCAGCGGATGGGTGCCGGACCAGCACGGCGCATGGCCCATGGCGACCGTGCCGATCGTGGTCGGGGCACTCGACTCCCAACTGAGGTGGCAGCACCTGCTGTTCCTCCTCGCATGGGTCTCGGCCTTCCTCATGTTCCACGTCGCCACACTGTGGATCGCCGCGCCCCGGCGCGCCCGGTACTCCCGGGCGCTGCTGTGCTGGGTGGTGTGCACCCTCCTCCTGGGGTTCGGGCTCCTGGCCCTCTCGCCCGCCCTGTCCTGGTGGGCTCCGCTCTTCGCGCCACTGGTAGGGGTGGCGGTGTTCGAGGCCGCGCACAGGCGAACCCGCTCCCTCACTTCCCGCGTCTCGACCGTGCTGGCATCGTCGCTGACCTGTGCGGTTGCCCACGACCTGGGCTGGGGCACCGTGCGGGGAACCGGGTGGTGGCCATGGTGGGACGCCGGCACCTCCGCCCCCGATACGGGATGGACCCATGCCTGGATCGTCACCGGTCTGCTCGCCTGCTACTTCCTGGGGACCGTGCCGCATGTGCGCGCTCTCATTCGAGGACGCCGGGACCGCGCGTGGGTCATCGGCTCCCTCGTCTGGCACCTCCTCACCCTGGTGGCTGCTGTCACTGCAGCGGCCACCAACGCTGTGTCGTGGTGGGTGGTGATCGTGTGGGTGATCCTGCTTCTGCGGGCCGTGCTCATCCCCCTCGACCAGCGCCGTCGCGGAGCGTGGAGGCCGCTGCCCATCGGCCTGGTCGAAATGCTCACCTGCCTGCTCGTCGCGATCGCCCTGGTCCTCCCCGCCTGACCCTGGGGCATCGGGCCCGGACCCCGATCCGTGGGCGCCCGGGGAGCGGACTTCGGCGGGAAACACAGCGGACCTCGCCGCAGAAGGGGACGGACCTCGCCGGGAAACACAGCGGACTTCGCCGGGAATGGGGACGGACTTCGCGAGGGAGGGGGAGGGCGAGGGGGTCAGAGGGTTGCGATGTGGGCGCGTGCGACGTCCAGGAAACGGTCGTCCTGCTCGCGTGTCCCGGTGCTCACGCGCACACCTTCGGGGAAGGGGCGCACCAGCAGCCCCGCCTCGGCACACGCAGCGACCAGGCCCGGACCCGACTGGAACGCCGGGATCCACAAGAAGTTCGACTGGGTCTCGGGCACCTCGTAGCCCATCGAGACCAGCTCGCCCCGCAGCCGGTCACGCTCGGCCACCATGTCGGCAATGCGTGCGCGCAGGACGTCCTCATCCCGCAGCGAGGCCAGCGCAGCCGCCTGGGCGACGGAGGACACCCCGAAGGGCACGGAGATCGCGCGGATGGCCCCCACCAGGTCGGGATGGCCCACTCCGTAGCCGACCCGCAGTCCCGCCAACGCGTGGACCTTGGAGAAGGTGCGCAGCACCAGGACATTGGGGAACTCCGCGATCAGGGGCACCGCCGTGGAGACTCCCGGGGCAGTGGCCAACTCGATGTAGGCCTCGTCCACCAGCACCAGGACCTCCGGGGGCACTGCTTCGAGGACCGAGCGGACCTCCTCCAGTGTCAGTGCAGGTCCGGTCGGGTTGTTCGGCGTGCACAGGATGATGGCCGCGGTGTCCGGACCAACGGCAGCGACCAGGGCCGGCAGGTCGTGACGCCCCTCCGCCGTCAGCGCCACCGCCACGCCCGTGGCGCCCACGGCCGGGATGGCGATCGGGTAGGACTCGAAGCTGCGCCAGGGGTGGATGACCTCGGCCCCCGGGCGACACACGACCGAGAGCGCGTCCAGGAGCACCGCCGAGGAACCGTCGCCCAGCACCACCTGGTCCTCCTGCACACCCAGACTCCGGGCGAGGGTCTGGGTGAGTGCAGTCGCACCGAAGTCGGGGTAGCGGTTGATGCCTGCCAGGGCCTGCGTGGCCGCCTCGATCACCGCCGACGAGGGCGGCTCCGCACTCTCGTTGGAGGAGAGCTTGGCTGCTCCCGGTGCCGATCTGCCGGGGGCGTAGCGGGGCAGTGAGAGGACTTCGGGACGCACACGCACCCGCATGGTGGCTCGCTCCGGCGCTGCAGGACCACGGGTTTCGCTCATGCCCCAGTCCTACCCCACCCATGCCCGCGCATTCCTGAGGGTCCCACCGTGCGGGCGCCCTGCACGGCCTTCCCCCCGTCCTCCTGCCCATTCCCCCACCCCGTGGCACCGGGACGCTCGGTACGCCCACACCCGACCACGGTCCCGATCAACCACCCCCGACCCGGCCTGCAGTGACCCGGTCGGCAGGGACCCGGCCTGCAGTGACCGGGGCTGCCGCGCGGGAATGCCGCGCGGGAATGCAGGGACCGGGGCTGCCGAGCGGGGGTGGGCGGACGGATCATCGCGACCCGGTGATCGCGGTGCAGACCGGGCCTGTGGCGCGGGGATGGGCGGGCGGGGACAATGGGGGCATGCGATTCATCCTGCGACTGCTCGGCAACATGCTCGGCATCTGGGTCTCGACCCTGGTGATCTCCGAGATCACCTTCGACCAGGGCGCCACCACGCAGGAGACGCTCCTGCTGCTGACAGGCATCGCCTTGGTCTTCACACTGGTGAACTCCATTGTCCGGCCCGTCATGCGCGTCGTCGCCTTCCCCCTCTACCTGCTCACCTTCGGCCTCTTCGCACTGGTCACCAATGCTCTGGTCTTCCTGGCGACCGGATGGTTGGCCGAAGCTCTCACCCTGCCCTTCCATGCGGGTGGGTTCTGGGCGGCCCTGGGCGGTGGCACGATCACCGCCATCATCTCCGCCATCGTCGTGGGTGTCCTGGGCAAGGCGGAGAAGGACTAGGTCCACCTGCATCCGCGAAGGCTCCCACTCCGGGCCTCAGGACCCGACACCCAGGCGGCGCGTGTCGAAGACGTGGGACGTCGTCCGGGTCCCCTCGCCGAACCCCAGCGTCCGCTCCCGCTCCTGCATCCACGACCGGACCTCCTCGTACCCCGTGGGGACGTCCTCCTCACCCCTTTCACCCGACTCCCCACGCTCCTCCAACCACTCCATGACACGACGGTAGGTGCGCAGGTCGTGGGCACCGGGCGCCTCCTCCCTGGCGTCGGGACCACCTGCGGACATGTCCTCGTCCGATGTGCGCCCACCCATCGCGCCACCGTCGAAGTGCACTGTCCGGGCGGCCCCGAGATCCCGGTTCGCCGCCCCGTCCAACCCGGGCACCATGTCGCGCGTGTTCTCCAGGTTGAGCATCTCCACCCCTTCTGCCGGAGCCGCCCCGGCGGTGGGTGAACCCGCGGTGAGCACCGAGGTCACGCTGTAGCGGGCCAGGACCTCCGGGTCGGAGGCCAGTTGGGCGGCCACCGCGCCGCCCTGTGAGTGCCCGACCAACTCCACCGTCTGCCCCGCAGTGACACCTGCCATCTCCATCGCTGCCAGCACTGCACGCGCCTGGTCGGAGTGCTCTCCGGCGACCACCTGGAGATTGGAGAGCATGTCCTGGGGATTGGGGCCGCCCACTCCCCACGCCTGGGTACCGCGGATGACCACGCTCCACGACGTCACCTCCCCCTCCACCCCGGGGGTGCGATGACGCAGCACCTCCACCTGCCCCGCGGCCGGCGAACTGCGCAGGTGGCCGATCCGTGAGAGCACCTGGGAGGGCTGGCGGGGGGTCTCGACGCGGTGCTGCGGGGAGGCCGCGGGGGCGTGCTCGAGGGCGGGCCCACCCTGCCTCACCGGGATCGCGCCGAGGGTGGATCCGACCAGGGAGGGCAGCCCGAGGATCCCGAGGTTGAGGGGGGTGAGGTCCACCCCGAAACGGCGGGCGGCCACGTCGGAGTCGACCACGTGGTGGCGTGGGCCCACGCCCACGGGACGGCCGGTGCGCATGTCCAGGGTGTCGACGGGCACGGCGGACGTCACCTGGACCCCCCTCGTGGGGGAGGAGGTCAGACGGCCCAGCCCGAACCCCCACGCCGCGGCCAGCGAGGCCGCCTCCGGGGTCGCGCCGTCCGGCGTCCCCCACCATGACGGACCTGCGCCGTCGTCGGGTCCTGCGCCCGTGCGCCGCCCGCGGCCCGGGACTCCCCACGCTCCGCCACTGCCCGGGCCGGCATCCCTCCCGGTGGCGAGGGTGTGGTCCGCGACCAGCTCGGACGCGGCGTGGAGGTCCATCTGGAGCCGGATCCCGGTGGTCATGTCCCCCTCACCCGTGGCAGCCGCGGCGTGGCCCGCCGCCGAGGTGCCGACACCCAGGAGGAAGGGGAGGACCGGCGCCAGGACCCAGTCGAGGAGCGCCCCGGGGAGGTGGTCCGACACTCCCGCGGGCAGGAGGTCCCGCAGGGCCTCCCGGGAGTGGACGGACCCGACACCGGTGCGCCACGCGGGCCGCCCGCCGGGGTGCAGGAGGGCCCAGGCGTCGCGGAAGGCGGAGGCACGCCCCTCCGCCCCCAGGTACACCAGCGCGGCGAAGGACAGTGACTCCGCGAGGGAGACCAACCTCCGGCCCAGGGCCTCGACGGTGGCCCGGGCGCCCTCGACCTCCGTGAGTGCGACCGCCGCCTCGACAGGTGCGAGCGGAGCGTGGTCCCGGCAGCGCTCAGTGGTGGCGTCCAGGAGTGTGAGGACCCCACCCACCTCGGCCGCCGCACCCGCCACGCGGACCGCCGCCCCCACCAGGACGTCCGTGTCGACGCGCGTGGCGGAGGAGGTGACGAGCACCCGGTCCCCGAAGTCGCCACCCGCGCTCACGGCGCACCCGCCGCCCGCAGGAGGACCTCCCGCACCGCCTCGTCGAGCGCCCTGGCCGCGAGCGCCGCCGCGGAGACC
>NZ_CCXH01000103.1 GCF_000820725.1 Actinomyces polynesiensis | reverse complement strand
TCCCCACCGACCCGCGCGAGCTGGGCGGCGCCCGTGAGCGTCTCCCCGGCGGCCCGGGCTGCGGGACCCTGCCAGCCCGAGAGGTCCACCGCGGCGAGCTCCTCGAGGATCCGCGCCAGGCGCAGCCCCGCGGGACCGGCCGCGCCCCAGGTGCCTGACGGCGACCACGGTCCCCACCACCTCACCGCGCTGTCCGTCGTGAAGTCGATCCCGTGGTCCACCAGGTCCATCGGGTCCCAGTTCCCCTCCCCCGCCATGCGTCCCTCCCCGTTCCGTCCACGTCCGTTCCCTCCGGCCCCTCCCGGGAGCACGGCACACCCGGCGCGGCCCCGGACGGCCCACGCCACCCACGCTAGGAACCACCCCACGCGTGCGGGGTGAGCGGGCCGCGACCCTGTGGACGCAGGGGACACCACACCCGCGGTGTGGAGTGGAGTGCGAACCCCTCTCCCGGGACCACCCGCCCCTCCCGGGATCCGCTCCCGCAGTGCCCGCGCCCGGGCAGGTGCCTACGGTGGAGGCATGGACACCTTCCGCAAGTCCGACCACCGCCCGGGGCGGATCCTCTACGAGGTCGCGGGTCTCGCCTGGCTGGCCGACACCCCCTCCGACGCCGCCCCCGTCGTCCCCGTCCTCGACCACGGCCCGGACTGGTTGGAGGAGCCCCGCCTGTCGGAGGTCTCGCCCACCGCCCGGGCGGCGGAGGAGTTCGGCCGGGCACTCGCCCACACGCACGCCGCCGGGGCCTCCCACCTGGGTGCCCCACCGCCCGACAACCACGGACAGGGGTGGATGGGCCTCGCCCGACTTCCGCTCCCGGCCACCCCTGAGGAGTCGACGACCTCCTGGGGAGACTTCTACGCCCGGTACCGCCTCGCCCCCTACCTGGACGCCCCGGCATTCACCGCCTCCGACCGGCAGGTGCTCGGGCGCCTGTGCGAGCGGCTCTCCACCGGTGAGTTCGACCACGCCCAGCCCGCCCTCGTGGAGGCCTCCGGGCACGGCGCGGCACGCACCCACGGCGACCTCTGGAACGGGAACGTCCTGTGGACCCGCGAGGGGGCCACCCTCATCGACCCCGCCGCGCAGGGTGGGCACGCCGAGGAGGACCTCGCCGCACTCGCCGTCTTCGGTGCCCCTCAGCTGGAACGCATCTGGGCGGCCTACGACGAGGAATCGCCCCTGGCGGACGGCTGGCGGGAGCGGATCGGGTTGCACCAGCTCCACATGCTCATGGTCCACTGCCAGCTCTTCGGGCGCGGGTACGTCCGCGAGACGCTCGCCATCGCACGGCACTGGGCCTGAGGTCCGGTCACACCACCCGACCACGGACGAGGGCGGCGTCGCCCTCGTCGGTCCTGCCGCGCAGGCACACGAGCCCCGACCACGAGCGGACGCCCGGTCCCGGGCGGTGGGCGTTCTGGAACAATGGGCGCCATGAGCGAAGACTGGTCGGGCCTCTTCTCCACTGCGGACGGGTACACGGACCTGGCGGCGCGCGGCGAGCCGTTGTCCCCCCTGGACGGGCGCTACCGGCCGGTGGTCGCGCACCTCGCGGACTTCCTCTCCGAGGCCGCACTGAACCGCGCGCGCGTCCACGTCGAGGTCGAATGGCTCGTGCACCTGCTCGACCACCACGTCCTGCCCGGCGCACCCGGGATCTCCGACGCCGAGCGCACCTACCTGCGCCGGATCCCCGTCGAGTTCGGGGACGAGGACATCGAGCGCCTGGCCGACATCGAGGCCCGCACGCGCCACGACGTCAAGGCCGTGGAGTACCTGCTCAAGGAGTACCTCGACGCCGCTCCCGCAGCCCTGGGCCCGGACACCGTCCTGCCCGGCCTGCACGAGGTCGTCCACATCTTCTGCACCTCGGAGGACATCAACAACCTCTCCTACGCGCTCACCGTCAAGTCTGCGGTCGAGCAGGTGTGGCTGCCGGCCGCCGACGCACTGGTGGACCACCTGGCCGACATGGCGAGGGCGGGGGCGCAGGTCCCCATGCTCGCCCACACCCACGGCCAGCCCGCCACCCCGGTGACGATGGGCAAGGAGCTGGCCGTCTTCGTCCACCGGCTGCGTCGCCAACTCCCGCGCGTGGCGGGCACCGAGTACCTGGGCAAGGTCAACGGGGCCACCGGCACCTGGGCCGCCCACGTCGTCTCCGTTCCCGGGGCGGACTGGCCGGCGGTGACGCGGGAGTTCGTGGAGTCCCTGGGACTCGTGTGGAACCCGATCACCACCCAGATCGAGTCCCACGACTGGCAGTCGGAGCTCTACGGGGACATCGCGCGCTTCAACCGCATCGCCCACAACCTCGCCACCGACTGCTGGACCTACATCTCCATGGGCTACTTCCACCAGAACCTCGCCGCCCAGGGATCCACCGGGTCCTCCACGATGCCCCACAAGGTCAACCCGATCCGCTTCGAGAACGCGGAGGCGAACCTGGAGGTCTCCAACGCCCTCCTGGACTCCCTGTCGGCGACGCTGGTGACCTCCCGCATGCAGCGTGACCTCACCGACTCCACCACCCAGCGCAACATCGGGGTGGCCCTGGGGCACTCACTGCTGGCCATCGACAACCTCTCGCGCGGGCTGGCGGGCGTCGACATGGACGAGGCACGCATGGCCACGGACCTCGACGCGAACTGGGCGGTGCTGGGAGAGGCCGTCCAGCAGGCCATGCGCGCCGCCTCCATCGCGGGGGCGACCGGCATGGCGAACCCCTACGAACGTCTCAAGGAACTCACCCGCGGGCACACCGTGTCCGGGGAGGACATGCGGGCCTTCATCGCGGACCTCGGGCTGCCCGCCGACGTGGAGGAGCGCCTGCTGGCGCTCACCCCGGCGACCTACACGGGTCTGTCCGACAGGATCGTCGAGTTCCTGGACTGACGAACGCCACGGGGTGCGGGGGTGGTGCGAGGTGTCCGCTCGGACCGCCGGTCCCACGATCGGGCCCGCCTCCGGGCGACCGAAGGGCCGACCCGGGTGGCACGAGTCCCTCCGGGTGGGAGTGGTGGCAGGATCGATCACCACGTGGGCAGTCGTCGCACGTCCGACGACTGAATGGACAGTCGTGCCAAACCCAGCCACCGAGTGGGGAGTCGTGGCGCCCGCGACCCCACCTGGTGGCCAGCCACGGGTGGCGTCCCTGGAGGGAGGACTCTCGGGAAGGCGGGACTCTCAGGGCCGCCAGGCGGGATCGGAGGCCGGCGACCCGTACCGGGCGTAGAGGTCGGCGGGCCGGGCGGTCTCGTCCTCGCAGCCCAGTGAGGTCATGTCGGCCAGGACCTTCGGGGCGGGACCCTCCGCCGCGACGGTGTGCGAGCCCAAGCCGACGTGCGCACCGTCGACTCCCGGAGCCGTGGACGGGACGCTCCCGGCCCCGCCCCCCAGGAGCACCCGGCCGCGCACCGCCACGGGGGCGATCTCCGGGTTGTCCCAGGCGGCCCGCGCCGCGCGGTCCAGGGCGTCCACGGCGACCTCGTCGTCCACGGCGCTCTCGAGTCGGATGTCGATGCTGACCAGAGGTGGTTTTCCGAAGGCCTCGTGGACCTGGACCTCCACCGATGTCGCCCGGGGGTCGGTGCCGGTCACACCGGTGTCGCGTTCCACGGCGTCGGTGACGAGCATCCTGATCCGCTCCGAGCGCCCGCTCCTGTGGGACGGCCGCAGGGAGCGCAGCGCGATGCCCGCCCCGAGTGCCCCGAGCCCCGCCACACCGATGAGCACCGGGTTGTCGATCTGGGGCAGGCGCCTTGACGGCGCGTGGGAACCCTTGTTCACGGGAACCGAGCCGCGCATCGACCTCAGGAGCCTGCGCACACCCCTCTCCCACCCGTCAGTGCCGGCCATGGTCGTTCCCTCCGTCAGCGTCGACGTCGCCGTCGGCGTCCCGTCCCCGGTGCCGTCGTCCCGACCGGCGCCCCGTCGTCCGATGTCCGGCCGGTCGGTCTCTCCGTGGGGCCACCCCGGTGCCCTCACCGCCCGGTCCGCCCTCGGGTCCATCCTCCCCCGGATCCGGCGCGGTCGCCGGACGCACACCGCCCCCAGCCGTGGTGCCCTCGGTCCCGTCGGAGTCGGGTGCACTCCCCGAGCCAGCCCCGGACCCGGTGGGTGTCGGAGCGACCGCGCCCGCGTCGGTACCCACCGACCCGGCCGACCCGGCGTCGCCCTCGTCGGCTGCCCCCGTGGGCGCTGACGCGCTGGTGCCCGAGGGGTGCGGGGCACGCCCCAGGACCGAGTCCACGGTGCTGCGCAGGTCCTCCGCGGCGGAGGCGAGGGAGCGGCCCACCTCCTCCACGCGCCCGGTCGCCCGTTCCTGGAGGACCGAGAGGTCGGGGAGGTCCTCCAACCCGGAGCGCCACTCGTCACGCAGCCGGTCCACGACCTCGGCGCCGTTGGGGACGACGCGTGAGAGGTCGGGGAGCGTCACCAGGGGGTTCGGCGCCCAGGCCTCCGGGTAGTCGACCGGCTCCCAGTCGGGCCGGTCGATCTCGACGTAGGTGTTCCAGGTGTCGCGCGTGGTCGGCTCGAGGAGCTCCTGCCAGATGTCGAAGATCAGGACCCGCGTCGGTTCACCCTCCCGCGGCAGGAAGTCACGCAGCTTCGCGACCGTCTCCGCCGCGCGTCCCCACGGTGCCACCGAGGCCTTGCGCTCGGCCTGGCGGACGGTCTCGGTGTAGGTGGCCGAGGAGTGCGCGTAGTAGAGGGGTCCCCGACGAGGGCGGACCAGGCGCCGTCCGATGGTGACCCTCTGGTCCGGGACCCTCTGCGGGGTGCCGTCGATGGAGGGTACGACGTCCTGGTCGTGTGCGACGGCCAGCATCGTCACGTCGGGTCGGATGCGCAGGCGCCTGGAGGGGGTGCCCAGGGCGAGCACGGCGGTGACGTTGGCCCCCACCGCCTCCGGATCGGCGGCCGCGAGCGCCGTGGCCACCATGCCCCCCTGGGAGTGCCCGCAGATGAGGACCGGTTCACTGCTCCACCGGTCCCTGGGCACCCCGTCGGCCCGCATGGCGGCGTGGAGCGCCTGGAGGGTCCCGATGCGCATGGCGGAGGGGACGTTGAGGACCTCTCGGATGTTGGTCTCGGTGTCGGCGGGGTTCGGCGTGGAGGGGCCCATCATGTGGTCGGTGCCGGGCAGGGACACCAACCAGCGGCGGTCCTCCCCACTGCCCACCCGCGTGATCTTCACCGCCTGGCCGAAGGCCATGACCCAGTAGAGGTCGTCGATGTCGGCGGCCAGGTCGCCCAGGGAGTCGGGGGCGTCGAAGCGACGGACGGCCGGGGTGGGATGACCCTCCGGCAGCGGCAGGAGTGGACCCTCCGGTGCCGGGACGCCCGAGTCGTAGAAGGCCCGGGCGTGGACCTTCCCGCCTCGGAACTGCCCCAGGGCGGTGCCCACCGCCAGCATGGAGGTCATCAGGGAGTCGTACCCGCGCCGCGGCACCAGGGGGAGCATGGTGGCGGCCCGGCCGTCACGGTCCGCGTGCAGGGCGATGCGGGCACGCAGGTAGGCCCGTCCCAGGGTGGTGAGCTTGCGGGCGGAGGCCGAGACCGAACGGATGAGGAGCGTGTCGAGACCCGGGTCGTCGAAGAACACCCGCTGGGAGCGCTCGAGGATCTCCGCGCCGTCCTCCTCGACCCGACCCCTCAGCGCGGTGCGCATCCGCGGCGGCATGATGCCCAGCTCGGAGAGCCCCGCCAGCACGGCGTTGGCGGCGAGCGCGGGGACCAGGGGAGCCAGCCGCACGTGCAGGTACGAGGGCGGGAAGGCCTGCGGCACGCGGCGGGAGGGGTAGAACGACGGCCTGGACGCTGCCATTCGCACTCCTCCCCCGATGCCCGACGGTCCTGCCGGGGGACGACCCCGGCACGACGACCAGCGTAACGACACCTCCGGCGGGAGGACGGGTCGGATCGTGCCGGAAGCCCCGCACCACTGCTGCGGGAGGGTCCGACCGCCCGGTGTCGGACCGGGGGACCGGGCCACCTCCGTCCCGTTACGGGGATGACTCCTCCCACCACGCGGGTCCCGTGACGGGGCGGGGCCACCCTTGACACCTATACCCCGTAGGGGTACCTTGGGTGCCGAACGCACGGAGAAGGAGGGCCATGCCCGGGTACTCGAGTTCCACAGAGCAGTACCTCACGCGCCTGCGGCGCATCGAGGGACAGGTCCGCGGGGTCCAGCGCATGGTCTCCGAGGACTCCTACTGCATCGACGTCCTCACCCAGATCTCCGCCGTCCAGAGCGCCCTCGACTCCGTCGCCCTCGGACTCCTCCAGGACCACATGAACCACTGCGTGGTCGATGCGGCCAAGAGGTCCGACGAGGAGGGCCACGCGAAGGTCGAGGAGGCCACCCGCGCCATCGCTCGCCTCGTGAAGTCCTGACCCGCACCGCACCCACCCCACACCACCATCGCGGACGGTCCGCCCGCACCACGGCCCACACGGGCCACAGGAGGAACACACCATGACCACCGAGAACACCATCGACCGCACCGTCGAGCTCTCCGTCAACGGGATGACCTGCTCACACTGCGTCGCCTCGGTCACCGAGGAACTGCGCGAGGTCCCCGGCGTCAAGAACGTCGACGTCATCCTCAACTCGGGCGGCACCTCGAAGGTCACCGTCCTCACCGACACCGGTGTGGACGACGCCAAGCTGAAGGATGCCGTCGACGAGGCCGGGTTCGACCTCGTCGGCGTCGCCCGCGACTTCTGAGCTGACCCGCCCGGCACGCGGTCGGACCCCCCGGGCGTCCCACCGCGCGACCGGGCTCTCACCCCGTGCTCCCGGGCGCGCCCCCGAGGGCGCCGCCCCGGACGCCCCACGCCCCGAGAAGGCGTCATGACCACCCCCACCACCCGCACAGACCAGCACAGCTCCGCCCTCGTCGACGCACGCGCCGACGCACCAGCGACGCCGGTGCACGACACCGACACCTCCACACCACAGGTCGGTGAGGGCGCCCGACGCCACGCCATCGCCCTGCGGCGGCGTGTGATCGCCTGCGCCCCGCCCACCGTCGTGGTCGTCGCGCTGTCGATGGTCCCCGCCTGGCAGTTCACCGGGTGGCAGTGGGTGGCGGCCCTCCTGTCCCTGCCGGTGGTCACCTGGGGGGCCTGGCCCTTCCACTCCGCCGCCTGGCGCGCGGGACGCCACGGTTCCACCACCATGGACACCCTGGTCAGCCTGGGTGTCATCGCCTCCACCCTGTGGAGCTGGTGGGCCCTGCTCTTCGGTGGTGCGGGCATGCTGGGCATGCGCATGCAGATGTCCCTGCTGCCCCGGGCCGCCGGCCACCACGCCGAGATCTACTTCGAGGGTGCCTGCGTCATCACCCTCTTCCTCCTCATCGGCCGCTGGGCGGAGGCACGCACCCGCTACCGCGCCGGTGACGCCCTGCGCTCACTCCTGGAGCTCGGTGCCAAGGAGGCCACCCGACTGCGCACCGAGGCCGACGGCACCCGCCACGAGGAGCGCATCCCCGCCGCGGACCTCGCCGTGGGGGACCTGTTCCTGGTGCGTCCCGGTGAGAAGGTCGCCACCGACGGCCGCGTCGTGGAGGGATCCTCCGCACTCGACACCTCCCTGCTCACGGGTGAGTCCGTGCCCGTGGACGTCTCCGAGGGCGACGACGTCACCGGGGCGACGGTCAACACCTGGGGCGCGCTCGTGGTGCGCGCGACCCGCGTCGGCTCCGAGACCACCCTGGCCCAGATCGGGCGCATGGTCACCGAGGCACAGGCCGGCAAGGCCCCCGTCCAGCGTCTGGCGGACCGGATCTCCTCCGTCTTCGTCCCCGTCGTCATCGCGATATCCCTGGTGACCCTGGCGGGCTGGCTCCTGGCGGGGGGCTCGGTGCAGGCCGCCTTCACCGCGGCCGTCGCCGTGCTGGTGGTCGCCTGCCCCTGCGCGCTGGGACTGGCCACACCCACCGCGCTGCTGGTCGGGTCCGGCCGCGCCTCGCAGCTGGGCATCGTCATCAAGTCCGCCGAGATCCTCGAGCAGACGCGCACCATCGACACGATGGTCCTCGACAAGACGGGCACCATCACCACCGGCCGCATGAGCCTGGACTCCGTGGTCCTGCCGGGCGGGACCACGTGGGCGCCCGACGCCGTGCCCACCAGCGCACCCGTCGGCGCACCCGTCGCCACGCACGAGGGCGGCGCCGCGAGGGACGGTGGGCGCGCGGGCCAGGCGTCGACCGACACGCACGAGGG
>NZ_CCXH01000102.1 GCF_000820725.1 Actinomyces polynesiensis | reverse complement strand
CCGAACCGGCCGCCCGGGCACTCGCCCTCGCCGCCGGGGCCGAGTCCGGCTCCGAGCACCCCCTGGCCCGTGCCGTCGTCGCCGGCGCCACCGCAGCGGGCCTGACGCCCGAGGCGACCACGGCATTCACCAACCACCCCGGCCTCGGTGTCTCCGCCCTGGTCCCGGGCGCGGACGGGACGAGGGACCTCGTCCTCGTGGGACGACCGACGTGGCTGCACGACCTCGGCATCGAGGCGCCTGCCGACCTCGCCTCGGCCGTCGACGACGCCCAGGACACCGGTGCCTCGGTGGTCCTCCTCGCAACCGTTCCGGACTGGCAGGACGCCCTCGGGACCACCCGACCGTCGGCGGGGGCCGACGCCGTTCACAGCGGTGCCGCACCCACAGGGCCACTCCCCGCCGGGTCCGCCGGAGGCGGGACCGACGCGGCTGCCACCGACGCGGAGACAACCGACGAGCGGACGGACGGACCCGCCCTCGTCCACGTCGACATGGACGTCCAGGGCATGACCTGCGCCTCCTGCGTGCGCCGGGTGGAGCGCAAGCTGCAGAAGCTGCCCGGCGTGACGGCAGCCGTCAACCTCGCCACGGAGTCCGCCGCGATCACCCTGGACCGTGACTACTCCGACGCCGAGCTGGAGAAGGTCGTCGACGACGCCGGGTACCACGCCACCGTGCGCGGGCGCTCCGCCGCCTCCCCGGACGGGGCGGGCACCTCCCCCGACGCCCCGGAGGACGGCGCCACCGTGACCGGCCCGACCTCCGCCCGGGTGCTGCCCGCCCGGATCAGCGGTGGCAGCGTCCGGGCCGTCCTCGTCGTGCGCGACACCCTCAAGCCGACCTCGGTCGAGGCGGTCGCCCAACTGCGCGACCTCGGCATCGAGCCGGTGCTCCTGACCGGTGACAACGAGGCCTCCGCACGCCACGTCGCCGACGAGGTCGGCATCACCCGCGTCATCGCCCAGGTCATGCCCGACCAGAAGCGTGACGTGGTGCGCGACCTGCAGGAGAAGGGCCGTGTCGTCGCCATGGTCGGGGACGGTGTCAACGACGCCGCGGCGCTCGCCCAGGCCGGTGTGCGGGGACTCGGCATCGCGATGGGGTCCGGCACGGACGTGGCGATCCAGGTCGCCGACATCACGCTCGTCAACTCCGAGCCGACCGCTGCCGCGACCGCCATCCGCGTCTCGCGGCGCACCCTGCGGGTCATCAAGCAGAACCTGTTCTGGGCTTTCGCCTACAACGTGGCGATGATCCCGCTGGCGGTGGCCGGGCTGCTCAACCCGATGATCGCGGCGGCAGCCATGGCCTTCTCCTCGGTGTTCGTGGTGGTCAACTCCCTGCGCCTGCGCCGGGCGTCCTGAGACCTCGCGGTTGGGACCGCGTGGGGGGCCGGGGGCCGGGGTGCTGGGGGCGGGGTGCTGGGGGCGGGGTCCGGGTCCCGCCCTTTCCGGGGTGGGCACCGTCCTTCTCCTCATGGCGCCGCAGTCCGCGCCGATCCCACGACGCCGCGCTCCTCACCGCACGCTCGTGCCGCCCGAGAAGACCTCGGGCTGAGCCGATCACCCGACCCTTTGGCCCATCTGCAGGGGCGACGGAGACGGCGACAGACAATGTGTCGCCCCACCCTGACCGAGCTCCGGGAGGGTCGCACGTGTGTGCAGGTCACGGCGTTGTGACGCCCTCGTCGCAGGGGAGAGGATCCCACATTGTCTGCCACGCGCCGGTTGAGCCTGGCGCGGGTCGTGTGCGTCGCGCACCCGGCCTGCGTTCTCCGCCCGGCCCGGGGCCTCGTCGCGTCCCTGGCCGCCTCTGCGTCAGCGCCTCCCGAGACCAACGCCGGACGTGACATGCTTGGCAGCGCTCCGCTCGTCGACTCTTCCGACCTGGCGGGACACACTGGTCCACGGGCGATCCGCGGGCCGCTGCCGGAAGGGACGCTCCGAGCGTCACACGCATTGGCCGGCAGCCAAGAGCCAGGAACCGATCATCCGCCCACCCGCCCATCCACCGCGAGCAGAGGAACACACGATGAAGGTCAGTTCCGGGTTCACACAGCTGGGTCGTCGCCTCCCCCGCACGGCCGAGGCGCACATGGGACTCGTCAATGCGAAGGCGGCAGGGTCGGCGCCGGAGGCAGAACGTTGAGCGACCTCACTGGCCTGCCGGAGATCGGCACCGTGACCGCGAGCCAGCTGGTCGCGGTCGGCATCTCGGACGCCGACACCCTGCGTGAGGTCGGCGCCCCGGAAGCCTTCGTCCGGATCCGGGACCAGCTCGATCCCGGCGCGTGCCTCCAGCTGTTCACCGGGCTGGAGTGCGCGGTGCGTGGGATCAGGTCGGGGCAGCTCACACCGCAGGACAGAGCAGAGCTCCGCGCGCGCTTCCGTGCACTGCCGACTCCTCGGTAGGGCCGACGAGACCCGGGACCCGCCCTGCACCCAGATCGGAGCGGACCTCGAGCCAAGAACTGAGCGGTCCTCGAGCCAGGAACAGGGCGGACCTCGACCTCCGAACAGAGCGGACTTCGAGGTCCAAACAGAGCGGACTTCGGCGAGGGGGTCAGGAGGGCCAGACGCCGGAGGTGGCGCGGCGGTGGGACCCGACCAGGTGCGTGTCGACGATCCCGATGGCCTCCATCAGGGCGAATGCCGTCGTCGGCCCCACGAACCGGAACCCGTGGGCCTTGAGGTCACGCGCCAGGGCCACCGACTCCGGGGACCGCGTGGGCACCTCCGCCAGCGTCCGCGGCCGTGGTGTCCCCTCCGGGCGGTGGGACCACACCAGCTCCACCAGACCACCCCCCTCCCGCAACGCCACCGTCGCCCGCGCGTTCACGAGGGTCGCGGTGATCTTCGCGCGGTTGCGCACGATGCGCGCATCCGACATGAGGCGCTCGACATCGGCCTCCCCGAAGGCGGCGACACTCTCGGCGTCGAAGTCGGCGAAGGCCTCCCGGAAGGCAGGTCTCTTGCGCAGGATCGTCACCCAGGACAGACCCGACTGGAATGCCTCCAGACTCAGGCGTTCGAACACCCCGCGCTCGTCGCGCACCGGCATGCCCCACTCGGTGTCGTAGTACTCCCGCAGCAGGGGGTCACTCGCCGCCCACACGGGCCGCGCCAGGCCGTCACTGCCCACGACCAGGCCGGACGCCGCCGTGTCCGGGTCCCCCTGTCCGGGCGTCATGACCTCGCCGGAGTCGACCCGCCCTCGTCCGCGACACCCACCCCACTGGATCCCGCGCCGCGGGCGCCCGGCCCGGGATAGGGACTGCCGACCCTCTAGTGGCGTGCGGCCTCCCGGCGCACGGCTGCGGGCAGGCGGACCCGGCGCAGGCGCCGGTGCAGGATCGCCAGGGCGGTGTCGCGGTACTGGGCGGTGCGGTTGAGGGAGCCGAGCGTGCGGTCGGAGCCGAGGTGGACGAAGGTGCAGGGGACCTCCACCAAGGTGAAGCCGTCCACCAGGAGGTCGATGGTCATGCCGACCTCGATGCCGTACCCGGTGGAGAAGGGGATCGCGGCGTTGAGCGCCTCCCGCGTCAGGCAGCGTTCCTCCGACAGGGGCGCCTGGGGCTCCCACCCGGTCGCCGACCGGATCGAGGAGCGCGCGAAGTTCTCCGCCAGGCTGCGGCCCACGGAGGGATCGGTGGCGGGGGGTGCGGCACAGGCGCAGTCCGCCATACCCGTCATCACGGCCTCGACCAGGGCCGAGGCCTCCACCGCGGACTCGCCGAGGTCGGCGGAGAGGAGCAGGAGCAGGCGGGGCGGCCAGTCGGCCCGGTCACGCATGGCCACCACCTTGACCCCGGTCTCCAGGGCGGAGGCACGTCCCCGGGGCACGGAGTGGCGGACCACGACGGCTCCGGCCAGGCGGGCGTTGCGCCCGGTGTCGTCGTCGGACCCGTCGTCGACGACGACGAGCAGGTCGACCCCGGGGATGGCCCGGCAGGAGCGGACGGTGGAGGCGATGTCGAGCCCGGCGTTGTGGGCGCAGATGATGGCTGCCACCCGCTGCGGGGCGGTGCTGACGCCGCGACGCGCGCCATCGACGCCGGACTGATTCACGCCCCCAAGATTACCGGTCCTTTGCCCGCCGTGCGGGACGCGTCTCAGCGGATGGTGACCTGCCGGGAGACGAGTCCCTCGCGGGCGCGCCGCTCCTCCGGGGTGAGCGCCGAGGTGTCCTCCAGGGCGGACGCCAACGCCTCCGCGAGGGCCTTCGCATCGGACGCGACCTCCTCGGGGCCGACCTCGTCGGACACCTCGAAGACGGGGATCGCGATGCCGCACGCACGGAACGCCCCGACGAACTTCGACCCCTCCCCCATGCGGGCGCGGCCCGCGGCCTGGAGGCGGGCGAGCGCGGTGAACAGCTTCGACTCGTCGACGTCGGTGACGTAGCGGACGAACGTGCGGTTCATGCGGCACCAGTACATCCCGGGCACGCCGGGCACGGCGGCGGTGGGGACGACGTCGGCACGGTTCTGCTCCAGGGCCTGCTCCATCTCGCGGGTGAGCTCGGAGGTCGGGTCGAACCAGTAGCCGAAGTCCTCCCGGATCTCCATCTCCGGGACGACCGTGTCGTCGAGGACGTCCTGGAGGCGGGGGGCGGGGGTCCCGCACGTCGAAGGCGACGGTGCCCTCCCCGCCCTCGTCGGCGCGCGCGAGGGCGGCCAGCAGTGCACCGGCCGCGTCGTGGGAGAGGTCCCCGGAGTGGAAGCGGGTCTGCAGCCCGACGAGGATGCGCCCGTCGGGACGCACCATCGCGGGATGCCCGTCGGGGAGCAGGGTGACGAAGTCGAACTCCACGCCCCCGTGGGCGGCGGCGGTGCGCGCGGTCATGAGGGCGCAGGGGATGATCTCGCGCATCGCGACCAGCTCGACCTCGGCGGCGAGACCCTCGTAGGGGCGGTCCACGAAGGGGATCGGGGCCCGGGGGGCGGCACGGTTGGC
>NZ_CCXH01000101.1 GCF_000820725.1 Actinomyces polynesiensis | reverse complement strand
CGGCTGGCTTTACCCATGGCCGCCAGACTACCGCGACCGTGGCGGGGGACGTGCCGAGCAGGTGGGCCACCGGGTCCGTGGACGGCGCGCGATGGCAGTCACGCTCGCCGTAGTACGTCAGACGTAGTACGCTGGTCGTACCGGAGATCGACCACGAGCGGACCGACCGGGCCCGCGACACGGGGGGAGGACTGGATGATCAGCGCCGACGCCATCCGTGGCTACGTGGACGTCATGATCCTCTCGATCCTGCGCGGGGCCCCCTCCTACGCCTACGAGCTCGCCCACACCATCTCCGAGGTCTCTGAGGGCGAGTACACGATCAAGCAGACCACGCTCTACTCAGCCGTCAAGCGCCTCGAGGCCTCCGGCCTGGTCGAGTCCTATCCGGGTCTCTCGCCCTCGGGCAAGCCGCGCACCTACTACCGCCTCACCCCAGCGGGCTCGTCCGCCCTCGTCGAGAAGTGCGAGGAGTGGGCGGCGACGAAGTCCGTCGTCGACCGCTTCGTGAAAGGAATCCTCTGATGGACGTCATCGTCGCCTACCTCGAGACCATGTTCTCCCCCTACCCGGCCACGCCCCGTCTGGAGGAGGCCAAGGCGGAACTGCGCGCCATGATGGAGGACAAGTACTCCGAGCTGCTCGCCCAGGGCCGTTCCCACAACGAGGCCGTGGGCCAGGTGATCACCGAGTTCGGCAACCTCGACGAGCTCGCCCCCGTCCTCGGGATCTCCTCGGACCTGCGCTCAGGTCCCACGCCGGGCGCCACCGGGGTCCCGGACGGCTCGGGACCCGTCGGCACCCCCCACCGCCCGGACTCCCCGGCAGCGCCGTACCGGACCGACTCCCCGGCCCCGGGGGGAACGGGCACGCCGACGGGCACGCCGACGGGAGCGACACCCGGCACGCCCGCCGGCCCGCAGGCCCCGGCATCCCCTCCCACACCCGTCCACCCCGTCGTCACCCTGGAGGAGGCACAGGCCTTCGCCGACGCCCGCCACCGCACCCGCTGGTCGCTGGCCTGCGCCGTCGCCCTCTTCGTCATCAGCCCCGTCGTCCTGGTCGTGCTGTCCACGATGTCGGGGAGTCCCCTGCTCCGCATGGACGACACCCTGGTGACGGGGACCGGGATCGGGGTGCTCCTGCTCCTCGTCGTCGCCGGCGTGTCCCTGTTGATCCGACGCAACCAGGAGCTGGCCCCCTTCGAACGCCTCAGTGAGGGCGAGTTCACCCGCGACCCAGCGGTCTCGGCGTGGGCGCAGCAGCTGCGCGCAGCGTCGGAGCCCCGACGCACCACCGCCCTCATGGTTGCCGTGGCCCTGTGGATCCTCTGCGCGGTCCCGACCATCGCGGGAGGGCTCATCTCCGACCACAGTGCGGCATGGGCGGACGCGGCACCCGGGATCGGGGTGGGCCTCACCCTCGTCATGGTGGCGCTGGGCCTGCTCGTCCTGCTGCCCGCGTCATGGGCGCACTCGGTCGCCGAGGTCCTCACCGACGAGGGCGACCTCCCGTCCGGTCACCCCGAACAGCGCAGGTCCCGCCTGGTCGGCGCCTTCGCCGCCGCCTACTGGCCACTGCTGACGGCGGTCTTCCTGGCGTGGAGCTTCCTCGGGAATGCGTGGGACCGCTCCTGGCTGATCTGGCCCCTGGGTGCCCTCGTCTTCGCCGCGATCGCGGGTGGCATCGGGGCGTGGGAGTCACGGCGCAACTGAGGGGGAGGCGTCGGCATATGCTCGTCCCCGTCACCCCCGTGCACGGAAGGACCCGCGGTGCAGCGCTACGACCTCGACCCCGACGAGCTGGAGACCTACTCCCCCGACATCCCCGAGCCCGCCGACCTCGACGGGTTCTGGTCCCGGACCCTGGCGGAGCACCCCTTCGACCCCGCGGCCATGCGGTGCGTCCCGGTGGACACGCCACTGACCACGGTCGACGTCCACGACCTCACCTTCCCCGGCTTCGCGGGTGACCCCATCCACGCGTGGGTGACGCGTCCCGCTGGTGCCAGCGGCCCACTGCCGGCCGTCGTGGAGTTCCTCGGGTACGGCGGGGGCCGGGGACTTCCCGGGGACCGCCTGCAGTGGGCCAGCGCGGGATTCGTCCACCTGCTCATGGACACCCGCGGTCAGGGGGCCTCCTGGGGGGACGGTGGGGCGACCGCAGACCCCCACGGCACCGGCACCTCCACGCCCGGGTTCATGACCCGAGGCATCGAGTCCCCCGAGACCTACTACTACCGCCGCGTCTACGTCGACGCCCACCACGCGGTCGAGGCCGCCGCCGCCCTGCCCTGGGTGGACCCGGCGCGCATCGCGGTCCAGGGCATCAGCCAGGGCGGCGGGCTCACGATCGCCGCCGCCGCGCTCAACCACCGGGTGGTCGCGGCCATGCCGGACGTGCCCTTCCTCTGCCACTTCCGCAGGGCCGTGGGCCTGACCGGCGGTGACCCCTACGGGGAGATCGCCCGGTACCTGTCGGTGATGCGGGGACGGGAGTCGGCGGTCTTCTCGACACTCTCCTACTTCGACGGGGCCCTCCTCGCCGCGCGGGCGACGGCCCCCGCCCTCTTCTCCACCGCGCTCATGGACGCCACCTGCCCGCCCTCCACCGTCTTCGCCGCGCGCAACCGCTGGGGAGGGGAGGCGGAGATCGTCGTCCACCCCTTCAACGACCACGAGGGCGGCCAGGGTCACCAGTGGCTGAGGCAGGTCCAGTGGCTGAGGGAGCGCCTGGAGGACACCGGCACCCCGGCGGACCCCGCCTGAGGGGCCTCAGGCGACGCGGTGGAGCTGGGCCCGACTGGCTGCGTCGCCAGTGCGGTACCGGGACGGGCCACCCGGGCGGTCGCCACGGCTGCGGGCGATGAGGGAGCGGTAGACGCTCTCGTAGCCGCGTGCCATCACGGGCAGGTCGAAGTGCTCGCGGACCCACGCGCGGCACGCACGGGGGTCGAGATCCTCCGCGCGGGCGATGGCGGCGGGCAGGTCGGAGACCTCGTCGACGATGATCCCGGTGCGCCCGTCGTCGACCACCTCGGGCACGGGCACGGGCACGGGGGACCGTCACCCCTGAGGTGGTGGAACCGCCCGTGGAGGACAATGGCTCCACGACGACCTGATGTGGAGGACGACATGAAGATCCTGGTCACCGAGATGACCCGACTCGGGCCCCTGGACCTGCCCGAGGGTGTCGTGGCGGTCCCCTTCGACGAGCGCCAGCGCGTCCCCGCCGAGCACCGCGATGCCGAGGCGGTCGTCCTGTGGGGGCAGTACCCCGACCTCCGCGTCTTCTTCGCCGACCTGCCGCACCTGCGCTGGATCCAGACTCTTGCCGCCGGCCCCGACAGGATCCTGGCCCTGGACCTCCCCCGTGACATCGTCATCACCAACGGGGAGCACTTCCACGACGACACGGTCGCCGAACACGCCCTCGCCCTCGCCCTCGCGAACCTGCGGCGGATCCCCGACTGCCTCACCGCCCAGGCCGCGCACCGCTGGGACTCCACCCTCGGCGGGATCCAGCCGCTGCACCCCGCCGACAGGGTCACCACCCTGTGGGAGTCGAACGTGGTCGTGTGGGGCTTCGGGGCGATCGGCCAGGTGGCGGCTCAGCGCTTCGCGGCGCTCGGCGCCCACGTCACCGGCATCGCCCACTCCTCCGGCGAGCGCGCCGGGTTCCCCGTCGTGGCGGTGGACGAGGCCGACGCCGCGCTGCGCGCGGCGGACGTCCTCGTCATGGTCCTCCCCTCACACCCCGACACCCACCACGCCCTGGACGCCCGGGTGCTGGACCTCCTGCCCGACCACACCCAGGTCGTCAACGTCGGCCGTGGCAGCACGGTCGACGAGGTGGCCCTGGTCGAGGCGCTGCGCGAGGGAAGGATCGGTGCGGCGGCACTCGACGTCACCGAGGTCGAACCACTCCCGGCGGACTCGCCCCTGTGGGACGCCCCGCACCTGCTCATCACCCCTCACGCGGCGGGTGGGCGGCCGGTGGGCGTCGAGGAGAGGATCGCCCACAACGTGCGCGCCCTGCTGGGTCTCGGCGGGGACATGATCGGTGTGGTGGCGCGGTGACGTCGCGGTGAGGTCACCGTCCGGCGGAGGTCACCACCCCGACCGGCACGCGACGGAGGACCGGTTGCGGACACCCGTCCAGCCCGTGCCGACAGGTCACCCGGGGACGACCGCTCATCCCCGGACCGCCAGTCCACTCCCGACGGAGGACCGGTCCGGGAGCGTGGGTGCCCACTTCCTCGGGCCCCTCGACCCCGTGGACTGGCATCCCCGGCGCGTGACGGTCGCCGGGACCTCGGGCACCGGCAAGACGACCCTCTCCCGTTCGATCGGGGCACGCCTGGGCCTCCCGATGACGGAGATCGACGCCCTCTTCCACGGGCCGGGCTGGCAGCCCCGTCCGAGCTTCGTGGCGGACGTGGAGGCGGTGGTCTCCGGCCCGGAGTGGGTCATCGAGTGGCAGTACCGGGTGGTACGGGAGCGCATCGCGGACCGGGCAGACACGCTGGTGTGGCTCGACCTGCCGGTGCGCGTCACCATGTGGCGCGTCGTGCGCCGGACGGTGGTCAGGCGCCTGCGCCGCACGGAGTTGTGGAACGGCAACACCGAGCCGCCCCTGTGGACCTTCCTCACCGACCGCGACCACATCGTGCGCTGGGCCTGGGCGCACCGCCACACCCTGCGCGGTCGCATCCCGGAGGTGGCGACGGTCCGTCCGGACCTGCACGTCATCAGGCTGCGGTCGCAGCGGGAGGTGGACCGGTGGATGGCGGGGCTCCGCCCCTGAACCTGCGGGGTCTCGGACCTGCGGGGTGCCGGCGCGATGCCTGCGGGATGCCTCCGGGGTGGGACCGACACCGTCGTCGACCCCACCCCGGTGGCACCCGACCGGACCGGGATCTCAGGCCCAGGGGTCCACGAGGATGCGGATCGGGTTGCCGACCTTCTTCTCCAGGTGCTCGATCCCGGTGGCGATGTCGGTGAGGGGCACGACCTCCGTGACCGACTCGTGCAGGTCGAGACGCCCGTACTTCAGCATCTCGGCGAGCATCCCGATGTCCTGGTTCTGGTAGCCGATGTGGCCGAGCACCTGCTTGGACTTCAGGTTGAACTCCAGGAAGGTCCCCAGGTTCATGTCCTGGACCGACATGCCGACCGTGACGACCTTGCCGTGGTTGTCGAGGACGGACACGGCCTGGCGCAGCGTGGGCTGGATGCCGACGGCGTCGAAGGCGACGTCGATCATGCGACCGCCCGTGGCCCTGGTGACCTCGTCGACCAGGTTCGGGTCGTCGCTGCGGAAGACGTGGTCCGCCCCGAGTCTCAGGGCCCGCTCCAGGGCGTAGTCGTCGATGTCGAACCCGATCAGGGGGACGGCACCGGCCAGCCGCGCGAGCTGGATGATGTGGGTGCCGACACCGCCCAGGCCCCACACGCCGACCGCATTGCCGGGATGGACCTTCCCCGTGCGGACCACGGCGCCGAAGGGGGTGGACACGGCGTCGGCGAGGATCGCGGCCTGCTTCATGTCGACCTCGTCGGGGATCCGCGTCAGGCCCATCGCCTGGGCGATGGTGTACTGCGCCCAGGCCCCGTCGTAGGCGAAGGCCATGAGGTGGAGGTCCAGACAGTTCGTGAAGTCCCCCCGCCGGCAGCGGCGGCACACCAGGCAGGGTCGGCCGGCCGAGGGGATGACCCGGTCGCCGACCTCCCACCCCGACACCCCGGCACCGAGGGCGTCGATCACCCCGGCGGCCTCGTGGCCCTGCGTCACCACCGGCAGCTGTGCCGGGAAATGGCCGCTGATCAGCGACAGGTCGGAGTGGCAGATCCCGCAGTACGCCACCTTGATCCGCACCTGTCCGGGCCCGGGCTCGGGGACGGGGACCTCCTCGACGGTCACCTCCCCCGTGTCCGAGTGGAACCGTTCAGCGAGCATCGTGTCGGCCATACGATCACTTCCTTGTCATCATGGGACGGCCGTTGCCCACCGATACTAGGACTCAAGTCCCACTTCCCGTGACGGCATCGGACACCGGTGACTGTGACCCGCGCCACGCTCCGTCGTCGGCTCCCCGCCCGGACGGTGACTTCCGGACCGGCGGTGACTCCTCGGACCGGCAGAGCCGGACCGTCAGTCCGACAGTCGCTCCGGGTCCTCCAGGCTGAAGGAGTCCGCGGGCAGCGCCACCGCGACCGGGAGGAGCTGCTCGACCACTGCGGTGTAGAACTCCGCGACATCGGCCAGCGCGCCACCGGGCCCCACCTCGGCCCACAGCTCCTCGAGGGTGGGCCAGGACAGCTCCCGGCTCTCACCCTCGCCGGTCGCGTGGCGGGGAGCCTGGTCCGTGACGAAGGCGTAGCCCAGGTCGGTGTGGAGGTGGTCCCCGGGCAGTCTGTGCGTGTTGACCTGGAACGGCGTGGGGTGGCGGACCGCGCCGTGGGCCTCGATGTCCAGGGGCACCACCTGGAGCACGGCGAGCTGGTCGAGGTCGTAACCCGACTCCTCCACCACCTCGTGGGCCAGGGCCGACCACGGTGTCTCGGAGAGCTCGACGTGCCCACCGACCTGCATGAGGCGCCCCAGTCTCCTGTGCCGGTGCACGAGCACACGCGGCACACCCAGGTCCGTGCGGACGATGTAGGCGCTGCAGGTGAGGTCGTGCTGACCGGGGGAGGTGTGGATGTGGGGCACGAGCGTGAGGCTACCCGGACCGGCGTCCGTCCTGCACGCCGGCGGGCGGGACACCGGTCTCCCGGTGCCCCGCCCGTGCGCGACCTGACGGCGCAGGCGCCGGGTGGGGGCGCGCACGCCCCGTGCCCCCACCCGGCCGACCCCCTGCGGGATCCC
>NZ_CCXH01000100.1 GCF_000820725.1 Actinomyces polynesiensis | reverse complement strand
CCGCACCACGGCCCCGCCCTCATCGACGACGATCCACGCCGCGCGGTTCGGCTCGAGGTCGAACTCGCCCCGCGCCGCGGCCTCCACCACGGATGCGGGCAGCTCGACGGCACCCGAGAGCAGGACGACCCGCCCCCGCACCGGCACCCGCAGCGGCGTGACACCGGTGTTGAGCGCGACCACGACGTCACCGTTGCGGGCGACGACGAGGTCCTGGTGGGCATCGACCCAGGTCAGCGTGCCCGCCGGGAGCTCGAGCTCCCTCCTGAGGGCGATGGTGCGGCGGTACTCGTGCAGCGGCGACCCGGGATCGGCCAGCTCCGTGTCGACGGCGAAGCGTCCCCAGTCGGCAGGCTGGGGCAGCCACGGCTCCTCACCCGCGCCGAAGCCGAAGTGGGGGGCGTCCGCCACCCAGGGCAGGGGGACGCGGCACCCGTCGCGTCCCCGCACCCGGTGCCCCGAACGCTCCCACGTCGGGTCCCTGCGTGCGGAGTCGGGCAGGGTGGTGGCCTCGGGGAGGCCGAGCTCCTCGCCGTTGTACACGTACATGGACCCGGGCAGCCCCATGAGGAAGGAGGTCATCGCGAGGGCCCGCCGTCGGCCGGTCTCCTCGTCGGGCTGGGGGTCGGTCACGCCGATCCCGTTCGTCGTCAGCGCCCCGAACGGGTAGCCGAGCCGGGTGGCATGGCGCACCACGTCGTGGTTGGAGAGCACCCAGGTGTTGACCGCCCCCACCGACGCGTTGGACGCCAGCGTCCGCGCGATGGTCCAGCGCAGCTGGATGGCCTCCCACCCGCACTTGAGGACGTCGAAGTTGAAGGCCTGGCTCATCTCGTCGGAGCGCACGTAGGCGGCGATGCGGTCGGGGTCGTCGACCCAGGCCTCGGCGACGAGCATCCGGTCGCGGCCGTACTCGTCGAACACGCGCCGCCACTCGCGGTAGATGTCGTGGACGCCGTCCTGGTCAAAGTACGGGCCGGAGTCGGGGGCCTTCTCGACCTGTCCCCTGCCCCCGGGCGCGACGTAGGAGAACCGGTCGGGCCCGATCTCGTCGTCGGGCAGCCCCGGCGCCTTGACCAGGCCGTGGGCCACGTCGACGCGGAATCCGTCGACGCCCCGGTCCAGCCAGAAGCGGAAGTAGCGTCGGAACTCCGCGTGGACGTCGGCGTTGTCCCAGTTCAGGTCCGGCTGGTGCACGTCGAAGATGTGGAGGTACCACCACCCGTGGTCCTCGGGTCGACCCGTGACCTCCTCCACCCGGGTCCAGGCGGGCCCGCCGAACATCGATCCCCAGTTGTTGGGGGGCACCTCACCGCTCTGGCGGAAGACGAAGCGCTCGCGCTCGGGCGACCCCGGTCCCGCCGCCAGGGCCGCGCGGAACCACGCGTGGTCGGAGGAGGTGTGGTTGGGGACGACGTCGATGATGATCCGCATCCCCAGCCCGTGCGCCCGCGAGAGGAGCTCGTCGAACTCCTCCAGGGTGCCGTACTCGGGGTTGATGTCGAAGTAGTCGGACACGTCGTAGCCGTTGTCCCACTGGGGTGAGGGGTAGAAGGGGGAGAACCAGAGGGCGTCCACCCCGAGCTCGTGGAGGTGGTCGAGGTGGTCGAGCACGCCTCGGAGGTCACCGATGCCGTCGCCGTTGCCGTCGGCGAAGGACCGTGGGTAGATCTGGTAGATCACCGCCCTCCGCCACCAGTCGGACGCCGCATTGGGTCCGGTGACGGGTTCCGTGGTGGGGATGCCGGGGGTTTCGCTCATGGGTGGGTGACGCGCCTTCCGTGATCGGGATCGGGTGTGGTGGGTTTCGGTGTCCCCGGCGAACGGGGGTGGGGGCCGGCCCCGGGAGGGGATGTCGAGCCCGGCCAGGCGTCGGGACCCGGCGGGGCCGCGTCCGGGGACCGACGAGGGCGGGCACCGTCCTCCCGGTGTCGGGGCGGACGAGGGCGCCCCCGTCCCCGCGGACACCGGGGCCGGGTCGCCGGACCCGGCCCCGGACCCGCGGGTGCAGGTCCCCGGGACCTCAGGACTTGACGCCGCCGGCGGCCAGGCCGGCGACGATGCGCCTCTGGAAGAAGAGCACGAGGAGGATCAGTGGGATCGTGACGACGATGCCCGCCGCCATCTGGGACCCGTAGGGGGTCTCGAACTGCGAGGCCCCACCGAACTTCGACAGTGCCACGGGCGCGGTCTGCATCCTCGGGTTGTTGACCATGGTGGACGCGATGAGGAACTCGTTCCACGCGTTGATGAACACGATGATCGCCGTGGTGAAGATGCCCGGTGCCGCCAGGGGCAGGATGATCTTGCGGAACGCCTGCCACGGTGTGCACCCGTCGACCATCGCCGCCTGTTCGAGTTCGCGGGGCATCTGGCGGAAGAAGGTGTTGAGGTTCCACACCGCCAGCGGCAGGGCGAAGGACAGGTAGGGGACGATGAGCGCCTGGTAGGTGTTGATCCAGTTCCAGTCGGTGAACAACCGCAGCAGCGGGACGATGATCGCCACCAGGGGGAACATCGAGGTCGCCACGACCAGCGTGAGCAGGACCCCCTTGCCGGGGAACTCGAGGCGGGCCAGGGCGTAGGCGGCGAAGGTCGCCACGACCAGGGAGATCACGGTGGTCACCAGTGACACGATCGCGGAGTTGATGAGCGCCTGGCCGAACTGGCGGCCCGGGTCGAACACCGACGCGAAGTTCTCGAAGGAGACGACCGTCGGCCACCAACTGGTCTGGAAGATGTCCTGGGGACGTCTCAGGGAGGAGACGAGCATCCAGTAGAACGGGGCCAGGCAGTAGACGAGGATGAGGCCGATGCCGAGCACCGAGCCCACATTGCCCAGGATGATGCGCTTGGGGGACTCCGCCTTCGTGCTCATGACCGCGCTCCTTCACTGCCGGCGATGTCCTGCGCCAGTGCCTTCTCCGCTGCCAGGACCTCTCCGGGTGAGGCCGGACCGTCCTCGCCCTCGTGCCCGGTGGGGCGCTTCCTGCGCCGTCGGAAGATCCTCAGCTTCCTGTTCCCTCCGTCGTCCCCCGAGCCGATGACATCGGCGCCGAGGAGCCTGATGAAGGCGAAGGCGATGATGAAGATGTAGAGGAAGAGGATGATCGCGTAGGCCGCCGCCGACCCGTACCTGACGTTCGAGGCCTCGTCCTGGACGAGCATCGAGAGCGTCTCCACCGAGGGCTTGCGGGCGCCGATGAGGATGTAGGGCAGGTCGTACATCCTCAGCGCGTCCAGGGCGCGGAAGAGGACGGCGACGACCAGGGCGGGCTTGACCAGGGGGAGGGTGATGCGGGTGAAGCGCTGCCACACCCCGGCCCCGTCGATCTTGGCCGCCTCGTAGACCTCGTCGGGGATCACCTGGAGGCCCGCCAGGGTGAGGAGCCCGATGAAGGGCGCCGTCTTCCAGACGTCGGCGATGATGACGGCGAACTTCGCGGACCAGTCGCCGGTGGACCAGAGGATCTGCGTGCCGAGCAGCGCGTTGGCGGCGCCGTGGGCGTCGAAGATCCACTTCCACAGGACTGCGGACACCGCGGTGGGCACGGCCCAGGGAATGAGGATGGCGGCACGCACGATGCCACGCCCACGCATGGCCTTGTGCATGATCAACGCCATGATCACGCCCAGGAACGTCTCCAGGACCACCGTCACCACTCCGAAGAGGGTCGTGTTCCAGGCGGCATTCCAGAACCGGGCGCCGTTGGCGGTGAAGATGGTCGCATAGTTGGCCAGTCCGACGAACGGCGCGGTGTCGGAGTAGAAGCCCTCCTCGTCCATGCCGGCGACCCCGAAGAAGGAGTCCCTGACCGCCATGATGATGGGAAAGACGATGACGACCACGATCACCAGGACCGTGGGGAGGACCAGGAGCACGCCGGTCCGGCGTTCCTGGCTCACACGTTTGGAGAACCCGTGCCGTTCGTGCGGCTTCAGGGCCGCCACGGCAGGTGCGGTTGACACGACACTCGCTTCCTTTCAGTCGCCCGGAGGGCGGGGTCCCGGTCCGGGTGCTGCACCCGGACCGGGACCCCCTCCCACTGAGGATCCTCGGGCCGACGGCCTCAGCTGCCGGTGCCCAGGGCTGCGAGCTTCTCGTCCAGGTCCTTCAGGGCATCCGCAGGCGTGACCTGCCCCTGGAGGGTCGGCCACAGCGAGTCCTGGATGGCCGCGGTCGTGTCGCCGTACTGAACGGCCCGTGGACGCGGGACCGCGTTCTTGATGGACTCCTCCAGCGCCGGCAGGTACGGGAAGTCCTTGATGTTCGTCTCGTCCTCGTAGAGCTCGGTCCACACGGGGGCGAGGGAGGCCTCCTTCAGCTGGGTCTGCTGCTGCTCTCCGTCCGTGTACCACTTGACGAACTCCAGGGCGCTGGCCTTGTTCTTGCAGTAGCTGGAGATGCCCAGGTTGTGACCACCCAGGGAGGACACGCCGGGCTTGCCGTCCACAGAGGGGAGGGAGGTGAAGCCGAAGGCGTCGTCACCGATGGCCTTCTGGGTCAGGGAGTACTGGTAGGGCCAGTTGCGGTAGAAGATGATGCGCCCCGCCTCGAAGGCGGCACGCCCTTCCTCCTCCTTGTAGGTCAGGGCCTCCTGGGGGATGAACCCGGACTTGAAGCCGTCGACCAGGCGCTGGAGCCCGGCCTCGGACTCGGCGGAGGCGGCCGCGGGCTTGAGGTCACTGTCGAGGATCACGCCGCCGCTGGTGTTGATCGCCTCGGAGACGTTGACCGTGAAGCCCTCGTACTTGTAGAACTGGCCCGCATACCCGCCGATGCTGGAGTACTCGGGGAGCGCCTTGACCTTCTCCCAGTCCGCCTCCATGTCCTCCCAGCTGGTCGGCGCCTCGGTGATGCCGGCCTTGGCGAGGATGTCCTTGCGGTAGTAGAGCAGACCGCCGTCGGAGGAGGCCGGGATCGCGAAGACCTTGTCCCGGTAGGTGCCGGTCTCCCAGACCGCCTCGAGGAACTTGTCCTTCGGGAACTCCGAGGCGGGGAGCTCGTCGATCCAACCGCGCGCGGCGAACTCGGGCACCCAGATGTTGTCGACCGACATCACGCAGTAGGCGTCGGACTTCGTCTGGGCGTTGTTGATCATCGACTGACGCTGCTGGTCGGCCTCGGTCGAGAGCTCGATCATGGTGACCTTCTCGTCCGGGTGGGCCTCGTTCCACTTGTCGAGCATCGGCTGGATCGTGCCGCCGTTGTCCTTGCCCTGGACGTAGGTGAAGGGACCCGTTCCCTCGAAGGAACTCGTGGCAGCTCCGCCATCGGAGCCGCTCGCCCCGGACTGGTCACCACCCCCACCGCACGCCGTCAGGACCATGGCCGCTGCCGCGAGGGTCGCCGTGGTTGCGGCGACTGTGCGCTTGGACGTTCGCATTATGCCTCCATCACTTCATCGTGCTGGTCTCGTCACGCCGGATCACGTGACGTGCACCACCGAATGTAAGCGTTTGCAGGGAGTGGGTCAAGCGGGACGGGTTTCGATTGGGTAACGCAGTGCGGGCCAGCGCCGGTGGGGCACCGGGACGGTCCCGCCCCCACCGTGCAGGACCGTGGTACCCGGTCAGGCCGGGAAGGCCACGGATCTCAGCGCGGGACGGAGGTCGTGTGGCCGGGGCGCAGCATCCCGTGGACCATCTGCGTCCCCGACACCGCCCCACCCGCGATCATCCTCAACAGGGAGTCCGCACCCATGCGGCCCTGGAGACCGGGATCCTGGACCACGGTCGTCAGCGGCAGGAGCTCCCGTGGGTACTCCCCGTCGACACCGATGACCGACATGTCGCCGGGCACCCCCAGACCCCTCTCCTCCAGGGCCTGCATCGCCCCCACGGCGATGCAGTCGGCGGCGGCGAACACGGCGGTGATGTCGGGGCGCCTGTCCAGGAGCTCCATCATGGCGTCGTGGCCCCCGGAGATGTCGAAGTAGGAGTTCTCGACCAGGTCGACCTCGGGGTCGACACCTGCTCCGAGCATCGCCTGTCTCCAGCCCTCCATGCGCGCCCCCGCCGGCATGTTGGGGCTGATCTCGTCCAGTGCGCCCGTGATGTGGCCGATCGCGGTGTGGCCGAGTTCGAGGAGGTGCTGGGTGGCCATCACCCCCACCTCCACGTCGTCGAGGATCACGGACGCCAGTGGCGGGTTCGCGTTGCCGACCACCACGACGGGCACCCCCAGGGTCTCCACGTCCTCGATCTCCTCACCCACCAGGGGCAGGGAGATGACGAGGACACCGTCCACACGACGGCGCAGGGGGTCGATGTCGATGGAGAAGTGCGGCTTCCCGCGCACGTACTCCACCGAGTGGACCATTGTGGCGACACCCTTGGCCTGGAGTCGGCGCTGCGCCCCCTCCAGGACACTGGAGGGGAACCACTCGTCGAAGTCGGGCACCACGAGCGCGACCATGCCGGTGCGCCCGGTCGCCAACGCCTGCGCGGAGGGGGAGACGACGTAGCCGAGTTCCTCGGCGGCGGCGAGGACCTTCCGACGGGACTGGTCCGACACGTTGGAGAGCCCGCGCAGCGCGCGCGACACGGTCGCGGTGGACACCCCTGCCCTGGCGGCGACGTCATCGATCGTCGATCCCATGGCGCGAGCGTATCGTGGCAGCCCTCCGCGACGGAACGAGGGACGACCCCGGTGCCCCCTGTCGACGGGCGCGGCGAGGGGCCTCAGCGCTCCAGGATCGCCCGCATGAGGGCGGCGGCACCGTCGTGTTCCACCGGTCCTGTCACCGCATCGGCGTGGGCGCGGACCTCCTCGGTGGCACCCCCCATGGCGACCCCGTGGTGGGCCCAGCGCAACATGGCGATGTCGTTCGTGCCGTCACCCACGGAGACGGTCCCCTCCCGGGGAATGCCCAACTCGGCGGCCAGCTCCGCCAGGCCGGTCGCCTTCGTCGTGCCCTCGGGGCCGACGTCCACCCAGGACGTCCACCCCACGGCGTACTCGTGCCGGACACCGAGGTCCGAGCCCTCCACCCGCTCCGCGAACTCGTCGCGATCCATCCAGGGTGCACGCCCGATGAGCTTCGGGGTGGGGGTGGCGCTCAGGTCGCGCACCGGGGAGACGATGCCGGCCTCGGCGAGTTCCCCGACGGGGAAGGGCTGGGAGACGAGGTACCCCCGGTCCGTGACCTCCACCCCGAGGAGGATCCCGGGCACGCTCGACTCCAGGGACCTGATCGCCGCGGAGGGATCGAAGCGGTGTTCGACGAGGACCTCCACGTCCGTCCCACCCCGGGGTTCCCAGCGGGCGAGGACGGCCCCGTTGGAGCAGACCGACCACCCGCGGTCCTCGTGCAGGTAGCCCAGCACGGGACGCACCGCATTGACGCCGCGGCCCGTCGCGATGACCACGGTCGCACCCGCGTCGACGAGGTCGTGGTACGCCTCGCGCACACGTGGGGAGGCGCCGTCGGGTCGCAGCAGCGTCCCGTCCACGTCCAGGGCGACGAGGACCCGCGAGAGGTCCCTCGGCAGGTCGTCGGGGAGTTCGTGCCGCGCGACCTCGACCATCTCGGGGAAGGGGACGAAGGGCAGGCCCGAGGGCGGGGGTGTGAGGAGGGGTTGGCTCACCTGTTCACCTGATCTGCTCCATCACCTCGAGGCCCCCGAGGTAACCCCTCATGGCCTCGGGCACCCGGACCGACCCGTCGGGGAGCTGGTGGTTCTCCAGCAGGGCGACGATCCACCGTGTCGTCGCCAGCGTGCCGTTGAGCGTGGCGACGGGGTGCATCTGCCCGTCCTCGCGACGCTCCCGGATCCCCAGCCGTCGCGCCTGGAAGGTCGTGCAGTTCGAGGTCGAGGTGACCTCCATGTAGCGGTCCTGGGTGGGGAGCCACGCCTCGCAGTCGAACTTCCGGGCGGCGGAGGTGCCCAGGTCGCCCGCGGCGGTGTCGATGACGCGGTAGGGCAGCTCGACCTTGGCGAGCATCTCCTCCTCCCAGGCGAGGAAGCGCTGGTGCTCCGCCTCGGCGTCGTCGGGGCGGCAGTAGCTGAACATCTCGACCTTGTTGAACTGGTGCACACGGATGATGCCGCGCGTGTCCTTGCCCGCCGCCCCCGCCTCGCGGCGGTAGCAGGTCGACCAGCCCAGGTAGTGCTTCGGACCGGCGGACAGGTCGAGGATCTCGCCCATGTGGTACCCGGCGAGCGCCACCTCGGAGGTCCCCGTCAGGTAGAGGTCGTCGGCGGGCAGGTAGTAGATCTCGTCGGAGTGCTCATTGAGGAACCCCGTGCCACCCATCACCTCGGGGGTGACCAGCGTCGGGGTGACCATCGGGGTGAAACCGGCCGCGACGGCCTGGTCGAGGGCCATGGTGAGCAGGGCCAGCTCGAAGCGGGCGCCGATCCCCGTCAGGTAGTAGAACCGCGATCCGGAGACCTTCGCCCCCCGCTTGACGTCGATGGCGCCCAGGCCCTCGCCCAGGGCGAGGTGGTCGAGGGGCTCGAACCCCTCGGCGGCGAAGTCGCGCCGCTCGGGCCCCTCGTGGCGCAGGACCACGTAGTCGTCCTCGCCGCCGGAGGGCACGCCAGGGGCGATGATGTTGGGGAGGGAGCGGGCCAGGCGGTCGGCCTCGGCGTCCAGCTCATTGGCCCGGGCCTCAGCGGCCTTGACCTCCTCCGCCAGTTCCTTGGCCTGGGCGAGGACAGCCGGGCGCTCCTCCTTGGAGGCCTTCCCCACGGAGCGGGAGACCTCCTTGTGGGAGGCCCGCAGTGACTCGAAGGTCTGGAGGGCCTCACGACGGGCAGCATCGGCGGCGATGATGCGGTCGACGAGGTCGGGGTCGGCGCCACGGGCCCTCTGTGAGGCACGGGCAGGTTCGGGGTCGTCTCGCAGGGCGCGCACATCGATCATGCGTCCATGGTAGACCGGCGGCGCGTCGCGCCCCCGGAGCCGCCGGGACGGGACCACGTCCTGACGACGGGTCCGCCCCGGTCCCGATCCGGACCGCGCCCGATTAGGCTCCTCACATGACTGGTGTTGCCCTGATCTGGCTCGCCGTGGCGGCGGCACTCGCCGTCTCCTCGGCTGCGCTGTCGCGGTGGCTGACCTTCCGGGACCTGCGGATGGCGGCCCGCGACGGCGCACTGCTGGACCCCTCCTCCGCCGACGCACCCGGCCGGGGTCGCCCTCGTCCCTGGGTCGTGTTCAATCCCTCCAAGTTCGAGGACCCGGACTCCTTCCGCGCCAAGGTCGACGACCTCGCGCTCCACCGCGGCATCGAGCACCTCCACTGGCGCGAGACCACGCCGGACGACCCCGGAACCGGCCAGACGGTCCGGGCCCTGGCGGACGGCGCCTCCGTGGTGATCGCGGCCGGGGGGGACGGGACGGTGCGTGCGGTGGCCGCGGGCATCGCACACTCCGGGGCGCGCATGGGGATCATCCCCGTGGGCACCGGCAACCTCCTGGCCCGCAACATCGGACTCCCCGTCGACGACCTCGCGGCATCCGTCGCCACCGCACTCGGGGAGAACCACCGCAGCGTCGACCTGGCCTGGTTGCGCGTCGAGGACGTCGAGGAGGCCTCGGAGCTCCCCGCCGAGGGCGCCCTGCTCGCCGAGGCCGGCGCCGGCTCCGTGCGGACGCTCCCGGATGGGGTGCGCGAACCGCTCCCCGACGAGTACGCCTACGTGGTCATCGCCGGCCTCGGCTTCGACGGCGAGACGATGGCGAAGACCGATCCCCGCCTGAAGAAGACGGTGGGCTGGCCCGCCTACGTGCTCTCCGCACTCACCGCCCTGCACACGCGGCGCATGCGCTCGCGGCTCGTGCTGCACGACCCCATCGGCGAGGAGGTGTCCTCCACGACCGGGACCGGCACCGCTCCCCCTTCCCCTGACCACAGCGCCCCCGGCCACGGGGCCCCGGTGCACAGCGCCCCGCGCTCGGACGGCGCACAGGGGGACGACGCGCACGCCGACGGCACGCACGTCGGAGACGCACCCGAGGACCCGCCGGGTCCCGACGGGAGCGGCACCGCCGCCCCTGACCATGACGAGGTGTCGGAGTTCACCGCCCGTACCGTGCTCTTCGCCAACTGTGGGGAACTCCCCTACATCGTGCTCGCGCCCGACGCCGACCCCGATGACGGACTCCTCGACGTCATCGCCGTGGACACCCAGGCCGGCATCATCGGATGGGCCGACCTGGCTGCCAAGGTCATCGTCCAGGGGGCCGGGCTGCGCCCCCTGGACATGCCCGCCTCGACCGGACAGATCGCCTTCAGGCAGGCACCCTCCGCATCCGTCCACGTCGACCGCGCCCAGGTGGTCCAGGTGGACGGGGACGCGCTGGGTCGGGCCAGGACGGTCCACGCCCGGGTCGACGGCGCAGCCCTGGACATCGCGGTGCCCTGAGAATGCGGTGGACGGGGTCAGGCACACCCGTGAACTCAACCGCCAGTGCCCCACCCGACATCCACAGTTGACCTCACCGCCCTCCCGGACCCCCCAGGGCCCGGGAACACCCGTGAACTCAACCGCAGATGCCGCGGGCACCGGGATCAGTGCCCCGACGGACCCCTCAACGGCCAGCTCGCGTCGCCCTCGTAGGGGGTGGTGCCGTCGCCACCGTGGAGGATCCCCGCCACCCAGGCACGCCCCAGGCGGAAGTCCTCGTCGGAGGTGCCCGGGAGGATGCGGGCACGGACCCCGTCCACACGTGGGTAGGAGCCCATGAAGCGCACGTCGGGGGAGAACCGGTGCAACCCGACGAGGGCGGCCTGCACGCGTTCCTCGGCGACGTGGCCGACGATGTCGATGGAGAAGGTGTAGGAGCCCAGGTGGTCGCCCGAGGGGCGTGACTCGATCCGGGAGAGGTCCACGCCGCGGGCGCTGAACTGCTCGAGCATGCCCAGCAGCGAGCCGGCCTCGTTGTGGGGCAGCGCCACCTGGATCGTCGTCTTGTCCGCGCCGGTGGGCGGGGGCAGCGCGCCCGGGGGGGAGACCATGACGAAGCGCGTGACGGCCCCGGGGTTGTCGGCGACGTCGGTGTAGAGGGCCTCCAGGCCGTAGCGCTCCACCGAGGTGGCGTTGCACAGGGCGGCGTCGAAACCGGCGTCGCCCCTGGCGAGGAGCTCGGCCGCGGCGGCCGTGGAGGTGGCGGGCATGTGCAGTGCTCCGGGGAGGGTCTCCTCCACCCACTGGCGGCACTGGGCCCAGGCGTGGGGGTGCGTGCCGATGCTGTGGATGTCCTCCGCGCGCGTCCCGGGGCGCACGGCGAGCTGGAAGGTCACGGAAACGACCATCTCGGAGACGATGACGAGGGGTGCCCCGCGCGAGAGCGAGTCCAGGGTGGCGTTGACCCCGCCCTCGATGGAGTTCTCGATCGGCACCACCGCCCGGTCCGCACCACCGCTGCGCACCAGCTCCATCGCGGCGGGGGCGGAGTTGACGGGGATCAGCTCGGCCCCGGCGGGCGCCACCTGCCACACCGCCTGCTCCGTGAAGGTCCCGAACGGCCCGAGGAAGGCGATGCGGACGTGGTCGCCCGCGGGTCGCGGGCCGGGGAGGTTCGTGGCGGCCGTCGGTTCGTGCATCCCACCAGACTAACGAGGGCGCCTCCGCTCCGCGGTCGCTCCCCACTGCTCGGACGGCCGTCCCCGTGACGAGGGCACCGGTCCCTGCCGCGTGCCGGTCCCCCATCGCGTGCCGGCCCCCATCGCGTGTCGGCCCCCCATCGCGTGTCGGCCTGACGCGCTCCCCCTGCGGGGGGGCCGGTGCAACTGCGGTCGGGTCCCGCCCTCAGCCGCAGGCGGTGATCCTGTAGAGCTTGGCGGTCCCGCCGTCGTCGACCAGTTCGAACCCGTGGCTCACGTCCACGTCGTAGAGGCCGGGGAACCGCTCGGAGCGCTTGAAGGAGTAGTACCAGCCGTCCTGGTCCATGTAGTAGTGCGTGATGCCGAGCTCGCGCACCACCTCGCACACCTCGGGGTTGGTGTGGATCTGGTTGAAGCTCTGGACCAGGACCTCCTGGGCGTGCGCGTCCGCGAGGTCCGCGTAGAGCTGCGGGAACACCGCGCGCCTCTGCCCGATGACCTCGGTGTAGGCCGCTCCCGCGATCGGGTCACCGAGCACGAGGGCGTCTGCGGGCAGTGTCTCGGGCATGCGCCGCAGCATGGCCAGCTCCGCACTGGTCGCCATCCCCGCCTTGCCCAGGTGGTCCGCGTCGTAGACGTAGTCCACCGCGCGGATCCGGGCGTCCATCGCGCCGCCCAGGGTCAGGGCCAGCAACCACGTCCCCAGGATCGCCCCGATGCGCCAGAGGGACCCTGAGGAGTGGTGCTCGTCCGCGCTGCGCACGCGTTGGGAACGGATCCAGTTGACGACGAACTCGAAGCCGAGTGCCGCGAGCGGCACCATCGTCATGTTCTGGGCGGCCATGATCCGGCGCGGGTCGAGGTACCAGGGGGCGAGCAGGTAGGTCCGCAGCGCCGAGTCCGGGGAGTACGCCAGGAACGTCAGTCCCGCCAGGACCAGGAACGAGGCCAGCGGCCACAGCAGCGGCCGCGACCCCAACGAGCCCCGGACCTCGTCACGGCGGGTCTCCCACAGGCGCACACGCTCGTCGCGGCCGGCGTCCGCGGCCAGGATCTGCGCCACGGTGGGCGCAGCGGGTTCCGCTCCCGCGCCGCCGCCGGTGGGCAGGGCCGGGGGCTC
>NZ_CCXH01000099.1 GCF_000820725.1 Actinomyces polynesiensis | reverse complement strand
GACGGCAGTGCCGGGGACGGCAGTGCCGGCCGCGGCACCGGTCACCGCGTCGGTGTCGCCGCTCCGGACCGTCACGGCGTCCGCGTCGGTGTCGACGTCACGACCGACGCCGACGTCGCCACCATCCGCGAGGTCCTCGGGATCCACGGGTGCCCCGGGGAGGCGCCAGTCGGGGAAGGAAGTGGCGGCCAGGGAGTCCCAGGAGCGCACCGCGGTCACCGTCGCGTACACGCCGGCGACCATGAGCAGGGCGATCACCGTCACCGTCATCGCCAGGCCCGGGGTGCTGTCGAACGGCGGGAAGGGTGTGAGGAAGTGGGAGAACGCCTCCGCCCAGCCCTGCCCGTGGCGCGGGTAGCGGCCCATGGCGCGCAGCCTCTCGGTGGTCAGTGCCCACAACGGGACCCCCACCACCGCGACTGCGGCCAGGGCCAGCACGACCGCAGTGCCCGACTCGCGCAGCCACAGGGAGCGGCGCACCATCCGTGACAACCCCGCCAGGAGTGGGGGTGCGAGCACCGCGAGGAGGGCGAAGACGGCGGAGGGATGGGCCGAGCCGACCCCGAGCACCGCGAGGAGGAACAGCCCCGACAGGGGCAGGTGGCGCACCGCACCGCCCAGCCCGCCCACCGTGGAGCGGGTGAGGCGGCGGCCGAGGACCACCGCGAGTGCCGCGGTACCGGGGAGCAGCGCCACACCCGTGGCGTTGGGCCACTGGCTGTACATGGTCAGGGCGTCGGCGGGCATGCTGAGCATGCACCCGGCCAGCACCGGTGCCGCGAGCACCGCCACCCGCGAGGTCGACACCACGGCGGTGAAGGCGGTGCACCCCACGACCCAGATGCCCATGAGCAGCAGGCTCGTCACATTGGCGACCTGCACGACGCTGGTGGGCACGGCGAAGAGCGCCGTGAACGCGTGCCAGGCGATGGGATAGGTGATCGCGCGTCCCCCGTAGAGGGGGGAGAGCCCGCCCGCGGGCTGGGCCTGACCGGTGTGGAGGATGGTCCACACCCCGTTCAGGTGGAAGACGGGGTCCCACTGCTGCACGGGGTCGGCCGGGTCCGCCGACACGACGAGGGGGGCCACCGCGACGACCCACCCCACGCCCACGAGGCACCAGGCCGCCACGCGTGCGCGTCGGGGGAGGATCCGGTAGGCACGCGACGAGGGCGCGTCCCCCAGCAACGGGGGCCTGACAGTGACCGGATCACCCAGCACGTCCCCGACGAGGGGGTGGCGACGGGTGCGGACCCGGAACACGACGAGACCCACCAGGGCCACGACGGCCAGGAGTGGGAGGACGGTGCGCCCCGACCAGAAGATCCCCAGGGCGTGGTAGGCGATCGAGACGATCGTCACCAGGGCGAAGGTGAGCGCGGGCGCCACGGCTGCGGAGACGACCGCGGAGCGCACGGAGGCGCGCACCCAGAAGTAGCCGGGCAGCACGACGGTGGCGACCATCGCCACCAGCACGGGGAGCAGAGCACACCAGGCGAGCATTCGTGACCGACCTCGTTCGACGACGTCACCGGGCGGACCCGGTGGGGGTTGACCCTACTCTGCCCCGTCGGGTTGCCCCTGTGCGGGGGCACGCCCGGGCAGGTCCGGATCCGCGACGGGGAGGATGCCCGTCCCGGACTCCTCCACGGCCTCGACGACCTCCGCGGCGATCCCGTCCGCCGCGAGCGCCTCGGCCCGCGCACGACGACGCTGGAGGAGGACCTCGACGACCATCGGCACCAACGAGACGAGGACGATGAGCATGATGAGCACGGACAGGTTGTCGTGCACGAACTGCACTCCGCCCAGTGCGGATCCGGCGTAGGTGATGCCCACACCCCACAGCAGGGAGCCCAGTGAGTTGTAGGCGACGAACTTCCCGTAGGGGTAGCGCGCAATGCCTGCAGCCAGCGGGATGAAGGTGCGCACGAAGGGGATGAAGCGTCCGATGACGAGGGAGCGGCCCCCGTAGCGGGTGAAGTACTCCTCGGCCTTGTCCAGGTGCTCGGTGCGCAGGAACCGCGCATCGTCCTTGAACAGACGTCTTCCGTAGCGCCTGCCGAGCCAGTACCCGACCTGTGCCCCGAGGAAGGCGGCGACGAAGGTCAGGCCGATGAGGGTGGGCAGGTGGAGCCCGAGGCGTTCGTGGAGCAGACCCGCTGTGAAGAGCAGGGAGTCACCGGGCAGGACGGGGAAGAGCACACCCGACTCGATGAAGACGATGAGGAGGGTCCCCCACAGGACCCAGGGCCCCATTGCCAGGAGCAGGGTCTCGGGGTCGTGGAACCATCCGATGACCGTGTTCAGCCATGACGCACCCAGTGGCGTGGCGAGGATGAGGGGGGTGAGCACGTCGACCTTCCGTCGGGGGCAGGAGTCCTTGCTCCCCAGACTAGCGGTGCCGGACGGAGTGGCGGGCACAGGACCGCGCGGAGCCCACCGCGCGGTCGGGCCGGGGGCCCCGGGCCGCACGAGGGCGCCCCTCGCCTAGACTGCTCGCATGACGGACACGACCTCGGGCACGGCCACGGGCGCCGGGGCCGGGGCCGCTCCTCCGCCACCGCGCCTGACCCGCCCCGCCTACTTCGCCGATCGCGTCCCGGTGCGCCAGCGGCGCCGGGAGGACCTCATCGACGCGGCCCTGGCCGCGGTGGGCGTCGGGCTCGTGTGGGTCTTCGGCCTGTACGCGCACTCGACGACGGAGGGCGTCATCGAGGACGTGCGCAGCGTGTGTTCGCCAACGTCATCCGCCAGGTGCTCCTGCTGCCCGTCACGTTGATCGAGGGCCTGGTCGTCCTCGTCGCCCCGATCGCCATCATCATCTCCCTGGCCCGACGCAAGCGGCTGAGCTCGATCGTGGAGTTCCTGATGGCGGGAACCGTCACCGCACTGGCCGGCTGGGGGCTGCTCGTGGTCCTCGAGCACGTCCCCGAGACGATCACCCAGCCCCTGCGCATCACCGCCGACGGCCAGAGCTCGATCGTCCTCAACCTGGCGATCATGGCCCTGGCCGCGGCCTTCTCCGCGGCGGACGAGTCCTCGAACATGCGCTCGGTGCGCTACTCGTGGTGGGGCCTGTGGACCATCACCTTCCTCGGGGTCATCCGCGGGGTCATGACCCTGCCCGGCGCCCTCATCTCCGTGCTCTTCGGACGCGCCTTCGGGTCCATGGCCCGGTGGGTGCTGGGTTTCGAGGACCGACGCGCCACGGGGGTCGACATCGTCGAGGGCCTGCTCTCCATCGGCATCGTCCCCTCACGGGTGGTCCGCACGGACCTGGACACCGAGGAGGACCCGCTGCGCACCTGGGCGATCGGCGAGGGGGCACCCTCCCCGGGCGCGCAGGACGGCCCCGACTCCCGCACCACGCACTCGCTGCGCCAGTACGACACCGACGTCGACCTGGTCGAGTACACCGTCACCCGGCGCCCCGAGGTCGACTCCTCACGCCACTACCAGGCCTGGGACGACTCCGGGGTCCCCCTGGAGATCATCGTCGTCGACCCGGGCCGGGAGCTCACCGGCACCATGGTGGACGTCTGGAACAACCTGCGCCTGCGTGGGATCTCGCGATGGATCTCCCCCTCCATCAAGGCCAATGCCGAGCGCGCCATGCTGACCTCCCTATCGGCCATGCGAGCCGGGGTCCACGTGCCGGAGCCCCTCGGGCTGGCCCAGGCGGGGGACTCCCTGCTCGTCGTCCACCGTGCCCTGCCCCCCACCACCACCCTTCGGGACGCCCCCGAGGACGTCGTCACCGACGCCGTGCTCGACCAGGCCTGGCGCCAGCTCGCCCGCGCCCACTCCCGCTCGATCTCCCACCGCGACCTCGGTTTCGACTCCGTGGTCCTGGATCCGGCGGGGACCGTCTGGCTGACCGACTGGGAGCGGGGGGAGGTCGCCACCACCGAACTCAACCGACGCATCGACCTCGCACAGATGCTGGTCCTCCTGGCCACCTGCGTCGGGGCGGAGCGTGCACTGGAGTCCGCCCGCCGCGTGGTCGGCACGGCGACGCTGCAGGAGTGCGCGCCCGTGCTCCAGCGCGCGGTCCTCCCCAGCGACGTCAACGCCGCGGTGCGGCGCACCGACCTCGTCTCCGACCTGCGCGACGCGATCGTGGGCGACTCGCCCGACGAGGGCGTCCAGATGCTCAACCTGCAGCGCTTCGCACCGCGGACCGTCATCATGGTCGGCATCGGCATGGTGGCGCTGGTCGTCGTCCTGGGCACCATGAACTTCCAGGACATCGTCAGCGCGGTGACGGAGGCGAACCCGGCCTGGATCGTCGTCGCCTTCGCCCTGGCCTCCCTGACGTGGGTGGGCGGGGCGATCCCCCTGGTCGCCTTCTCCACGGAGCGCATCAGGCTCGGGGACGCGGTCCTCGCCCAGGTGGCGGCGTCCATCGTGACCGTCGTGGCCCCGGCGGGCATCGGCCCGGCGGCCCTCAACCTGCGCTTCCTCAACAAGCAGAAGGTGCCCACCGCCATGGCGGCGACCACCGTCACCCTCATGCAGGTCTCGCAGTTCCTCACCACGGTCCTGCTCCTGCTCGTCATCCTCCTGACCTCGGGCTCGACCCTGGGCGTGTCCCTGCCCTACACGGCGATCCTCGCCGTGGCGGCCGTGCTCGTGGTCGTCGTGGCGGTCGTGGTGGCGACCCCCCGGCTGCGCACGTGGATCTGGGAGAAGGTCCAGCCGACCTGGATGCAGGTCTACCCCCGCGTCCTGTGGCTGGTGGGCCAGCCGCGTCGGATCCTCGCGGTCCTGGGTGGGAACCTCCTGATGAACGTCGGCTTCATCGGCTCCTTCGCCGCCTCCCTGGCGGCCTTCGGGGGGAGGCTGGACCTCATGGCCCTGGCGGTCACGTACCTCGCCTCGAACTCCCTGGGCTCCGTCGTGCCCTCGCCGGGCGGCATCGGTCCGGTCGAGGCGGCCCTCACCGCCGGGCTCCAGGTGGCCGGCATCCCGCTGTCGGTCGCCCTGTCGACCGCCGTGGTCTACCGCCTGGTGACCTTCTACGGGCGCATCCCCTTCGGGTGGGTCGCCATGAAGGTCATGCAGAAGCGCGACCTCCTCTGATCCCGGTGGCTCCTCCTCCGCGCCGGGAGGATCCCGCACCGAGGAGGCCGCCCACCACCTGACCGCGGTCGCACCCTCCACGTCGAGGGGAACGAGCTCACTGGCGGTCCGACATCGCGATGTTGGCTGAGATGGCCTGGCCGATGCGGGCACGCACGTCCCCGTCGACCCACGACCCCTCGGGCAGCCCTGCGGGGCGTGCGTCGTCGTGGAGGCCGAGGATGCCCTCCCACAGGGGTACCAACTCCTCGTGGTAGCTGTGGCCGTGGCCGCCGGGGATGGTGCCGGCGACCGGCAGGTCCGCCAGCACCTGGATGAATGTCGCCCCCCGCGTGAACTCCATGTCCCGGGACACGTCACGACCCGCCTTCTCGCGCAGCCAGTCGGGCTGGTACCAGAACAGCGACCCCGAGCACCACACGACCGGGTCCGAGGGGTGCTGGGCGTAGACGACGCGCGGGTGGCCCCACGGGCCCAGCTCACGACCGTAGACGTCGGCGGTGAGGTCCTGGGGGGCGTTGACGAAGCGGACGTGTCGGGCGTTGTCGTAGACGGGCGCCACCTCCGGGCTCCCCCGGTGCCGGGCGCGGGTGAGCTCACGGTGCAGGGGGGTGAACGAGGGCGTCCCCACCCACAGCGCACCCGCCACACCCGCCAGGACCTCGTCGAGGTCCTCGAAGACCTCCTGGCAGGCGAAGGCCCCCAGTGACTCCCCCGAGACGTACAGGGCCGGCCGGTGCCCCTCGGGCAGCTGGTCGATGGCGTCGCGGACCGCTCGGTAGAGCAGCCTGGCCGCCTCCACCGACACGTCCAGACCGGTGAGGAAGTTGATGGAGGAGGGCACGTAGGAGTACTGCATCGACGCGGTGGCACAGTCCCCGCCCGTCAGGTACTCCACCGGCTGGACCTGCCACTCGTCGACCCACCCGGAACCGGTGGCGATGCTCACCACGATGACGGCGCGGTCGAAGGCACCGGTGCGGTGGAGCTCCTCGACGACCAGGTCGGCGCACCCCTGGAGCCCGTCGGGGTGGCGGGGCATGCCGGAGTACACGCGGATCGGCTCCTTGGCGGGGCGCCCGGTGACGGCCTCGATGTCCGCCCGGTGCGGCCCCCGGCCCAGGAACACCCGGCCCTGTCCACCCACCGACTCCCAGGTCGAGGGGGAGGCCGGGGACCCGGAGCGTTCGGGTTCGGTGGGTTGGTAGATTCCGCGCGCGGTGCGCGTGTTCATCGTCCAGGCATGCCGGGAGAAGAACCGGACGATGCCGTGCAGGAGGACCCGCGAGCTCAGGACGAAGACGAGCAGCCCGACCACTGCGCCGGCGATCACCCAGGCCAGCACCTCGGGCAGCCAACGGTCGAGCAGGTCGACCACGCGCCGTCCGACCCAGGCGAGGGCCCCGAGCAGGCCGACCAGCACGTAGGCGAGGACGAGGGACCCCGCGAGACCCAGCACGTAGGCGCGACCCGACTCCGGGGGCATCTCGACGAGCCCGGCAGCCCGGCGGGAGGCGAGGAAGGACATGACGACGGCACGCATGAACCAGAGGAGGAAGAGGGCGACCAGGGCCCACCGGAACCACTCCTCGGCCTGTGGGGTCGCATGGATGCTCAGCCCGGACCATTGCATGACCCACGCGCCGGAGGTCTCCAGCACCACACCCAGCGCGTACCCGCCCGCCATGAGCACCCCGGAGACCGCGGCGTGCCACCACCAGCTGCGGGGCAGCAACGACGGCGACACGGACACCGCGTACATCACCAGGGCCAGGACCAGACCGAGCAGTGAGGACGGGAGCAAGGGGCCCTCCTCAGTGGCAGTGTCGCGGCGCGCGGCCGGGATCGTCCGGTGTCATGGGACCCACCCCCGGGGGGTGCAGGCGGGACCATTGTAGGGACGGCCCGTGACCCCGCGGCAACGTGGACGGACTCCCCCATGTCCCTCCTCCGTCATCGGGGTGGACCCGCCCACGGGCACAGGGAGTGGACCGGCGGTGGGGCGCGCGCACACCGGAGGAGACCGGTGGTGACGCCGGCCCCTCCGGGGTGACAGAATCTGTGCATGACGACATCGCCGTGGATGCACTCCTCCCTGCCCGCCCTCCCGCCCGCCCTCGCCGACGTCGCATCCGGTGTCGAACTGCCCGATCCCATGGACGCCCCGGCCCTGCGCTGGGGGATCATCGGGGCCGGCGGCATCGCGCGCACCTTCGCCCGCGACGTCCCCCTCCACACGCGATCCTCCGTCGTCGCGGTCGGTGCCCGCGACCTCGGCCGCGCCAGGGCCTTCGCCGATGAGTTCGGCGTGGACCACGCCCACGGGAGCTACGAGGAGCTCGTCAGCGACCCGGATGTGGACGCCGTCTACGTCTCCACCGTCCACCCCATGCACGCCCGCAACGCGATCCTCGCGCTCGAGGCCGGGAAGCCCGTGCTCGTGGAGAAGTCCTTCACGATCTCCGCCCGGGAGGCCCGCGAGGTCCTGGACCTCGCCGCATGCTCCGGCCTGTTCGCGATGGAGGCGATGTGGAGCCGCCAGCTGCCCCACTACCGCGTCATCCGTCAGGTCGTGGAGAACGGGGCGCTCGGGCGCGTGGTCTCGGTGGAGGCCGACCACGGACAGTCCCTCCTGGACGTGCCGCGCATGACCGAGCCCGAGCTCGGTGGTGGTGCGCTCCTCGACCTCGGGGTCTACCCGATCTCGTTCCTCCACTGGGTGCTCGGCAAGCCCCCCGTCATCTCCGCCACCGGACGGCTCCTCGCCTCCACCGGTGTGGACGCGGCGGACGCGGTGACCTTCGGTTCGGACTCCGCGATCGGCGTGGCGCGCTGCAACCTCGACGGTCGCTCGGCCACCGCTGCCGAGGTCGTCTTCGAGCAGGGTGCGCTGGAGCTCCCCGTCCAGTTCTACCGGCCGGGTGTGCTGCGCCTGCGGACGTTCCCCGAGGGCGGACCTGCGGACGGGACCGTCGTCGAGTGGGACGCGACGCTCCCGGGTGGGTTCCAGTACGAGGCCGCCGAAGTCGCCCGTTGCCTGGCGGCAGGCGTCACCCAGTCCCCGGCGATGACCTGGCAGGACTCCATCGAGGTCATGGAGATCATGGACGAGGTCCGCGCCCAGGTGGGTGTCGCCTACCCCTGGGAGTGAGCACACGGCCGGGGCCGCGCCACGGACCGCGCCCCCCGCACTGACCTGCACTGACCTGCACTGACCTGCCACGGTGGGCCCGGGCGGTGTCCACGGTACGGGCGCCGGGGACCGCTGCCGGGACGGACCGGGACGGTGGGCATACCCTGTTGCGGTCCACCACTTGGAGAAGCAACCGATGCCCCTGACCCCCAGGTCCACCCCCGACGGCCGCCCCCCGGCCGAGGAGCCCCCCGGCACGACGCCCGCCCACCACGCTGCTGGCCGCGGCACGGCGCCCACCCGTTCGGCCCCCACCCCGGCCGACCTGCCCA
>NZ_CCXH01000098.1 GCF_000820725.1 Actinomyces polynesiensis | reverse complement strand
ACCGGCCCCACGTCCCTGACCTGGGGTGAGACCCTGCGGCGGGTGCGCGTGATCCTCCACCCGATCCGCTTCCTCCTCCTGGGGGGGACTGCTGTGCGCCTCCACCGGCTCCGTCCTCGCGCTGATGATCCCCCAGGTCCTGCAGCGCCTCATCAACACGAGCCTGCAGCAGGACCCGTCCCGCTCGGCGGTGGTGACGGCCGCGGCCCTGGTCCTCGGCCTGGGAAGCCTCGAGGCGACCCTGGTCTACCTGCGTCGGGTCCTGGTCGTCGCACCTGCCACGGACATCGAGCGGGGCATGCGGGTGCGTCTGTTCGACCACCTCCTGCACCTTCCCGTCGCCTTCCACGACGCATGAGGTTCCGGCCAGCTGCTCTCCCGGTCCATGTCGGACCTCAGCCAGATCCGCAGGTGGATCGCCTTCGGGATGATCATGCTCGTCACGGACATGGTGACGATCACCGTCGGCACGCTCCTCATGGTGCGCGCCTCGGCCCGCCTCGCCCTGGTCTTCGCGATCGCGGCGGTGCCGATCATCGTCGTCTCCTACCGCTTCGCCCGCCGGTACCATGTCCTCTCGCGCCTCTCCCAGGAGCGCTCCGGTGACCTCGCCACCACCGTCGAGCAGTCCGTCCAGGGGATCCGCGTGCTCAAGGCCTTCGGCCGGGGAGGCCACGCCCTGAAGGGGTTCACCGGCCAGGCCTCGGAGCTGCGCGACGTGGAGGTCTCCAAGGCGACGGTCACCGGTGCCTTCGACCTCGCGATGATCGCCCTTCCCGAGACGGTCCTCGGCGTCGCGCTGTTCATCGGCCTGCACGAGGTCGCGGCGGGGCAGATCACCGTGGGCGCGTTGGCCGCCTACTTCACCACGGCCACCATGGTCACCGGCCCGGTGAGGATGCTCGGTCAGCACTTCGCCCAGGCGGTCAACTCCAAGACGGCCCTGGACCGCCACTGGGAGGTGCTCGACGCCCCCCAGACGATCGCCGACCCCCCGGAGCCCCGCACACTCCCGGCAGGCACCGGCGCCCTCGGACTCGCCTTCCACGACGTCCGCTTCCGTTACCCAGACGCCCCACCCCACGTGCGCGACGTCCTGCGCGACGTCACCCTCACGGTCCGTCCCGGCGAGACCCTCGCCCTGGTGGGGGTGACCGGATCGGGGAAGTCCACGCTGCTCGACCTCGTCCCCCGCCTCCACGACGTCACCGGCGGATCGGTCACCCTGGACGGCGTCGACGTGCGTGACCTCCGTCTGTCGGAGCTGCGACGCGTGTGCGCCATGACCTTCGAGGACCCGAACCTCTTCTCCGCCTCGGTCCGCGACAACGTCCTGCTCGGGGTCGACCCCGCCACCGACACGCGCGAACGTGAGCGCCTCCTGCGCCTCGCACTGGACACGGCCGCCGCGGACTTCGTCGAGGACCTGCCCGAGGGGGTCGACACCCCCATCGGTGAGGAGGGCATGTCCCTGTCAGGCGGTCAGCGCCAGCGCCTCGCACTGGCCCGGGCGATCGCCGCGCGACCCGCCGTGCTGCTCCTCGACGACCCCCTCTCCGCCCTGGACACCCGCACGGAGGAGCGCGTGACAGAACGCCTGCGTGAGGTGCTGCGGGGCACGACGACGTTGGTCGTCGCGCACAGACCCTCCACGGTGGACCTCGCCGACCGCGTGGCGCTGCTCGACGAGGGCGTCATCACCGGCGTGGGGACCCACCACGAGATGATGGCCCGCTCGCCGCGCTACCGCTACGTGATCGCCAATCTCGAGGAGGGGGTCGAATGAGCGCGGCGCGCACCGACACCGAAGCCGCGGTGCCGGTCGGTCGGAATGAGGAGCGGGCCCTCAGGCACCAGTCGGCGGCACTCCTGGGCTCGCTCATCCACCCCGTGCGCGCGCGGTTCCTCCTCGTGGCGACCATGGTCGTCGTCGCCCAGTTCACGGGCGTGGTCGGCCCCGCCCTCATCGCCTGGGCGGTCGACACCGCACTGCCCGCCCTCGTCGGGGGTGACACACGCCCGACAGTGCTCGTCTCGGGTGCCTACCTCGCAGCGGGCCTGGCCACGGGGGTCCTGACCTTCGCCTTCGAACGCCAGTCCAGCGTGCTGGGCCAGAGGATGCTCCTGGACCTGCGCCAGAGGGTGTTCCGGCACACCCAGCGCCTGGACCTGGAGTTCCACGAGCGCTACACCTCGGGGCGCATCATCGCGCGTCAGACGAACGACATGGACACCCTGCGCGACCTCCTCGAGGGCGGGGTGCAGGTGGTCGTCGGCTCGACCCTCACCATGGTCCTCACGGCCGCCTCGATCCTGGCGATGGACGCCCCCACCGCAGGAATGATGCTCCTCATGCTGCTGCCCGGTGTGGCACTGACGGTGTGGTTCCAGAAGCGCTCGAGGGAGGCCTACCGCCACATCCGCACCCAGTCCGCCCGCCTGATCGTGAAGTTCTCCGAGACCTTCACGGGGATCCGCGCGGTCCAGGCCTTCCGCGACGAGGAACGGTCCGGCGGGGAGTACGCGGCCATCGCCGACGACTACCGTGACGCCACCCAACGCTCCGTCATGGTCTTCGGCATCTACCAGCCGGCCCTGCGCCTCCTCGGCAACGCGACGGTGGCGGTGGTGCTCCTGGTGGGAGGCTTCCGCGTCATGGGCGGCTCGATGTCGGTGGGCCTCCTCCTGGCACTCGTGCTCTACTCGCGCCGCTTCTTCCAGCCCATCGACGACATCGCCGGCTTCTACAACACCCTGCAGTCCTCCAGCGCGGCCCTGGAGAAGATCTCCCAGCTCCTCGCCGAGGCGCCCCGGGTCCAGGAGCCCACCGCCCCCGTACCCCTGCCGCGTTCCTCGGGGCTCATCGACTTCCGTGACGTCACCTTCCGCTACTCCGCGGACGGTCCGGAGGTCCTCCACCGCACGACGCTGCACGTGCCGGCCGGCCAGACCCTGGCCCTGGTCGGTCGCACCGGGGCGGGGAAGTCGACCATCGCGAAGCTCATCGCCCGCTTCTACGACCCCACCACCGGGCAGGTCCTGCTGGACGGCGTGGACCTCAGGGACCTCTCCTCCCGCGACCTGCGCCGGGCAGTCGTCATGGTCACCCAGGAGGCCTACCTCTTCTCCGGGACGGTGGGCGAGAACATCGCGCTGGGCCGTCCCGGTGCCACCGGGGAGGAGATCCGCGCCGCGGCACGCGCAGTGGGTGCGGACGAGTTCATCAGCCGGATGCCCGCGGGCTACGACACGGACGTCAACCGACGAGGTGGACGCGTCTCGGCGGGGCAGCGCCAGCTGATCTCCTTCGCCCGGGCGTTCCTCGCCGACCCCGGGGTCCTGATCCTCGACGAGGCCACGAGCTCACTCGACCTGCCCAGCGAACGCCAGGTCCAGGAGGGCCTCACCTCGCTGCTGGGCAGGCGCACGGCGGTGATCATCGCCCACCGTCTCTCCACGGTGATGATCGCGGACCGTGTCCTCGTCGTCGACGACGGGCGGATCGTCGAGGACGGCGCGCCCCGCGAGCTCATCGCCCGGGGCGGACGCTTCGCCGCCCTGCACGAGGCCTGGCAGGCGTCGCTGCGCGACGGATCTGGATGGTCGGGGGACGTCCCCGACTGATCGGCCCCGGCACGTGGACCGGGAAGGGGCCGGTCGCCTCCCGGGACGTGGTCGGACCGACTCCCTGCCCGCCGTGGCCCGGGCCCGGGGCCCGGCGCTCCGGTCAACCCCTGCGGGCCGTCCACAGCAGCGTCGTGTAGGGGATCTCCACCGGGACCTGCGGGTCCAGGTCACGGTGGTCGAGGAGGTACCACGACAGGTTGGCCTGCATCACCTCGCGATGGGCGGCGTCGGCACGCAGGTAGGAGGACCGTGTGGTGCCCAGCTCCATGAGCTGCCCGGGGGTCATGCGGTCCGACCAGGCGACCTGGGTGAGCTCGGGCGGCGTGAAGAGATCGCCGAGGTGCGGGGGCCTGTCGGGTCGGTGGACGTCACCCGAACGCATGATCCGCGTCAGCCGGTGGATCCACGGCACGGAGACGTCCATCTGGTTCCACAACACCGCCACCGCCCCGCCCGGGCGGAGGATCCGGTGCACCTCACGGGCCGCGGCCTCCTCGTCCAGCCAGTGCCATGCCTGGGCGCAGGTGACGAGGTCCTCGCAGCCGCCCGGGAGGCCCGTGTCCTCCGCTGCGGCGTCCACGACCCTGAGCACCGGCTGCCGGCCGGGGCGTGACGGCGCCGTCGACCCGTCGCGGAGCTCCTCCAGCTGGGCACGCATGGCGGGCGCGGGTTCCACCGCGTCCACGTCGACCCCCCGCTCCAGGAGGAGCCGCGTCATCTTGCCCGTCCCCGCCCCGATGTCCGCCACCCTGGTGGTCCCGCCCGCGGGCGCGGCGAGGGCGAGGTCGACCACGCGGGAGGGGTAGTCGGGTCGGACCCGGGAGTATGCGCCGGTGGCGGCGTCGAAGGGGTTGTGCACGTCGCGCAGCCTATTCCCGCCCGCCCCCGCCGGCCATCCCGGCGCAGGGCCGTGCCCCCGTCGGCCATCCCGACGTGGAGCGGCACCCCGGACGGCCCTCTGGGCTGGGCGGGACCGGGCAGTGACCACCCGCAGCCTGCAGGGCCCCGCCACGGAGGTCACCCGGAGGGCGTGGTCCCCACCCCGACTCCGGGGGACAATGGCGACACGGGTGGGCCTGGGGTGGCACCCGGTGTGGTGCGGGGATCGGTCCGCGGGTCGGGCCGGGGCCGCCCCCTGCCGGACGTCCCGGACCCTGACCCGCACCTGATCGGAGGGAGGCGACCATGGCGGAACTCGCACGCAACCAGCGGGCGGCCGCGAGCCGTCGCGAACGCCTCGTCGACCTGCTGCGCACCCGGGGGAACGTCGCCGTGGCCGACCTTCCGGGGATCTTCGGGGTCTCCGCCGAGACGGTGCGCCGCGACCTGCGCGTCCTCGAGGACCGCCACGAGGTGGTCCGGGCCTACGGCTCGGTGCGCCCCGCAGAGTCCGGTGCCTTCGAGACCACTGGGGAGTTCCGCGCCGCGCAGTTCGCCGAGGAGAAGGCACGCATCGCCCGCGAGGCCTGCGCACGCCTGGGGCGGGCAGAGACCGTGTTCATCGACGAGGGGCACCTCCCCCTCGTCATCGGCCGGGCACTGCCCACCGACCGCGGGCTGACCGTCGTCACCACCTCCCTGCCGGCCGCCGCCGAGCTGGCCCGGCGTCCCGGGCTCACCGTGGTCTCCGTGGGTGGGCGGGTGCGCCCCGCCACCCTGGGTGTCGTGGACCGGTGGGCCCTGTCCGTCCTCGGCTCGATGGAGCCCGACCTCGCCTTCATCGGCGCCAACGGCGTCACCGAGGAGGGTTGGCTGACCACACCGGACCCCTCCGTGGCCGCCACGAAGGAGGCTGCGATCTCGGTGTCCCACCGGCGCATCTTCGTCGGGGACCACTCGAAGTTCGACCACTCGACCTTCGTCCGCTTCGCGCGGCTGGTGGACTTCGAGTGCGCGATCACCGGCCGCGAGCTCCCCTCCTCGGTGGCCAGGCGCTACTCCACCCTGGGCACGGAGGTCGTGAGGGTCTGAGGGGCTGAGGGCGAGCCGCCCTCGTCCCACCGGACGCCCACCACGCACGGCGGACACGTGCGGGGCACACACGGCGACCACACGCCCCCCACACACACCGGTCACCCCCGACCCCGCCTCCGGGCACGCACCCGCCGTTCCCCACCCAGACCGTCTCCCCCCTGCACGGAACAGCGCCGATCGGGAACCCGAGCGATGGCGTGGCAACCACACACACCGGTCACATCCAGGGTGGGATCCCACGGTCCGGTCCCGCACACCCGGGAGCACACTCACTGGTGTCGGCGAACAACACCGCAGTCGTGCCGACGGATCGGAAGGGCGAAGATGTCCACCACACCCACGGGGCCCGCGGCCCTCCTGCACCGCATCGGCTTCCCCGCCGAACTGTCACTCGGCCTCCTGGCCGTCGTCGTCTTCGTCATCGGTGACGGGATCGAGGCCGTGTGGATCACCGACTACCTCCACCACGACATCGGCTACACGGTGGCCCAGGCCTCGATGACCGTCACGGCCTACGGGGTCGTCGTCGCCGTCGCGGCGTTCCTCTCCGGCGCCCTGTGCGACGCCATCGGACCCCGCCGCGTCATGGAGATCGGCCTGGTCTCCTTCCTCGTCTTCGACACCCTCTTCATCACCGTCGGCCTGCACGCCGGGTCACTGCCCGTGCTCCTGCTCGTCTACGGCCTGCGCGGCTTCGGCTACCCGATGCTCGCCTACGGCTTCCTCACCTGGATGATGATGGTGACCCCACCCCAGCGTCAGTCCTCGGCCTCGGGCTGGTTCTGGTTCGCCTTCTCGCTCGGGATGCAGATCATCGGCTCCTACCTCTCCTCGCTCCTCCTGCCCCGGGCGGGCGCGGTGCCGACCCTGTGGGCCGGGTTCACCCTGGCGGCCGTGGGTGGCGCACTCACGCTGGCCTTCCTGCGCCGCCACCCCTCGGCCTCGGCCACGAAGGGGATCTCGGTGGGTGCCTCCCTGGCCTCCGCGGCCTCGGTGGTGTGGCGCCACCCGAAGGTCGGCATCGGCGGCATCGTCAAGGTCATCAACCTGGCCGGCCAGTACGGGCTCCAGGCCTTCTACATCGTCTACCTGCACACCGTCCACGGGATGCCCCTGGAACTGGCGATCCTCGAGTTCACGATCTTCGGGGTGGTCGCGGTGGTCGGTGACGTCGTGTGGGGCATCCTCGGTGACCGCATCGGGTGGAGGAACACCCTGCAGTGGGCCGCGACCCCGATCTGCGCGCTCTCGCTGGTCTACCTCTACACCGTCCCGAACCTCGTCGGCCCCGACTTCTGGCTGATCGCCCTCGGCATGGCGGCCATCGGGATCGGCCTGTCGGCCCACGTGCCCACCACGCCCCTGGTCATGGCCCATGCCCGGGGCGAGACGGGCAACGCGCTGGCCATCCTCAACCTCGGCGCGGGCCTGGGTGCCTTCGTCGGCCCGGCCGTCGTCACCCTCCTCGTCGGGCCCGCGGGGTTCCGCGGCGTCGCCCTCGCCCTGGCGGGTCTCTACGTCATCTCCTTCGTCCTGCTCTTCGCCCTCAAGCTGCCCGGCAACGCCCGCGTCCTCCACTCCGCAGCCGCCCTCCGCCTCGGGGACGAGGAGGACGGCGACGAGGGCGACCGGGAGCAGGACCACGAGCGCGACCACGAGCGGGACTGCGAACGGGACTGCGAGCGCGACCACGAGCGGGACTGCGAGCGGGACCGCGGCCACTCGGACCCCGTCCCCGCACACACCACGCTGTCCATCGGGGCGCCGGTGGCCTGAGCCCCGGACGAGCCCGACACCGGGCGATCCGCCCGACGACCCACGATGATGCCGAACCCCCACCCCGGACACGGGACACAATGCACACAGACCGCACAGACCGCACAGACCAGGAGGAACATCCCATGACCATCCCCGCCGCCCCCGACAACCAGACCCTCACCGACGCCCCGTTCGCCCCCACCTACGACCGCACCCGGATCACGACCGGCATCGTCCACTTCGGGGTGGGCAACTTCCACCGCGCCCACCAGGCCATGTGCCTGGACCGCCTCATGAGCCGCGGGGAGGCCCTGGACTGGGGCATCTGCGGGGTGGGGGTCATGCCCCAGGACGCACGCATGCGCGACGTGATGGACGCCCAGGGAGGCCTTTACACCCTGGTCCTCAAGCACGCCGACGGGACCCTGGAGCCCCGCGTCATCGGCTCCGTCCACGACTTCCTCTTCGCCCCCGACGACCCGTCCGCCGTCCTGGACGTCATGACGGCCCCGACCACGCGCATCGTGTCCCTGACCGTCACCGAGGGCGGCTACAACATCGACGACGAGACCGGCCGGTTCCGCACCGATGCCCCGGACGCCGTCCACGACGCGCACGAGCCCGCAGCACCCCGGACCTCCTTCGGCTTCATCGTGGAGGCCCTGCGCCGGCGCCGCGCGGCGGGGACCGCGCCCTTCACGGTGATGTCCTGCGACAACCTGCCCGGCAACGGCAACATCGCCCACACCGCGGTCGTCTCCCAGGCGGGCATCGCCGACCCGGAGCTCGCCGCGTGGATCGACCGCGAGGTCTCCTTCCCCAACTGCATGGTCGACCGCATCACGCCGGTCACCACCCCCGCCGACGTGGAGATGGTCCACGAGGAGTACGGCATCGAGGACGCGTGGCCCGTGACCTGCGAACCCTTCGTCCAGTGGGTCCTGGAGGACCACTTCACCCTGGGGCGTCCCGCCTGGGAGGAGGTCGGCGTCCAGATGGTCGAGGACGTCGTGCCCTACGAGCTCATGAAGCTGCGCCTGCTCAACGCCTCCCACCAGTCACTCGCCCACTGGGGTCGACTGCTGCCCCTGGAGTTCGCCGACGTCGCCGCCTCCGACCCCGACATCGCGGCGCTGACGCGCGCCTACCTGGAACGCGAGGCACTGCCGACCCTGCGCCCGGTGCCCGGCATCGACCTGCCCGACTACGTGGACACGCTCTTCGAGCGCTTCACGAACCCGGCCATCGCCGACACCCTGGCGCGCCTGGCCCAGGACGCCTCGGACCGCATGCCGAAGTTCGTGCTCCCCACCGTTCGCGACAACCTGGCGGCGGGTCGCCCCGTGACACTGGGGGCGGCGATGGTCGCCGCCTGGTCCCTGGGGGACGAGGGTGTTGCCGAGGACGGGTCCGAGATCGTCCTGGACGACAAGCGCGGGGAGGAGCTGGCCGCCGCCGCGGGGCGGCAGCACCGGGGCGACGACCTGGCGTTCATCTCCGACGAGGCGGTGTTCGGGACCCTCGCGCGGGAACCCCGGTTCGTCGAGGCCTTCACCACCGCCCTGCACGGCATCCGCGAGCGCGGGGCCCGCGCCGTCATGCAGGAGCTGGTCGCCACCCGGTGAGCAGCCACTGACCCGCGGAGGCGCGCCGGCAATCGCGTCCGGGAGCCGCATTGCCCCGACCACTGTGCGCCGAGTCGGGGCCGTCCCACCCAACGGTGGACTTCCCACCCAACGGTGGACTTCTCACCGAGAGGTGGCCACATACCCCCACCGTTCGGTGAGAAGTCCACCGTTCGACGAGTGCCCTGTGAGGGCCGCCCGTCACCCGGGCCGCACCCCTACTCCCGTCCGGCACGCACCTCGGCCAGGGCAGGGACCAGACGCGGTTGGGTGAAGGTGAACCCGTCGCGCAGCAGGCGGTCGGGGACCACCCGCTGACCGGCGCGTACGACCTCCGCGACCATGTCGGGGCCGAGCACGGGCACCAGCACCGCGGTGGGCAGGCGCAGTCGGCAGGGCCTGCCCAGGGACGCCGCGTAGGCGCGGGCGAACTCCCGCTGGCGCACGGCTCCGGGGGCGGTGAGGTTGACCGGCCCCTCCAGGTCCGAGTCCTCCAGGAGGTGACGCTGGGCGCGCACGTGGTCCTCCCGTGCGATCCAGGAGAGCCACTGCTCCCCGGAGTCGATGGGGCCTCCCAGTCCCGCCAGGTACAGGGGCCGCTGCATGGCGAGGAAACCTCCGTGGGAGGAGAGCACGATGCCCGTGCGCAGAGCCACCACCCGCACCCCGGCGTCTGCCGCCGGACGCGCCGCCGCCTCGGTGAGTCGGCAGACCCGGGCCAGGAAGTCGTCCCCCACCGATGCACCCTCGTCGAGGACCTCCTCGCCGCGGTCGGCACCGTAGACCCCCACGGCAGAGGGCACCAGGAAGGTGCGTGGCTCGCTGCGCCGGGGGGCATCGGCCAGTGCCTCGGCCAGGGTGCGGGTGGCCTCCACCCGACTGGTGAGGAGGGTGCGCCTGTAACCACTGGTCCAGGGTCGGTTGCCGATCCCGGCACCCGCCAGGTTGACCACGGCATCGACGTCGTCCAGCCCCGGGCCTGAGATCACGTGGGAGCCGGGGTCCCACGGGCGCTCGTCAGGGCCCGAGGCCTCCCGACGGACCAGGCGGACGATGTCGTGTCCGTCAGCGGCCAGTGATGCCCCCAGGGCGGTGCCCAGGAGTCCACTGCTTCCTGCGATGGCAACCTTCATGGGCCCAGCCTATGTGCGCCAGGTCACCCACGCGCGGGCACGCCGGGCGGAGCACAGCCGCAGGGCACGCATCGACGGCGACGGCACCCCCACTGCCACCGCGGCGCGCGGGGGCCGACCTCAGGTCCGCACCACCAGGTCGGCCAGGGTGCGCGGCCGGTTCCGGCACACATGCCGCTCCTCCTGCCGGGCCCACATGTCCCACCAGGGGCGGTAGGCCTCGCCGTCGCGTTCCATGGCGCGACGGTGACGCTCGCCGTCCTCCGCATCCACCCAGATGCGCAGGTCCGCGACGCCGGCGGTGACGGGGGTGAGGGCACCGGCACCCTCGACCACCAGGGGCACGCCCGGAGTCACTGCCACCAGGCGGGCCACGCGGTCCGCCGACCAGTCCCACCGGGGCCAGGAGCGGCGTGCGCCGGTCAGCAGTTGCTCGGTGATGCGCGTTCCCGCCCTGAGCCCCTCCCACCCCGGGTACCAGGAGTCGAGGTGCAGGGTGTGCGCGCCCGCCAGTCCCGCGACGCGCAGGGCGGGGGCCAACTGGTCCGCCAGTGTGGTCTTGCCCGAGCCCGAGCGCCCGTCGACCACGACCACCGGTGCGCCCCACCGGGTGGGGGTGCGCGTGTGTGGGGCGTCGCCCTCCTCCCACCCGACGCAGGCCCGCACAGCCCGGTGGACCAGGGACGCGGGCAGGGCGTCGCCCTCGTGCCAGTGCAGGACGGCGGGCACCTCAGCGCCCCAGGGGCTGGAAGACACCCCAGTGCACGGCCGCCCCCAGGGCCACCACCGGGATGGCCACGCAGATCGCCATCATCACCGCGTCCGCCACCCCGACCCGCGAGGGACGGGCCCAGGTGCGGGGCACGTCCGCACCGAACCCGCGCGCCTCCATGGTCAGGGACAGCTTGGCGGAGCGCCGCAGGGCCAGGACCAGCAGTGCGAAGGCTCCTGCACCGAAGGCGGCCAGGCGGTTGCCGTCCCCGATGCCCCGCACCCGCCGCGCGCGGCGCAACGCGTGCCAGTCCCCGACCATGAGACCCGCCATGCGGACCCCGGCCAGCGAGGCGAGCACGGGGCGGGCCGGCAGGCGGAGCACCTGGGAGAGCCCGTCGGCCATGTCGGTGGGGTCGATGCGGGAGAGCACTGCGATGGCGGGCAGACCGAGTGCCAGGACACGCACGAGGATGGCCAGCGAGAGCGTCACGGAGTTCTCCGAGATGACGGCCGGCCCGAACTGCCAGTACACGTGCCCGCCGGGGGAGGCGTAGAGCAGCATGGACAGGGCCGCCAGCGGCGCGGCCACGAAGAGGGGCAGCATCCGCAGGAGCAGGCGGCGCGGACTGGTACCGACCAGGGGCAGCAGCAGGAGCTCCACCCCCAGCGCGATGGAGGCCGAGAGCACGTCGATGGTGACCATCAGCGGCGTGGTCATGACGACCAGCCCGAGGAACTGCACGACGGGGTTGACACGGCGCAGGAGGTCCCCGCGCAGGGCGGCGTGCCACGGCGAGGGAACGGGCTCCGGGGCCGCCGGGGGGAGCGCGGGACGTGTGGCCGACGAGGGCGACGCGGGCCGCGCTCGCTGCAGCGACGAGGGCGGGACCGGTTCCGCCGGTCTCCCGGGAACCGTTCCGTCCACGGTCGGTCCGTCCGCAGATGGAGCAACTGAAGTCGGACCAGCTGCGACCGGACGATGTGCTGCCCGACCAGCTGCCGGACGATCTGCTGCCGGACCAGCTGCCGGGACGCGCGTGTCTCCGGCACCGGGCCGGGGCGCCTCCGTGCTCGCCGCGGCAGCACCCTCCGCCGGGCGCGCGGCACCGGTGCCCGCACCCACAGGTGTGCGCGGGTCCCAGCCGACGTCGGAGAGGTCGATGACATTGCCGCCCATGGCGGCCACGAACGAGCGGTCATGGGTGATGGACACGATCGTGGTCCCTCGTGCCACGGCGTCGCGCAGGATGCCGACCAGTTCCAGCCAGGTCGCACGGTCCTGACCGAAGGTCGGCTCGTCCAGGACGACGACCCGGGGGGCGGAGATCAGGGCGGTGGCCACCGACAGTCGGCGCTTCTCCCCACCGGAGAGCGTCATGGGATTGGCGCGTGCCACGTCCTCCAGGGCGAGGGCCCGCAGGAAGCGCCCGACCAACTCGGCCGTCCTCCCCTCCGGGACACCCATGGCGCGGGGGCCGACCTCCAGCTCCTCACGCACGGTGCGGGACACGAACTGGTACTCGGGTTCCTGGAACACCATGGACACGCGCCCGAGCAGCTGGTGGGAGGACCAGGCGTGGGGATCGGTGCGCCCGGGGGCCGGGGCGAGGTCCTCGGCCACGCGGACCTCCCCGGAGACCTGGGGCAGCAGACCGACCAGGGTGAGGGCCAGGGTGGACTTGCCCAGGCCGTTGTCCCCGATGATGCAGGTGGAGACCCCGCGCGGGATGTCGATGTCGATGCCCGCCCGCACCGGGCGGTCCTCCTCGTACCCGATGGTCAGGTCCCGGCCCGAGAGGACCACGGGGTCCTGCACGGCGTCCGCCGCGTGGCCCGCCTCCGGGGCCGGGGCCGCACCCGCCGGTGGTGTCCCGTTCCCGGCCCCGACCCCGCCCCCCGTCAGGGGAGGGCCGCCGACACCGTTCCCGGCCCCCACTCCCCGGACACGTGCCTCCTCGACCACGGCGACGTCATCGCCGGGCAACCAGATCCCGGCCGCACGCAGCTGCCCGCCGCGGTCGCGCAGGACCTCATCCAGGGGCCCGTCGGCGGCGACGGTGCCGTCCAGGACCACCACTGCCCGGTCCACCAGGTCCGCCCACACGTCGACGCGGTGCTCGACGACCACCAGGGTGGCACCCGTGCGCTCCAGGACCCGCTCCGCTGCCCGGCGCACCTCCGCGACCCCGGCGGGGTCGAGATTGGCGGTGGGCTCGTCCAGGAGCAGCAATCCCGGCCGCATGGCGAGCACGCTGGCCAGTGCCAGGCGTTGCTTCTGGCCGCCGGAGAGCTTGGAGGTGGGGTGGTCCAGGGGCAGGTCCAGGCCGACGGCGTCCAGCGCGTCCTCCACCCGGGCCCAGATCTCCTCCCGCGGCACCCCGAGGTTCTCACAGCCGAAGGCGACGTCGTCACCCAGGCGCGCCAGCACCACCTGGGCCTCCGGGTCCTGCATGACGAGGCCGACACGGTCACGCGCACCGTCGGGTGCCCGTTCGTCCAGTGTGAGCG
>NZ_CCXH01000097.1 GCF_000820725.1 Actinomyces polynesiensis | reverse complement strand
GATGTCGAGGTCGACGTCGCGCAGTGCCCACGCCTTGCGCCCGGCGTGCCTCCAGCCCCACCCGCGCGCGCGCACCCGCACCCCGGGGGTGGCCCGGGTGGGGGTGGTGCGGGATGCGGGGCAGGTCACGGGTGGGTCCTCTCTGCGGACGGGGCTCGGTGTGCAGGGGTCGCGGGCCGACGAGGGCGTCGCCGGTGTCCTCTCAGACCCTCCCGCGGATCTCGCGACCCGCGGCGAAGCGGTCCAGGGCACCCGTCTGGGCGAGACCTCGCACCAGGAGCCAGCCGACCAGCCCCGCGAGCACGATGCCCGTGACGACCTGGGCACCCAGGTAGATGAGGTTGTAGGTCAGGCCCTTGGCGAAGTTGCCGTAGAAGCCCTCGAAGACCCACGCGCCCAGCCCCGCGCCGATGCCGGAGAGGATCGCGACGGGCAGGTTGAACCTGCGGTAGGCGAAGACCAGAAAGATGATCTCGGCGCCCAGGCCCTGGGCGAGCCCGGAGTAGATCGTGGAGACTCCCCACTGGGAGCCCAGCGCCATGGAGACCACGGCGGCGAGGACCTCGACGAAGACCGCGGCACCCGGCTTGCGGATGACGAGCCCACCGAGCACACCGCCCAGGTACCAGATGCCGGCGACCAGTCCGCCGACGCCGGGTGTCAGGGCGTCCACGACCGTGTAGGCCGCACCCCCCACCTGGTTCCACACCAGGAAGATGATTCCGGTCGCCACCCCCAGGATCGCGGCGGTGACCATGTCCACGACGCGCCACCGCAGGTGGCCGTTGGGTTCGCTCATGTCTGTGTTCCCCTTCCAGGACGTGCACGGTGCGTGCGCACATGGAAGAGAGCATGAGAGCCTTCCTACGCCGGTATGGTCCGGTTCAGGTTCGACGGTCGAGGGCGGGACGCCCTCCTCTCAACCCGGCTTCCCGGGTTCCCGTGGCACTGCGTGCAGTGTACCCCGGACCCGCGCGTGCCGACACCGGCGCACCGCCAACCGTCCCCTGCCCCGGGTGCGTGCGGCGCCCTCAACCGGCCAGTGTCACGCCCACCAGGCCGATGGTCCCCACCACGGCCGTGGATGCCGTGGCGAGCACCAGTGGGCGGGGACCCACGTGCCGGAACATCGACAGGCGCACCCCGCACCCGAGTGCGAACATGGCGGCCGACAGTGCTCCGGTCTGGACCACCTTCGCTGCGGAGAGCACTCCCCCGGGGACGATGCCGAGGGAGCGCAGGGCCACCATGGCGACGAACCCGGCCACGAAGAGCGGGACGACGGGCGGACGGTGCCCCCGGGCCGACAGCGGTGCGGTGCGCCTGCGGACCACGGAGATGACCGCCATGACGGGAGCGAGCAGGAGGACGCGGGCGAGCTTGACGATCACGGCAGCCTTGAGGGCCGCGGGTCCGATCCCGGCGCCGATGGCGACGACCTGGGCGACCTCGTGGACGCTGGCTCCCGCCCAGAGGCCGGTCCGGACGGGATCCATGCCCAGCGATCCCGCTGCGAGCGGCAGCAGGGGGATGGCCAGCGTCCCGAAGAGGACGACCAGGGCGACCGCGGTGACGACCTCCTCCTCGTCCTCGGTCTCGATGACACCGTCCACGGCCGCGACGGCGGCGGCGCCGCAGATGGAGAAGCCACCCGCGATCAGCAGTCGCTGGGTTGAGCTGATCCCCATCCACCGACCGATGAGCAGTGTCGAGCAGATGCCACCGGAGACGACACAGACCACCACCAGGACCATTCCCATCCCGAGGGCGAGGATGTCGCCGACCACCAGCTGGAGGCCCAGCAGGACGACGCCGATGCGCAGGAGACGCTTCGCGGCGAAGGCCAGCCCCGGTTCGACGCTGGCGGGGAGGTGGACCACGTTGCGCACCACGATCCCGAGCACGATCGCCACGAGCATGGCCGACAGGGCGGGGAAACGGGCGTTGACCCCGAGTGCGACCAGGACGGCGAGTGCGCACAGCCCCAGCCCCGGTGCGACTCCTGCCACCGAGGAGAGTCCCCTGCCCCACCGATCGTCGCCGCTGTCGCCGTGGAGGACGGGGAGCCTGCGTCGAGGGGCGCCCGTCGCGGTCGCCGGCAGGGACACGACGTGCCCGGGTGACCCGCTTCCCGGGGCGTCACCGTCGGGATCCGGGGATGACCCCCCGGTCGCAGTGGTCACGGACGCATCGTCGGGAGGACTCAAGTGCATGGCGCCATGGTCCCGCACTGCGGGAACACGGCGGTAGGGGGCACTTCGGCGAGGGGGCATATCATCACGATATGACTGACTGGTGGCCCGACCTCCGCGTCCTCGAGGTCCTCGTGGCGGTACCTGACCGGGGCGGCCTCGGAGCTGCCGCGCGGTCCGTCGGGATGGCGCAGCCCAATGCCAGCCGGGCGCTGGCGGCACTGGAGGACCGGCTGGGCATCCCGTTGCTCATCCGCCATCCTCGGGGCTCCACGCTCACCCCGGAGGGCGAGGTGGTCGCCGCCCGGGCCCGCGACACCCTGTCGGCAGCTGAGGAACTCATCGCACTGGGCGATGCCCTGCGGACGTCACACGGCGCCCGCCTCGACGTGGCGGCGAGCATGACGGTGGCCGAGCACCTCGTCCCCCAGTGGCTGGTCCGCCTGCGCCGCCATCTGCCCGGGGCAGATGTGCGCCTGCAGGTGATGAACTCGGACCATGTCCACGATGCCGTGCTGGAGGGCACCTGTGACCTCGGTTTCGTGGAGACCCCCGGCATCCGGCGCGGTCTCCACTCCCGGGTCGTCACCACCGACCGGCTGCTCATCGTCGTCCCACCCGGGCACCCCTGGTCCCGGCTCGGTCGGGCACTGGAGCCCCGTGAGCTCGCGGCCTGCCAACTGGTCGAACGCGAGGAGGGCTCCGGCACGCGCATGACCCTGGAGAATGCGCTGCGCGGGATGGACACGGCTCCCCCCGCCCTCCAACTGGGATCGAACGCGGCGGTGCGTTCCTCCGTCATCGCGGGCGCGGGCCCCGCGGCGCTGAGCGAGTTGGTCGTGGCGTCCGACGTCGCGGACGGGACGCTCGTCGAGGTCCCTGTCGAGGGCCTGGACCTGCGCCGACAGATCAGGGCCGTGTGGCGCGGTGGGCACCCGTCGGTCCCGGCCGCGCAGATGGTGCGCATCGCAGCCGGATCCCGCTGAGGCCCTCCACCGGGTCACCGGGTCACCCGTCTCCGGTCCAGCACTTCAGCCGCGCGGATGCACCCGGGCGAGGCTGCGGTGTCGGTGGACGAGGGCGGCCACGGTCACCGCGACCAGCCACACCACCGACGCCACCAGACCCAGGCGCGTCTCCGCCTCCAGGCACAGCACCACGACCATCGCCCCCATGAAGGCGATGACGCCCCAGGCGGACGCCGCGCCGCCGGGCAGGCGGAACGTGGAGGACTCGTGCAGGTGGGGACGCCGGCGGAGGTAGACGAGGTAGGCCACGGTGATGATCGTCCAGATGGCCATGAACAGCGTGGCCGCCATGGAGGTCACCAGCGTGAAGGCCCCGATGATGGAGTCCCCCCGCGCCAACAGCACGATCGCGCTGAGCAGCAGCACGCAGGAGAGGAACAGGGCGTTGCGGGGCACGTCACGCACGGACAGGCGGCGGAAGACGGAGGGGGCGTCACCCCGCCCCGCCAACCCGTAGAGCATGCGGGAGGTCGAGTAGATCCCGGAGTTCGCCGAGGACGCGGCCGAGGTGAGCACCACCAGGTTGACCACGGAGGCGGCCGCGCCGAGCCCGGTCATGGCGAACATCGTCACGAAGGGGGAGGTCCCGGGGTCGATCTCGTCCCAGGGGGTGACCATCATGATGGCCGCGAGCGCGCCGATGTAGAAGAGCATGACGCGCAGGGGGATGGAGTTGATGGCCTTGGGCAGGGTCCGCGCGGGGTCCGCGGTCTCCGCGACGGTGGTGCCCACCAGTTCGATGCCGACGAAGGCGAAGAGCGCGATCTGGAACCCCCCGAGGAAACCGCCCCAGCCGGTGGGGAAGAAGCCGCCGTGGGTCCACAGGTTCGACACCGCGGCCACCGTCCCCGAGTCGTCGACCCGTCGGGCGAGCACCATCCCGATGCCGACCACGATCAACGCCACGATCGCCACGATCTTGACGAGGGCGAACCAGAACTCGGTCTCACCGAAGGCCCTGACGGTCAGGGCGTTGAGCCCGAAGAGCAGCAGCACCGTCGCCACCACGGGGAGCCAGATCGGCACCTGCGCCCACCAGAAGCGCACGTACCCGGTGATGGCGACCATGTCGGCCACCCCGGTGACGATCCAGCACAGCCAGTACGTCCACCCGGTGACGAAACCGGCCCAGGGGCCCAGGATGTCGCGGGCGATGTCGGCGAAGGACCCGTAGCGCGGATCGGAGAGCAGGAGCTCCCCCATGGCACGCATGAAGAGGAACAGCACCGACCCGATGGTCGCGTACACGAGGAGCACCGAGGGCCCCGACGTGGCAATCGTCTTGCCGGAACCCATGAACAGGCCCGTTCCGATCGCCCCGCCGATGGCGATGAGCTGGATGTGTCGGTTCTCCAGGTTGCGCTGGAGCGTGCGCTCCGACTCCTGGGCCGGTGCGGTCGGCGTCGTCGTCATGGAACCTTCCGGTGTGGCCTCACCCCCGTCGCCGGCGGCGTCGCCGGCCGTGCGGGGACCCCGTGGGTCGCGGGGCCCGTCCACGCTACCGTGCCGACGCGTCCCCGGGTCGGGGCCTCCGCCCCGCGGTCACCTCCGCGGCCAGGCCGCCTCGAGGTGCTCGCGGGCGACGTCGAGCTCCCGCTCCCACATCCCCGAGGCGTCCTCCCAGGCCTGACGTGCGACGTCCGGGTCCTCGGAGACGGAGGACAGGCCCGACTCCTCGACGTGGACGACCACCCTCCCTTCCTCCTCGGACACGGAGAACTCGACGAGGGTCACACGGTCCTCGGGCAGTTCGTCACCCGCCAGCGGGTACCAGCGGAAGGAGACGACGTCCATGGGGTCGAGGTCGGCCCGCTCCACCAGCCAGGTCCCGACCTCGGGGTCGGAGACGTGGAAGAGTCCGTCCTCGTCCTCGAAGACCTCGTGGTCCCCCAGGGGTCCCTCGTTGATCCACCAGCCGGGCTCGGACACGAGCGACCACACGGACTCGACCGGGGCGTCCACCAGGACGTCGGCCTCGACCGTGTCGAAGTCCTGTCGGGTGGCCGGGTCGTCGTCGTCGTCGAAGATGTCCATGCCCCCACGCTATCCGCGTCGGCACCCCGGTGGGAAGGGTTCGGCGTCCCCGTGGCCCGCGGGGCGCGGGGTCCGCCCGGGCGGGACCAAGGTCCCGTCCCACAGCGTCCGGCCCCCCGGGGGACCGGGACCGAGGGCCCACATCGCGATCCGTGGACGAAGGTTCACCCACCTGCCCCTACGCTGGACGGCGGTGCGCCAGCGGGCGTCACCTGGAGACGTGACGAAGGAGTCCGCGTGCGCATCGGAGTACCCCTGGAACCGGAGGACCAGCCCCTGGTCGCCGCCACTCCCGACACGGTCGCAGCCCTCATCCGGCTCGGACACGAGGTCGTGGTCCAGGCCGGAGCGGGTGGAGCCGCCCGACATCCCGACACGGAGTACGAGGGGGCGGGTGCCGGGATCGTCGACGAGGCCGGCGCCTGGGGGGCGGACATCGTCACCACACTCGATGCCCCCACCGGGGAGCACCTCGCCCTCATGCACCCGGGCGCGGTGCTGGTCGCACGGCTCGCGCCGGCCAGGAACCCCGAACTCCTGGAGGAGCTGCGGGCCGCCGGCGTCACCGCACTCGCACTGGACGCGGTCCCGCGGATCTCCCGGGCCCAGTCCCTCGACGTGCTCTCCTCCCAGGCGAACATCGCCGGCTACCGCGCGGTCATCGAGGCCGCCGCCGCCTTCGGACGCGTCTTCACGGGTCAGGTCACCGCCGCGGGCAAGATGCCCCCGGCCGACGTCTACGTCATCGGCGCCGGGGTGGCGGGACTGGCCGCCATCGGGACGGCCGTGTCGCTCGGCGCCCAGGTCGCCGCCACCGACGTGCGTCCCGAGGTCGCCGAGCAGGTCGGGTCCATGGGGGCACGGTTCGTGCCGGTGCCCGTCGCGGAGCAGGTCTCCACCGACGGCTACGCCCGGGAGCTGTCCGCCGACCAGGAGGAGCTGACCCGCAGGCTCTACGCCGAGCAGGCCGGGCGAAGCGACATCGTCATCACCACCGCGAACATCCCCGGGCGCCGGGCACCCCTGCTCCTGGACGCGGATGCCCTGGCGGGGATGCGCCCGGGCTCCGTGGTGGTGGACATGGCCGCCTGCAACGGCGGGAACACGGCGCTGACCGTCCCCGGAGAGGTCGTCACCACCCCGGGTGGGGTCACGATCATCGGGTACACCGACCTGGCGGGGCGCCTGCCCGCCCAGGCCTCACAGCTCTACGGCCGCAATGTCGTCAACCTCCTCGCGCTCCTGACCCCCGCGAAGGACGGGGAGTTGGTCCTGGACCTCGACGACCAGGTCATCCGGACCATCACGACCACGAGTGGGGGCGAGCTGCTGTGGCCGCCTCCCCCCGTGACCGTCTCTGCCGCCGCCCCCGCCGCGGGGGCGCCCTCGTCGGCCGGTGCGGGGCAGGCAGGTGCCGGCCCGACCCCGGCAGTGGAGGAGGACCCCGCCGCCC
>NZ_CCXH01000096.1 GCF_000820725.1 Actinomyces polynesiensis | reverse complement strand
CGCGCAGGAGGCCCGTGCCGAGGCCCGGCGTCGGCGACGGCGTCTGGGGTGGTGGGGGCTCGCGGTCGTGCTCGCCGCGGCCCTCGTCCTGGCGACCCCGCCGGCCGCGGCCGCCCACCTGATGGTCCTGCTGCTGGCGGTCGTCGTCGGCTTCCGGGTCATCACCGCGGTGACGCACTCCCTGCACACCCCGCTGATGTCGGTGACGAACGCGGTCTCCGGGATCATCCTGGTCGGTGCCGTCCTGCAGGTGGGGTCCTCGAACACCCTGGTCTCGGCCCTGTCCTTCGTGGCGATCGTCGTGGCCTCCATCAACATCTTCGGCGGATTCACGGTGACCCACCGCATGCTCGCCATGTTCAGGAAGGACTGAGCCATGACGACGCTCCTCACCACCCTGCCCGTCCCCGTGCCCGCAGCGGTCCCCGACGCTGTGGCCACCGCCGTCTCCCGGGGCAGCGTGCTCGCCTACCTCGTGGCGGCACTCCTCTTCATCCTCGCCCTGTCAGGGCTGTCCCGGCACGAGACCGCCCAGCGCGGCAACTCCCTGGGTGCCATCGGCATGGGGACCGCACTGGTCGCCACAGTCGTGGTCGCCCTGACCTCGGACCCCGGTCGCGGGGTGTGGGTGACGGCCCTCCTCATCGCCCTGGCACTCCTGGTGGGCGCCACCATCGGCACGACCCTGGCGCGCCGCGTCGAGATGACGGGGATGCCCCAGCTCATCGCGTTGCTGCACAGCTTCGTGGGCCTCGCCGCGGTACTGGTGGGCTTCAACTCCTACCTGGCGCCCGACCCCACCGCCCTCGAGCTCGGCTCGTTCCACCTCGGTGAGGTCTACCTGGGGATCTTCATCGGCGCAGTCACCCTGACCGGGTCGGTCATCGCCTTCCTCAAGCTCTCCGGGAGGATCGCGGGCGCCCCCCTGACCCTGCCGGGCCGCAACTGGCTCAACCTCGGGGCCCTGGTCGTCTCCCTGGTGTTCATGGTCGTCTTCCTGCGCACCCCGGAGCACTCCACGTGGTCCTGGGTGGCCCTGGTCGCGATGACGGTGATCGCCCTGCTGCTCGGGGCGCACCTGGTGGCCGCCATCGGTGGCGGCGACATGCCGGTGGTCGTGTCGATGCTCAACTCCTACTCGGGGTGGGCCGCGGCCGCTGCGGGGTTCATGCTGGACAACGACCTCCTCATCCTCACCGGTGCACTGGTGGGCTCCTCGGGTGCCTACCTCAGCTGGATCATGTGCCGGGCGATGAACCGCTCCTTCGTCTCCGTCATCCTCGGCGGGTTCGGGGGCGAGTCCCAGGCACCCTCGCCCCGGCCGGGAGCGGGCGGCGGCGAGGGCGCCGCCCCCGAGGAGCACCGCGAGGTCGACGCCGCCACGGTGGCGGGGATGCTGGCCGACGCGCACCGCGTCGTCATCACCCCCGGCTACGGGATGGCGGTGGCCCACGCCCAGTACCCGGTGGCCGAACTGGTGGAGAAGCTGCGCTCCCGGGGGGTGCGTGTGGAGTTCGCCATCCACCCCGTGGCCGGACGGCTCCCCGGGCACATGAACGTGCTGCTCGCCGAGGCCCGCGTCCCCTACGACATCGTCCTGGAGATGGACGAGGTCAACGACGAACTCGGCGACGTCGACGTCGTGCTGGTCATCGGGGCGAACGACACCGTCAACCCGGCGGCGGAGGAACCCGGCTCACCCATCGCGGGGATGCCCGTGGTGCGTGTGTGGGAGGCACGCGAGGTGGTGGTCTTCAAGCGCTCCATGGCCACGGGGTACGCCGGTGTGCAGAACCCGCTGTTCTTCCGCGAGAACACGCAGATGCTCTTCGGGGACGCGAAGTCGAGCGTGGAGGACATCATCAAGGCCCTGTGAGGCGGGTCAGGGACCCGACCGCCCGGGCGCGCGGACGACGTGGGGCCACCTCCTCCAGGAGGTGGCCCCACGCGCCGGTGTGGACCGCTCAGGACAGACGCGTCACCCGGTACCGCCACGTCCGCGGTCCGGCGTCGAGGGTCTCCACGCGGTAGTGGGAGGCCGAGTCACGCAGGTGCTCGAAGAGGGGCTCGGGCTGGTGGGGGGCGACCAGGACGATCCCGTCGCCGACGGGGAGGCCGTCGACGGCGGCGAAGAGCACGGCCTTGCGCACGACGCGGGGGATCGAGTGGACGACCAGTTCCTCCGCGGCGCCCACGCCGGGGGCCGTCGGGGCGGGAGCGGCATGCGCACCACCGTGGTGGTGCCCTCCCCGGCCGTGTCCACGGCACCCGCACCCACCGGACGCCTTCTCCTGGGCAGCGGCATCCTGCCCGGGGGCGGCCCGGTGCCCGTGTCCCCCGCACCCGCACCCACCGGCGGCCGCCGTCCCACCCTCGTCGGCCCGCTCCGCGACCGCGGCGTGGCCGTGCCCGCCACACCCGCACCCGCCGCCGCTGGCACCGAGCTTCTGGGCGTCCACGAGGCGGAACATCTGGTGCCCCGCCGCAGTGGGAGCCGCGTCGGGGGGGGTCTGGTCGCTCATGGTGTGTCCTTCTGGTCGTGGGGGCGTCGATGGCGGGACGTGGCCCCGGGGACCGCCACGTTCCCCGGTCGCACCCGCCGGCACCACACTAGCCGTGTGCGTCCGTCGTGGCGCGACGGCGTTCCCCCGGCCGGACACCCGCGACCGCGGCACCCCGACGGGCCGTTCCCGCCCGTCTCAGGAGTGTGACGGGGTCCCGGTGGAGGTCACGGTCGTCAGCAGGAACACACTGTCCTGCAGGGCCAGGACGGAGTGGCGCTCATGGGTGAGCGTCCACAGTTCGCCCTCGTCGAACTCTCCCTGCGCGGTGCCGTCGGCATCCACCCGGACCTTCCCGCGGATCACCTGCAGTGAGGCGGCCGGTGGCGAGTTGTGCTCGCCCAGGCGGGTTCCCTCCACGAGGGCGACGACGGTCTGGCGGAGGGGTCCGTCGTGGACGACGAGCTCCGAACTGCGACCGTTCTCGGAGGCATGGGCGGCGGCGAGGTGCACCGCGGCCAGGGACTTCAGTGACTTCAGTGCGCTCACGGTGGTCAGAGCTCCCGGATCCGGGCGACGGCGCCGTCGACCAGGGAGAACTCCGCCTCGACCTCGACGGAGGCGTTGAGGGGGAGCACGGCGACACCCACGGCGGAGCGGATGTGGTGGTCGCCGAAGACCTGCCCGTAGAGTTCGGAGGCGCCGTTGATGACGCCCGCCTGCCCGGTGAAGTCGGGACGGGAGGAGACGAAGCCGGTCACCTTCACCACTCCGGAGAGCCTGTCGAGACCCCCGGCGGCAGCGGCCGCCGCCGCCAGTGCGTTGAGTGCCGCGGTGCGGGCGGCGTCCTTCGCGTCCTCTGGGTCCGCACCGTCCACGCCCACCGCCCCGGTGCAGGTGAGCTCCCCGCCCTCCAGGGGCAACTGGCCGGAGGTGCGCACCGTTCCGCGGTCCACCAGGGCCGGGACGTAGGCGGCGACGGGTGCGGCGACGGGGGGAAGCTCGACACCGAGCTCCTCCAGGCGTTGGGAAGGTGTGGTCATGGCTGGCTCCTCGGGGGTGTGCCCGGGGCGGTCCGGTCGGCCGGTCCCCGCCCCGGGGAGGTGCATGGTCCGACGCCACAGGAGTGGCGCCGCTCCTCCCCACGCTAGTCGCACGGGGACGGAACCGGGAGGCGGTACCACTCCCCGGGCCGCCGGGGCGGTGCCCTGTGCGGTGCCCGGAGGGTGCTGCCGGGAGGTGTCGTTCAGAGTGGTTCGACGGACACCGGGGTCGTCAGCACACGTCCCTCGGGGACGCTCCTCCGCCCACCCACGACCTCCACCACCAGCGGCTCGAGCCTGTCCTCCGAGGAGTGCCCGGCACTGAGGAGCACCTCGCCGGGTTCGACGATCCGCGCGAGGTCCCGTCCCGTGAAGGAGAACCGGTCGGCGTGCACGGTGAACGTGACCCGTGCGGAGGCCCCCGCCGCCAGGTCCACCTTGGCGAACCCGATGAGCTGCTTGAGGGGGCGCACGACCTCCGCGCACGGGTCGGTCAGGTAGAGCTGGACGACCTCGGAGCCGCCCCGCCCACCGGTGTTCGTCACGGTCACCGCGTACTCCACGGTGCCGGCGACGTCCACCGTCGGGGCGGAGACCTCGGGGTCGGAGTAGGCGAAGGTCGTGTAGGAGGTGCCGGATCCGAAGGGGTAGAGGGGGCGCGGGTCGAGGTTCGAGATGCCCTCCGCGTACCAGCCCAGTGCAGGGGCGAGGTAGGTGCCGGGCTGGCCCCCGCGGGTGCGGGGGATCGCGACCGGGAGACGACCCGAGGGGTTGACGGCGCCGGAGAGCACGCGGGCGATGGCCCCCGCGCCCTCGACTCCCGGCATGAAGGCCTGCACCACCGCGGCGCAGCGGCCGGCGTACTCCCCCAGCGCGTAGGGCCGCCCCGTCACCAGGAGGAGCACGGTGGGGGTGCCGGTGTCGAGCACGGCCCCGAGGAGTTCGCCCTGGCGTCCGGGGAGGTCGAGGTCGACCACGTCGCAGCCCTCCCCGGAGGTCCCCTCCCCGAAGAGCCCGGCGATGTCCCCGACGCAGACGACGGCCACGTCCGCCTCCCGGGAGGTGCGGACCGCCTCGGCGATCCCCTCGTCGGTCCCCTCGGTGAAGCCCACACCCGCGCACAGGAGCGGGGGCTCCCCGAGCTCCTCCGCGAGCGCGCCGGGCAGGTCCTGGATCTCGAGCCCGGTGCCTCCCTCCGCGGTCCGGGAGAGGACGTGGTTGGGGAAGGCGTAGCACCCCATCAGGGTGCGCACGTCGGTCCAGGAGGGTCCGACGAGGGCGACCCGGGTTCCGGGACGCAGGGGCAGGATCCCGTCATTGGCCAGGAGCACGACGGACTCCTCCGCCATCCGGCGCGCGATGTCGCGGTTGCGTGGGGAGTCGAGGTCGCGCCCGGGATCCACGTCGGCCCCGGGGGACCACTCGGGGTCGAGCAGTCCCAGGCGTGCCTTCTGGTGCAGCACACGGCGCACGGCCGCGTCGATGTCGGCGACGTCGAGCAGACCCTGTTCCAGGGCCTCGTCCAGGGCCGCGAAACAGGTCGTCTCCGGGAGCTCGACGTCCATGCCCGCGCGCAGGGCCAGGGCCGCGGCCTGCGCCCGGTCGCGGGCGACGTGGTGCATGGACTCCAGGAAGCTCACCGACCAGTAGTCGGAGACGACGGGACCCGCGAAACCCCACCGGTCCCTCAGGACCTCGGTGAGGAGGTGGTGGGAGGCCGCGACGGGGACACCGTCGATGTCCGAGTAGGAGTTCATCACGCTGGCGACCCCGCCCTCGCGCACCGCCATCTCGAAGGGGACGAGCATGACGTCCTCGAGCTCACGCGGCCCCATGGACACCGGCGCGTGGTTGCGTCCCGCCCGGGAGGCCGGGTAGGCGACGAAGTGCTTGAGCGTGGCGTCGATGCCGGCGGACTGGAGCCCCTGCACGTAGGCGGTCCCGAGGGTTCCGACCAGGTAGGGGTCCTCCCCGCAGGTCTCCTCGACCCGCCCCCACCGGTAGTCGCGCACGACGTCCAGGAGGGGGGCGAGGCCCTGGTGGACCCCCACCGCCCGCATGTCCCCACCGACCGCGCGGGCCATCTCGCGCACGAGGGCGGGTCTCCACGTCGCCCCCCAGGCGATCGCCGCCGGGTAGACGGTCGTGCCCAGGGCCGTGAAGCCGGTCAGGCACTCCTCGTGGGCGATGGCGGGGATGTGGTGGGGTGAGCGTCCACGCACCTCCTCCTGGAGGGAGACCAGGCGCGCGACGCCCTCATCGACGGGGAGGGGTGCGGTCCCGAAGACGCGGGTGAGGTGCCCCAGGCCGAGCCGTGAGGCCTCCTCCCACTGCTGGGACCGCTCGGCGAAGTCGTGCTCCAGGGGGGCGGCGCCCGAGTGGCCCCCTCCCTGCCCGGTCCCGGGGTCCGGGGCGGGCGCGGCCAGTGAGGTGTCGCGGAGCCAGTAGGAGCCCAGTTGGTGCAGCTTCTCCTGCAGGTCCATCGACCCCAGGAGGGTCTCGACGAGCTCGTCGGTCGCCTCCCCGGCCATGTGCTGGGTGGTCATCATCCCTTCACCGCTCCCTGGAGTCCGTTGACGATCCGCTTCTGCATCGCGAGGAAGAACACGAGGGCGGGGATCATCGCGAGCGTGGTGAACGCGAAGACACCGGCCATGTCGGAGGAGTGCTCCGTGGAGAAGTCCGCCACGCCCAGCGGGAGGGTCCTCATGTCCCCCTGCAGCAGGAGCAGTGGGAGGAGGTACGCGTTCCACGACCCGACGAAGGCGAGCACCCCCACGGTCACCATGCCCGGTGCGGACAGGGGCAGGAGGATGCGCCAGAAGAACCCGATCCGGGTGGCGCCGTCCAGGAGGGAGGCCTCCTCGAGCTCGCGCGGGATCGCCTGCAGGAACGGTCGGAGGATCACCACCGTCATGGGCAGTTGGAAGGCCGCCTGGGGCAGTGCGACGCCCCACCACGTGTTCGCCAGGTGGAGGTCCTTCGAGATGATGATGAACAGCGGGATGATCGCCACCGAGGCGGGGAACAGGAGCCCCAGGACGAAGACCATGTACACCGGTTCGCGCCACCGGAAGGAGTACCGGGAGAGCGGGTAGGCGGCCATGATCCCCAGGACCACCACGAGGGCGGTGGTGATCAGGGCGATCGCCGTGGAGTTCAGGGCGTAGCGCCAGAAGGCCGGGTTGGACAGGACCCCCGCGTAGTTGGAGAACACCCAGGGATCGGGCAGCCCCGCGGGGTTCTCGGCGAGCTGCGCGTTGGAGCGGAACGCCGAGAGGATCGCGTAGACGACCGGGGAGAGCGTCACGACGGCCGCGAGGAGGCCCACCACGTAGGCCCACGTGTTGCCGCGACGCCGGGCGGCGTTGCCCTCACCGGAGCCCCGTCTGCGCTCCGCCATGGTCACCGGTGCGTGTGTGGTGCTCATCGTGACCTCACCTCCCTCTTGCTGCGCCGCCGGCCGACCTCGTCGGAGGTGTTGTCGCGCCGCAGGATGAAGTACTGGTAGGCGACGGCCATGACGACCGCCACGACGAAGAGGATCACGGAGGCCGCCCCGGCGATCCCGTAGTTCGAACGCTTGGTGCCCTCGTTGATGAGGAAGGTCGCCATCGTGACCGTCGAGTTGGCCGGTCCGCCCTTGGTGAGGATCCACACCATGTCGAAGAGCTGGAGGGACCCGATCATCGAGAGGAAGGCCCAGGTGCGCATGGTGGGACCGAGCAGAGGGATCGTGATGTGGCGCTGGATCTGCCACCAGGAGGCGCCGTCGATCTGGGCGGCCTCCTCCAGTTCCTCAGGCACCCCCTGGAGCCCGGCGAGCAGGAGCAGGATCGCCAACCCGACGTACTTCCAGGTCAGCACGACGATCACGGTGGCGAGGGCGTACCTCGGGGTCCCGAGGAACCCCTGTTCGGGCCCGGACAGCCCCACGAGGCCGAGCAGGGCGTCGATGACCCCGTAGCGCGGTTGGAGGAGCTGGAGCCAGACGACGCCGGCGATGACCTCCGAGAGGACGTAGGGCACGAAGATGACCATGCGCAGTGTGCCCTGGAACCGCATCTTCCGGTTGAGGAGCAGTGCGATCGCCAGCCCGAGGGGCAGCTGGATCGCGATGGACGCCACCACGATGACCAGGTTGTGGGTGAGCGCCTGGATGAAGACGTCGTTGCGCAGGACCGAGACGTAGTTGCCCAGGCCGACGAAGTCGACCAGGGGACCGTACCCCTTCCACTTGTAGAGGGAGAACTGGACGGCCCGGGTGATCGGCCACACGATGAACATCGCGATGAGCACGAGTGCCGGGGTGACGAAGAAGGTGATCTCCGCACCCTTGCGCCAGTCGGTCGGCCTGCGACGTGGCGCCGGTGTCCCGGCGGTCCCCTCCGGGACCGTCGGGACACCGGCATCCTGCACCGCGGACGAACCACTGCTGGTGACTGTGGTTGCGTCTGTCATGGAAGCGTCACTCCGCGTCTGCTGCGGCCTGGGTCGCGTCGACGATGTCCTGCGGGGTCGCCTGGCCCGCGAAGAGCAGGGCGATCTCGTCGTTCATGGCCCCACCGATCGCCGTCCCGAAGGCGGTGTCGAAGTAGAGCTGGACGTAGGGGGCGTCGTCACGCACCGTCAGGAGATCGGCGAGCACGGGGTCGCCCACCGCACCGGTCGCGGCGGGATTCGTCGGCAGGCCCATGCTGTTCTCCGCGAAGCCCTGCTGGACCTTGTCGGAGAGCAGGTACTTGGCGAACTCGACGGCCTCGTCGGGCGCGTTCTGGGAGACGGCCCAGGCGTCGCCACCACCCAGCGCTGCGGCCGGGTCACCCTGGCCACCCTCGACGCTCGGGAAGGCGAACCAGCCCGTGTCGTCACCGAGGCCCTGGTTGTCCTCCGTCAGGCCCTGCATGACTCCCGGCTCCCAGTGCCCGGCCAGCTCCATGGCGACCTTGCCGGTGGCCAGGAGGCCGGAGGCACTGGTGGCACCCGTCTGCGCGGGCGTCGTGAGGAAGCCCGGGTTGAAGGGTTCCTTCTGGACGAGGGCCTGCAGGTCCTCCCCGGCCCGCTCGAAGCAGGCGTCGGAGAAGTCGTGGCTGGTGACCGCATCGGTGAGCACCTGCTCGGAGCACTGGCGCAGGGCGAAGTAGTACCAGTAGTGGGCCGCCGGCCACTTGTCACCGGCCCCGACCGAGATCGGGGTGATGTCCGCGGCCTTGAGTGCGTCGATCGCAGAGTCGAGCTCCGCCATCGTGGTCGGGGGTGTGGTGATCCCCCCCTGCTCGAAGAGCGACTTGTTGTACCAGAAGCCGACGACGCCCATCGAGAAGGGCAGCGCGTAGGTGTGTCCGTCGACCTGGAAACCGGAGACGTTGCCTCCCAGGGTCTCGATGACGTCGGCGGCGGGGTCGGTCAGGTCCTTCGTCAGACCGGCCGCGACGTGGTCGGCGAGCTCGCCTCCCCCGCGCTCCATGTACACGTCGGGCATGTCCCCGCTCTGGAAGGCGGCCTCGAGCTTGGTGAGCATGTCCTCGTGCTGCATGGCTGAGATCTCGATCGTCACCCCGGGGTGCTCGGCCTCGAAGTCCTTCGCCACCTGTTCGTAGTAGGCCTTGCCGGGATCCGAGTTGGAGTTGTGCCACCAGGTGATGGTGGTGCTGCTGCCGGCGTCACCGCTGGCGGCACCGCTGGTCCCGCTCTCCGTACCGCCCCCCCTGCCGCACCCGGCAAGGGCGAGTGCGGCGACTGCCGACACCGCCGCGAGGGCTGTCATCCTTCGTCCGTGTCTCATCGTTGAAACCTCCCCGTCGTCAGTGGCCCGCGTCGACAACACAGTCGAAACTTTTCGCAAACCAACCAGAGCACTTTTAGTTTAGTAGAATGACTAAGCAAGTCAACAGCATCCGCCATTTCAACGATAACGAATGAGTCTCATCGCGTTCGACATGTCGAAATCATTTCGATAAGCTCGTGTCCGAGACTCCACGGAGGTGCCAATGGGTGCTGTCGATCAGGGGCACGTCACACTCGACGACGTCGCCCGGGGGGCCGGTGTGTCGCGGGCGACCGCCTCGAAGGCCCTCAACAACCGCAGTGACGTCGCGGCGTCGACCCGGGCGCGGGTGCTCGCCACCTCCGAGGAGCTGGGGTACCGACCCGCCCTCGTCCCCGCCCCCCTCCCCTACCCGTCCGTGGCCCTGGTGGCCGACAACCTCGCCACCTTCTACACCCTCGAGATCCTCAAGGGGGCCGCCTCCGCCGCCCTGCGTGAGGGGGTCTCGCTCACGGTCTCCTACACGCCGGGTACCCCTCCGGGGAACTGCCCCGTCCCCCTCGAGGAGGCCTGGTTCGACCTCATCCACGGCAACCGGTACCTGGGGGTGATCGTCGTGACCACGCCCCTGTCGGACGCCCAACTGGCCAAGGCCCATTCCCTCGGACTGCCACTCGTCGCGATCGATCCCGCCAACGCGCTCCCCCACGGCGCCCGCAGCATCGGGGCGACGAACTGGAACGGGGGCGTGGAGGCCACGCAGCACCTCATCGACCTCGGCCACCGTCGCATCGCCTTCGTCCGCGGACCGGCGGAGTCGGTCCCCTCGGGTGAACGCCTCCAGGGGTACCTCTCAGCCCTGCAGATGAACGACCTCCCCGTCCTGCCGGAGCTCATCAGGGGCGACGACTTCACCTACGAGACGGGGCTCGAGGTCGGACGGGAGCTGTTGGCGCTGCCCCCCTCGCAGCGGCCCACGGCGGTCTTCGCGGGGGCCGACGCCATCGCACTCGGTCTCTACGAGGCGGCGCGAGAGGCAGGGCTGTCGATCCCCGGCGACATCAGCGTCGTCGGCTTCGACGACACCGACATGGCCGCCTGGGCGACGCCCCGCCTCACCACCGTCCACCAGCCGCTCCACGACATGGGGGCCGCCGGCGTGCGCCTGGTGGTCGACCTCGCCCGTGGGGGTGAGCCGTCGATGAGCGGGCCGGTCCGCCTGGCCACGACACTGGTCCGCCGCGACTCGACGGGTCCGGCGCCCTCCTGATCGGCCGTCCCCCGACGCCCCTGACGGGCCGGGCTGATCCGGACGGGCCGGGCTGATCCGGACGGGCGCGTGTGGACGAGTGCGACGCCCCCACGGGGAACCCTGTCCGTGGGGGCGTCGACAGTGTGGTCGGGCGGAGGTCCGACAGAAGGTGGGGTCGGGCTCTCAGCTCCCCTGTTCCAGGACCCCGGCGGCCTGCCGGGCGGCGCCCAGGGCGACGTACTCACCTGGCTCGGGCAGGGCCACCTCGACACCCAGGCGCTGGGGTGCCAGCGCCTGCACCGCCGTGGACCTCGCCCCTCCACCCACCATGAGGACCCGCCCGATGGGCACTCCGAGCGCCCGCACCGCGTCCAGCGCGCCGCGCATGAGGTCCAGCAGCCCCTCCACCCCGGCCCGCGCGACATGGGCACGGTCGGAGTTGGCCAGGGTCATGCCGCGCAGCTCCGCAGTCGCGTCGGGCAGGTTCGGGGTGCGCTCACCCTCGAAGTAGGGGACGAGGACGAGCCCGCCCGCGTCCGGCACGGACATGGCGAGGTCGTCGTACTCCCGGTAGTCGGCGTCGATGACGCGGGCCATCGCGTCGGTGATGCGGGAGGCGTTGAGGGTGCAGGCCAGGGGGAGCCAGTTCCCGCTCGCGTCGGAGAACCCCGCGACGAGGCCGGTGGGGTCCGAGACCGGGTGGTCCGACACCGCGGCGACCACCCCGGAGGTCCCCAGGGAGAGCAGGGCGTCACCGGGCCGCAGGCCCACGCCCAGCGCGGCACCGGCGTTGTCACCGCACCCGGGTCCCAGTTCCACATGACCCCAGCCGCGCGACGCATCCGCGTGCCCGGCGGACTGCCGGGGTCCCAGGATGCGCGGGAGGACGATGTCGTCGGCCCCGCCCTCGGGGCGCCGCAGGGCGCGCGCGAGGATGTCACGACGGTAGCCCCCGCGAGCGCCCCCCTCCTCGGTTCCCGCCACCGCGACCTCGCGGTCCGTGTACCCGGTCCCCGAGGCGTCGGAACGGTCGGTGACCAGGTCCTCCAGCCGTCCGGTCCCCCTGATGCGCCAGGTGAGCCAGTCGTGGGGCAGGCACACCGCCGCGATGCGCGCGGCGTTGTCGGGTTCGTGGTCGGCGAGCCACCGCAGCTTGGTGACCGTGAGTGAGGCGACCGGCACCGAGCCTGTGGCCTCGGCCCACCACGCAGCGCCGACCCCGGCGTCACCTGCTCCGGCCTCGAGGACCAGGTCCCGTGCGGCGTCGCCGGAACGGGTGTCGTTCCACAGGAGGGCGGGGCGGATGACCTCGCCGTCCCGGTCCAGGCAGACCATTCCGTGCTGCTGGCCGCCCACGGACAGGGCCGCGACGTCCCCGAGCCCGCCCGCACCGTCGACGGCTTCCAGGAACGCGTCCCACCAGAACCGGGGATCCACCTCGGTGCCGTCGGGGTGCGTGGCCCTGCCCTCGCGCACGACGGCGCCGGTCACGGGGTCGACCACGACCACCTTGCAGGACTGCGTCGAGGTGTCGACCCCGGCGACGAAGGGGCGTTGCGTGTCCATGGGAACTCCTTCTCCGAGTGACTGCCTGTCCGGCACCACCGGGAGGTCAGTCGCGACCCAGCGTGTCGACGATGTAGTTGTTGATCGTCGCCTTCACCGACTCCAGGTGGTCGGAGCGCGTCGAGGCGAGGATGTCAGCCTGCGGCACGTCCAGTGCGTGGGCCTCAAGGTCCGCGAGGGTGGCCGAGCCGTCCTCCACGCTCGCACCCACTCCCCGGTCGAAGGAGTCGTAGCGCTCGGCGACGAGGTCCTCGATGAAGCGGTCCTCGTGCATCTGCGCTGCCACCAGCAGTCCGGCGGCGTAGGAATCCATGCCGACGACGTGGGCGCGGAAGAGGTCCTCGGCGGTGAAGGAGGTGCGCCGGGGCTTCGCATCGAAGTTCAGGCCGCCGTGGGGGCCGATGCGACCCTCGTCGAGGATCTCCCACATGACGGCGGTGGTCTCGTAGAGGTCGGAGGGGAACTCGTCGATGTCCCAGCCGATGAGCTTGTCCCCCTGGTTCGCGTCCAGCGACCCGAGCATGCCCGCCACGCGGGCCACACGGACCTCGTGCTGGTAAGTGTGACCGGCGAGGTTCGCGTGGTTCCCCTCGAGGTTCAGCTTGAAGTCCCCGTCGAGCCCGTAGGTCTTGAGGAAGGCGATCGAGGTCGCGGCGTCGAAGTCGTACTGGTGGGTGGTCGGCTCCTTCGGCTTGGGCTCGATGAGGAACTGGGCGTCGAGCCCGATCTCGCGGGCGTAGTCCACGGCCATGTGCAGGAAGCGCGCCATGTGGTCCTGCTCGCGGCGGAGGTCCGTGTTCCAGAGGTTCTCGTAGCCCTCGCGGCCGCCCCAGAACACGTAGTTCTCGGCGCCCAGCCGTTTGGCGATCTCCAAGCTGTGCTTGAGCTGACCCCCCGCGTAGGAGAAGACCTCGGCGAAGGGGGAAGTCGCCGCTCCCGAGAGGAAGCGGGCATTGGTGAAGAGACTGCTGGTGTTCCACAGAGGAGTGATGCCGGTCTCCGCCTGCAGCTCCGCCACCCGGTCCACGACCCGGTCCAGGTTCGCATTGGTCTCGCGCAGGGTGTCACCCTCCGGAGCGAGGTCTCGGTCGTGGAAGCAGAAGTACCCGACGCCGAGCTTGCGGTAGAACTCGAAGGTGTAGTCCACCTTGGCCAGGGCCAGGTCCATGGGATCGGTGAAGTGGTCGTAGGGGCGCTGGGCCGTGCCCTCCCCGAAGGGGTCCACCAGGCGCTGGTCGAAGGTGTGCCAGTAGGCGACCGCGAAGCGCAGCCAGTCCTTCATCGGCTTCCCGGCAACCACGCGGTCGGGCTGGTAGTAGCGGAAGCCCAGGCCCTGCTGCGGTGAGGTCTTGCCGACGAAGGGGATGGGTTCGATGTTCCACAGGTCGCTCATGACCGGCACCTCCATGTGCATGGACACGGCCCCACTGCCGTGTCGTCTGTTTTGTTGCTGACCAAAACATTATAGGAAGGTCCCGGATCCCGCAAGGCTGCAGCGTATGGTCTGCCCATGGGTATTGGACGGTCGGCGCACACACTTGCTCCCCCGCAGACGACCAGGCGTATCGGAGAACGTCGGCGGACCGGGGTCACCGCAGAGAGTCTGAGGGCGACGAACCTGTCCTTGGTCCTCCGTCGTGTGCTCGCCGACCCCGGAGGTGTCTCCCGCGCAGCCGTCGCCACGGCCACCGGTATCACTCGCGCAACCGTCTCGCGTCTGGTCGACGAACTGATCAGCGCGGGTGTCATCTCCGAACTGGCGCCCCTGAATCCTGGCAGGGGCCGTCCAGCGGTTCCACTGGTTCCTCGCCAGGGCCGCTTCGTCTCCCTGGGACTCGAGGTCAACGTCGGCTCGCTGTCCGCACGCGTCGTGGACCTCACCGGCACGGTACTGGCGGAGGAGGTCGTGGTCGGCGACTTCTCGGGCACCAGCCCCGCGGCCACCATGGGCGACCTCTCCACCCTCGCCCACCGCGTCCTGGCCACCGCCCTGCGCCCTCGCGCGACCTTCCTCGGCTCGGGGTTGGCCCTGCCGGGCCTCGTCTCCCCCGACGCCCTCGCCCTCGCCCCGAACCTCGGGTGGAGGGACACCCCCCTGGCGGAGCTGCTCGCCCCCGTCGCCGACCTCCGACCGGTGCTCGTCGCGAACGAGGCCGACCTCGCCGCCTTCGCCGTCGCCCATCCCCTCCCCGGGGTCCCCTCCGGCCCCTCCTCCTTCGTCCTCGTCTCCGGCGAGGTCGGCATCGGCGCCGGGATCGTCATCGACCACCGCATGCTCACGGGGGCGCACGGCTGGTCCGGTGAGATCGGGCACATCTGCGTCGACCCCGCCGGACCCGTCTGCTCCTGCGGGGCGACGGGCTGCCTGGAGGCCTACCTCGGTCGGCGGGCCTTCATCCGGTTGGCGGGCCTGCCCGCCGGTTCCGCCCCCGCCGACGTGGTCCGCGCCGCGCGCGAGGGCTCCGCGGAGGCGCGTCGCGCTCTCGACGAGGGCGGGGCCGCACTGGGACGCGCCCTCGCGGCCGTCATCAACACCGTGGACATCCCGCTGGTCGTCCTGGGCGGCAATGTCGCCGAGGTCGGGGAGGAGCTCCTGCCGGCGGCCCGGCGGGAGATGTCGGTGCGCGTGCTGCAGTCGGAGTGGTCGCAGCCCGAGGTGCGTCTCGCCGCCGACAGCTCGCGGCTCGCCGCCACGGGCGCGGCCCACCGGGTCCTCCAGCGCCTGGTGGACGATCCCCTCGCCTGGACCGCCTGAGGGACGCCCGGGTCACCCGTTGCCGCCGGGACGCCCGTTGCCCCCACCGGGGCCGCCGCCCATCCCGCCGTCGGAGGACTGTCCGGCCGTGACGGTCGCCGAGGAACCCCCCTCGACCGCGACCGTGTAGGAGTCCCCGGTGGTGACCCCTGCCGAGGAGAACACCACGTTGCCGAACTGCTTGCGCGCGGTGAAGGTCGCCAGTGCGGTCCCGGAGGAGTCCGTCACCGTCACCTCGGACCCGGCCGAACCGGAGACCGTGGCCTGGACCCATCCCTGGCCGTCGGTCGACGAGGGTGCCGTCGCCATTCCCGAGGAGCCCACGGCCACAAGGGTGCCCCCGGTCACCGTCAGGGTCCCGTTGACGTCGAGGGCACCGTTGCCGCTGCCCGTGGGCCCCCAGACGCTGACGTCACCGCCGGAGATCGTGGCGGAGCCGTTGGAGTCGATGCCGTCCCCCTCCGCGTCCACGACGACGGTGCCGCCGGTGATGTCGACCTGCTCGCCGCTGTCGCCCATCCCGCCTCCCATGCCGCCACCCGCGTCGGAGTCGGAGGTCCCGGAGTCGTCCGAGGTCGCGGCCAGTCCCGCCTCGGTCGTCGTTGACCCCGATCCGTTGATCCCGTCGTCGTTCGAGGTGATGTCCACCGATCCGGCGGAGATCGTGACGAGCCCCGCCTCGAGCCCCTCCTCCGAGGTCGTGACCGTGACATCGGCTCCGTCGAGGACGGCGGCGACCTCGGCGTGGATCCCGTCGTCACCCGTGGCGAGCGTGACGGTCCCGGAGCTCAGGCGCAGCGCGCCCTTGGAGTGGAGGGCGTCGTCACCGGAGTCGACGTCCAGGGTCGTCCCGTCCTCCACCAGGAACACCCCGGCCTTGACCCCCTTCGCCGAGGTGTCCGTCTTCCCGGCGGATGCCCCACCGCCGGAGGCGACGGTGAGGGTCCCGACGGTGAGGACGACGTCCGTCTCCGCGTCGATCCCGTCCCCCTCGGAGGTGACGGTGACCGTGCCGCCTGCGATGTGGACGAACCCCTTGGTGGCGTCCCCGTCCTGGTCGGACTTCAGTCCGTCACCGCCCGCGGTGACGGTGACGGTCCCTCCCGCGACGGTGAGCGAGTCCTTCCCGCGCAGCCCGTCGTCCACGGCCTCGACCTCCAGGGTCCCGGAGAGGATGTACAGGTCGTCGGTGGAGGTGATGCCGTCGTTCCCGTTGCCCGAGACGTGGAGCGTCCCCTCCCCGGTGATCGTGAGGTCGGCGTCGGCGTGGACCGCGGCGTTGGCGGAGGCCGAGTCCTCGTAGGAGTCCGCGTCGGAGACCGAGTTGTCACCGGTGAGGGAGAGGACCACGTCATCCGCGGTGGTGACGGCGATGGCGGGTCCGGCGCTGTTCGAGATGTCGGCTCCGTCGAGGACCAGGACCACGAGGGCGTCCTCGGGGGCGTCGACCACCACCGATCCCTCGAGCGAGCCGGACAGGCGGTACACGCCGGCGGCGGTGATCGTCACCGTGGACCCGTCGACCGTCACACCTGCGGCGTCGGTGGTGGCAGTGGACCCCTGGAGGGTGATGTCCTGGGCGCTCGAGGCGTCCCACTCGTCGTCGTCGACCTTCGAGGAGTTCGCGTTGGCCGCGAGGACCTCCTCGGCCGTGGGCGGGGCTGTGGTGTCGACGGCCGCGGAGGAGGTGCCCTCCGTGTCCCCGGACTGCTCCACCTCGGAGGTGGTGGTGGTCGAGACGCTCGAGGTGGCACCCGACGGATCCCCACTCCCGGTGGTCGTCGTGGAGCAGGCGCCGAGAGCGAGTGAGGCGGTGAGCAGGAGTGCGGCGGTCCGGTGGACCATTCTCTTCGACATGGGTCTTCCTTCCTGCGGAGGTGGCGGTGGCCCCTCCGGGGTGGTCAGCAGGCGGTGGTGAATTCCTGGCGCAGGACGCGGGCCCACCGGTTGGCGGGGAGCGTGTCGTCCAGGGCGGCCAGGGCGGTGGCGTACTTCGAGATGCGGGTGGGGCGGTGTCCGCACGCCCACAGGAGGTGGTCCAGGTCTGAGGGCCGGGACCCGGACTTCGTCTCGACGATGACGAGGTCGGGACGGGTGAGGCTCCCCCGGCCCGGCGCGACCCACTCCAGTCCGGAGTCGATCGTCGCGCGCCCGCACCCGTCCCCCATGAGCAGGGTGGTCCTGCCGTAGGTGACCTCCAGCACCGGAACGAGCCCACCCGCGGTTCCGGGCGGGCACCCGAGTGGGACCAGGAGGGAGTCGACCCAGTCGCGCTCCGAGGCGTCGAGGGGACCGGTGGTGCTCCCCCCGACGGTGCGGATCCTGCGTTCCTTGACGGTGTGGCCACGCGGACCGCGGGTCTTGACCTCCAGGTAGGACAGGTCGGAGTCCGCGTAGGTGCGGGTGCGGACCTTGAAGCGCCTCCTCCGACGGGTGGCGGCCGAGCGGTACCCGGCGAGGTCGTCCGTGTCGAGGTAGGCGGAACGGTAGGACTGGGTGCGCAGGCCGTCGACCTCCAGGACCCGGGTGGCCGGGTCGAGACCGGAGAGCACCGCGGGGACCTCGGCGCGACGGAGCACGTACTTGCGGTCCACGCGCGTGAGCAGGGCGGCCCGGTCCACCATCTCCTCCAGGCCGATCCCCCGCAGCCCGGGACGGGCGTNTCGAGGGGGCGCGTCCCCCGGACCGGACTGCCGTCACGCCCATCGGCACGATGGCACCG
>NZ_CCXH01000095.1 GCF_000820725.1 Actinomyces polynesiensis | reverse complement strand
CCGGGACCGCCGTCACCGGGGACGTCCGTGGACGGGCGGCTGCCCTGGCCGCCACCTCCGCCCCCGCTCCGCGACGCCCCGCGGCCCCCGTGTGCGCCACCCGGGTCCCGACCGGACGGCCGTGGTCACGGGCCGACCCGGCGTCGTGCCCGCGGGACGGCACCCGGTAGCGGACCTCGACGACCGTGAGGTCGTTGACGAGGTCGAGCCTGACCACCTGGACGTCCGTGACCGTGGCGCCGAGGAGCTGGGCGAGGGTGGCACGCAGGTCGCCCTCGTCCGTGACGGCCCTGTCCAGGTGGACGAGCTGGCTGCGGTGCGCGCCGAGGAGGCGCGGGCTGTCACCGACCGCGAGCGAGAGGAGGACCAGGGCGATGAGGCCGAGGGTGAGGGCGGTGGGGACCGTGGACATCCCCGAGATCAGGCCGACGGCCAGGGAGGCGAAGTAGTAGGCGACCTCGTGCTGGGAGATCTCGGTGGAGCGCAGCCGGATGATCGACAGGACCCCGAAGAGGCCCAGACCGAGCCCCGTGCCGACGCTGGAGTCCACCAGGACGATGGCGACGGCCAGCACACCGACGTTGACACCGAGGAACGCGGCGACGAGGTCGGTGCGGTGGTGGCGCGGGAAGTACAGGCCGAAGGTCAGGATGCAGATCGCCACGAGGTCGACGGCGATCATCGCGATGGTGGTCATGGTGGGGCTCCTCAGTGTCCGGTCGAGGATCCCATTGGGCCAGAGCCCCCTGTGGTGGCGCTGTGGACGGGGTCGGGCCCACCTGAGACCCTCCGTTCACCCGGAGTTCGCCCCGTGGTCACCCGGGCGCCCGCGCAGCGGGCCGTACGATCCCGGGGCCACACGCGCCCGAGCCCACACAGGTCCCCCCACTCGGATCCCCCTCACCCGGGGACGCGCCCACCCGGGCGTCAGGAGTGGCGACGCAGGTGCTCCATCACCCGGACCTCGTCGAGGACGGCCAGGTGGGGCAGGGGGTCGACGCCGTTGTCCAGGACGTAGGTCGTCAGCTGGTCGCGGACCACCCGGACGAGATCGGCGGGGTCCCAGGGCTTCGCGATGTAGTGGTCGAGCCCGGCCTCGTTCACCGCCCGCACGGTGTCCGCCTGGCCTGCCTGACCGGTGACGAGGACCGTCCGTGCCCGCCGGGTGCGCGGGTCCTCGGCCACCTCGACGAGGAAGTCGACACCGCTGCGTCCGGGCAGACGGTGGTCCGCGAGCACCACGGCGAGCTCGTCACCGTCCGCGAGGGCGGCCTCCACCGCGTCCCACGCGTCGGGCACGTCCTCGGCCTCCTCGAGGTTGACCCTCGACCAGAATTCCTCCAGGTCCCGTTCCAGCGCGTGGCGGACCTCCACCTCGTCCTCCAGGACCAGCACCACGAGTGTCATGGTCTCCCCTTCCCCGTGTCGTCCCCGCCTCCCGCGGCCGCGACGAGGGTGACCCGCACGCGCGTCGCCCCCGGTTCCGACTCCACCTCGATGCCGCCCCCGGCATCTGCCAGGATCGTGGACACGATGGACAGACCCATCCCCAGTCCGTAGCGGACCCGTCCGGCCCGCGTCGTGAAGTGCGGTTCGAAGATCCTCCCGCGCAGGTCCTCCGGTATCCCGGGACCGTTGTCCGAGACATCGACGAACACGGAGTCGCCCTCGTGCGCGATCCCCACGACGATCCGCGGGGAGGCGGACCCACGGGCGGGCCCGCGCCGCACCCGCTCCTCCTCCCCGCCCGACTGCTCGTGCTCCTCCGCGGCGCGCGCGAGGTCCTCGCGTTCGTCCTCGAAGGCGTCCGCCGCGTTGACGAGCAGGTTCATCCACACCTGGTCCAGGGATCCCGGGCGTGCCATGACGGGGGGCACGTCCCCGAAACGCGTCTCCACCCGGACCCCGTGGAGCCGGTGCTCGGTGAGGCGCAGCGCGTCGTCCAGGCCGGCCCGGACGTCCACCGGGCCGAGCGCCCCCCTCCGGTCTCGCGTAGGAGCGCAGGCTCTGGGCCAGACCGGTCACCCGCTGCGAGGCGGCGGTGATCGAGCGCAGCGAGGAGCCGATGCGCGCCCCCAACTCGGCCTCCTTGAGGGTCTCCGGGGGGCTCGCGAGCAGGTCCGTGGCGGTGTGGACATCGGTGACGCCCAGCCGGAGCATGCGCCGGGCAGCCGCGCGGTCCCCGTCCGTCGCTCCCAGCAGCACCTTGAGCAGGGCGCGTTCCTCCGAGGTGGAGCGCGGCGGGCACTCCCTGGTCCGGCGCAGCGCCCCCGGTGCCGTGTCCGCACCGGCGAGGGTCAGCAGGAGCACCACGTCGCGACGGAGGTGCTCCACGGAGCGCGTCATGGCGCTGAGGGGGTTGTTGAGCTCGTGGGCGATGCCCGCCGAGAGCTCGCCGAGCATCGCGAACCTGGTGCGCTCCACCAGTTCGGCGCGGGTGCTGCGCAGGTCCTCGAGGGCCTGGGTGAGCTGGACGCGGTCGGCCTCCAGGTCGGCGGCGAGGACGTTCTTCTCGATGTGGAGCTCCTCTGCGCGCACCAGACGCCGGGTGAGGGAGTGGACCGCGAGGGAGGTCAGTGCCTCCGCGGCATCGGGGTCCTCGCGCATGAGGCGTTCGAGCTGTGCGTTCGAGAGCCGCACGACCATGGTGGGTGCGGTGGTCGTGGCCGTGAAGTAGGCCCGCTGGCCGCGGACCAGGGAGACCAACCCGATGATGGGGCCGGTGGTGGCCCGGTGGAGGAGGACGGTCGTGCGCTCGGCCTCCCGACGCAGCGCCACTCCCCCGGAGACCAGCAGGTGCACCGCGGCCACGGGCTCGTCCTGGCGGGTGAGCACGGTGCCCTCCGGGAGGAGGATCTGCGGACACGGGCCGAGCACCCTCTCGATGCCGCGCATGACGACACCGACCGCCTCCGGGCCGTCACTGTCCAGCCCGGCGATCACCGTCCCGCTGTCCGGGTGGCGCGCGTCGCCGAGGAGCGCGTCGACCTCGCGACCGTCCGCCCCCGAGTCGAGCAGGCACGCGGCCACCGCGTCGGCGACCTCCTCGAGCAGCGGTCCCGGACCGTGCGCCAGTGGGAGGACCGCGCGGAGGCGGAGGGAGGAGACCAGGGGTGCGAGGTCCGCGTGCCGGTCGGCATCCGTGACGAGGATCCACCCCGGGCCCGACAGTCGTGGGTCCTCGGAGAGCGAGCGGACGGCGGCGACGACGTCACCCACCTCGTTGGTGACCACCACGAGGACGGGGACCCCGGTGTCCCCCAGGAGGGCGTCGAGGACCTCCCCCACGGGAGGCGCAGCGGCGATCTCGACGCGCAGCCCGGGCAGTCCCCCCTCCACCTGCCCGCACACGCGCGGGGCGACACCCCGGGCACCGTCCCCGACGACCAGGACGACGGGGTCGTGGAGGGGATCGCGGAGTGGGTCGCGAGGGCTCTCCTGTCCACGCTGTCCACGGCCCACCGGGTCACCCGGCGGATCGGCGTCCCGCCCGCCGTCGGTCCCCGGACCCCCGGGGACGATGGTCCGTCGGATCCGGCGCAGCCCGGGCCAGGTGTTCACGGGAGGACCCCCTCGAGCGCCCACAGCCACGGCGCGACGAAGGAGAGGAGGAGGAGCCCGACCACACCCACGAGGAGGCCGATGCGGACCATGGCGCCCGTCGGGACCGCGCCGGTGGCGTGGGCGATGGCGTTGGGGGGTGCGGAGATCGGCAGGCACATGCCCAGGGAGCAGGCCAGGGCGAGGACGAGCGCGACCTCACCGGCGGAGTGGGGCACGTTGGCCGCGATCCCCACCCCCATCGGGACCAGCAGGTTGGCGGCGGCGGTGGAGGAGACGAAGTTCGAGATCGTCCACGCCAGGCCGGCGAGCACGAGGAGCACCAACAGCACCGGGATCGCGTCCCAGTCCACCAGGGCGATGATCCAGCGGTCCAGCCCGGTGTGTCCGACACCGGCACCCAGGGCGATGCCGCCGGCGACCAACCAGAGCACCGGCCAGTCGAGTGACTTCACGTCCTCGCCGTCCATGATCCGCAGGGAGAGGAGCAGCACCACCGCGATGAGACCGACCGTGCTGGAGGCGATGCCGTGCAGCGGTTCCGTCATCCACAGCGTGATGGTGCCCAGCGCCACGACGTAGAAGGCGAGGGCCTTGCGGGAGGTCTGGAAACGCGAGGACGTGTCGATCTCGAAGTGCGTGGAGGAGGGGATGTAGAGCGCGCAGGTGTACACCCAGGCCACGGCCAGCAGGACGAGGACGAGGGGGAGCGAGAGGAGCACCCAGTCCAGGAAGGTCAGGCGGATCCCCGACTGCTGGAGGACGCCCAGGGCGATCGCGTTGGGTGGCGTGCCCACGGGGGTCGCCATGCCCCCACGCTGGCGGCGACCGGGATGGCGAGGGCGACACCCGTGCGGGCGCGCGGATCGGGCAGGGCCCGGATGACGGGGATCATCACCGCGAACATGGTGGCCGTGGTGGCCGTGTTGGACATGATCATGCCGAGCAGGGCCGTGATCGCCATGATCCCGAGCACCGTCAGGCGCGGACGGCCGACGAGGGGGCGCAGGAGACGGGCGGACATGGCGCGTCCGACGTCGAACTTGCCGGCGCCGTCGGCGATCATGAACCCGCCGAGGAAGAGGATGATGACCGGGCTGGCGAGCGCCCCGAAGTAGTCGGCGGCCGTGACGGACCCCTCGGGGACCGGGAGGATCGCGTCCGAGGAGACCAGGAGCACCTCCGCCAGGATGACCCCCATCGACGTGGCGACCAGCGGGATCGCCTCGGTCACCCACAGGAGGATCGCCGCGAGGAAGATCCCGAGCATGCGACCGCCCTGGGCATCGAGGCCCGGGATGTCGACGAGGATCCCTCCCACGAGCGCGGTGGCCGCCCCAACGAGGCCGACGAGGGCACGGGGGCGTGGGTCGGCGCCGGTTCCCCAGGTGCGCACGCACCCTGTCCCGGCGTCTGACGCGCTCGGCCGGTGGTGCGGGTGGACGTGGCACGGAGTGGCACACCTCGCGCTCTGGGGTGTCGTGGGCGGGTCTCACCTGCGATTCCACCGGAAGGGGTCGGTCGGCGGGTGGGTCCGGGGACCCACGGCGCCCGGCCCGTCGCCCCCGCTCACCCTCCCGGGTGGGGCCCCGGACACCTGAGGGTGCCCCCGGCGCGGACCACGACGTGGATGACCCGGTTGCGCCCGGGTCGACTGCCTACACTCGCCGTCATGGGGGGGAGCACGTCCGGGACGACGACCGCAGCGCGACGAGGTCGAGCCTGACCGACTGCGCACCGGCTGGGTGCGCCAACTGTGCGCCGATGCCACTGACGGCATCATCGGCACCGCTGGCGTCCTCCAGGGGTTCTCCGGCGCGGGCGGGAGTGCCCGTACCCTCATCGTCGCCTCCGCGTCCACGATGATTGCCGGCTCCGTGGCCCAGTTCGGGGCCCAGTTCGCCCAGGACTCCGCCGAACGCGACGCCCAGGTGCGCCTCATCGAGGAGGAGGCCGCGTCCATCGCGGCCGACCCGAGTGCGGAGATCGCGGAGCTCGCCGCCCGGTTCACCGATCGCGGTGTTCCACCCGACCTCGCCCACGAGGTCGCGGAGGACATGCACGAGCACGATCCGCTCGGCGCCCAGCTCGAGCAGGAGTACGGGATCCAGGAGCCGATGTCGCGACTGGCCCCCGTCCTCTCCGGCCTGCGCGCCGCACTGGGGTTCGCCCTCGGCTCCGCGCTACCCCTGGTGGTGCTCCTCCTGTACCCCTCCGCCTGGGAGTCCAGGGTCCTCTTCGCGGCGGTCGTGCTGTCCCTGTGCCTGACCTCCGTCCTGATCGCCGTCTCCTCGGGCACCTCCGTCCGGCGGGCCATCTTCAGGACCGTGAGCATCGGTGTCCTGAGCATGGCCATCAGCTACGTGGCGGGCCTCATCGTCTTCTGAACCCGTCCCGTCGCGCGGGCCGGTCCCCCGCGCGGGGGTCCGCCACCTGCGCGCGACGGTCCCACGGGTACTGCGGTGGACACATTGATACCGAGCTGTGACCTGCCACGCATGGCGGGCCCGACGGCAGGCGCTACCCTAGTAGACGTAGTTTCACAGCTTCATTGCAGTACATGCGATTCCGTGGTGGTTGCAGGAGAGTGCGTGACTATACCGATCCCGACCGGGGTCGGGTCCATCCCCTGCGCGGGGCTTCCAGTAAGGAAAGCGCTTCAATGACCACTGGTGTCGTCAAATGGTTCAACGCTGACAAGGGCTACGGATTCATCACCCCTGATGATGGTTCCGCCGACGTCTTCGCTCACTTCTCCAACATCGAGGCCAAGGGCTTCCGCTCCCTCGACGAGGGCGAGAAGGTCGAGTTCGAGATCACCCAGGGGCCCAAGGGCCTCCAGGCCGAGCACATCGCCAAGATCTGAGATCTGGGCACCCACCGGCGCGAGCCGGTGACTCCGGGAACGGCCCGGGACCTCACGGTCCCGGGCCGTTCCCCGCGTCGGACGAGTCACATCGACATGCGCGATCATTTGTCCTTACAATAGAGGCGTCCCCGGAAATGGGGATCCACGGAGCCGTGCGGGTCGCGGCCCGGGTGGGTCGCTCCTGCGCGACGTGAAACCCAGGAGTCGACATGTCATCAATCACCGCACGGACCCACGTCATCCACAGCGACCTCGCACCCCGCAGAACGGAGACCCACGCCTCCGAGCTCACCCTGCGTGCGACCATCGCCCTCATCGTCCTGGCGTTCATCGTCGCCGTCATCGGCGTCGTCGCCTGGCAGCCCGCGGTGATCATCACCGCCGGCCTCATGACAGCGATCACCGTCCCCTTCCTGGTCACGGCGTTCGTGGCGGACCTGTCCGCCAAGTGAGGTCTGCGCGCCTGCGCTGAACCCTCCCGGGGCAGGACCCGGTGACAGACCGGTCCCTGCGGTCCCGCAGAATTCCTGAGGTCGTGGCACATCGTGGTGCCACGACCTTCGTGCATCCATCACCCACCCTCCCGCGTGGGCACGGGGCGACCCGACGGCGGTCGCTCCCCACTCCCGCCAGCCCCCGTCCCTCCCGGGTCCGGAGCGGGCCCCACCCACGGACGCCTCACCCGGTGACCTCCCGACCAGGAGTGCCCGCCGTTCGGCCACCGGGCGCGTCCTCCGGTCTCACAGGGACATGTCCACCACTCCGCGCCCTTGGACCTCACCGCGCCGCAGGAGGTCGTAGCCCTCAGCGACGTCCTCGAGACGGAACCGCCTCGTGACGATGTCCTGGTACCGGATCGTTCCCTCGGAGGCCATCCTCACGACCTCCGGCAGGTCCTGACGCGTCCGCGCGCCGTAGGACCCGATGATCGACTGCGAGCGTCGCACGGTGCGGTTGATCTCCACCTCCGCGGTCTGGACGCCCGCGCCGAGTCCGATGGGGACCATCCTGCCGCCGTCCCGCAGCGCGGCCAGCGCGGAATTCCAGGTCTGCGGACGACCCAGCGCCTCGAACGCGACGTCCACGCCCCTGCCGTCCGTGAGACCGAAGACGGCCTCACGGACGTCCTGCTCGAGGGAGTTGACCACGTCCGTGGCGCCGAGCTCGCGCGCGGCCTCCAGCTTGTCGTCGGCCACGTCGATCGCGATGACCTGACGCGCCCCGAAGGCGCGGGCGATCTGGATGATGTTGGATCCGACACCACCGGTCGCCACCACCGCGACCGATTCCCCGTGGCGCAGGTCCGCCCCGTGTCGGACGGCCCCGTATGCCGTCATCGCAGCGCACCCGAGGATCGCCCCGGCGACGGGGTCGATGACGTCCGGCACGGGGGTCACGGATGTGGAGGGGATGACGCAGTACTCCGCGAGTCCTCCCATGGAGTACATCGCGATCGGCGTCCCGTCGAGGTCGGCCAGGCGCGTCGTCCCGTCGTAGAGCTTGCCCTGGAGGCGGTTGAGGTCGAAGAAGGGCCCGCAGAGGTCGTCGCGTCCGGCCGCACACGCGGGGCACTGACCGCAGGGCATGAGGAAGGCACCGGCCACCCGTTGACCGACCTCCAGTCCGGAGTGTTCGTTGCCGGGACCGACCTCGACGATCTCGCCGGCCACCTCGTGTCCGAGCACGCAGGGCAGCGGGAACGCGATGGCGCCGCCGATCACGTGGAGGTCGGAGTGGCACAGGCCGCAGGCGCTGACCCTGACGAGCACCTCGCCCGTCTTGGGGTGTGGGGTCCTGATCTCCTGGACCTCGAGCCCGCGTTGGATGTCACGCAGCACGGCCGCACGCATCGTCTGGGGAATCTGGGTTGACATGTTGGAGTCCTCCATCGGAACCAGGTGTCGGTTCGCCCGCGGTCCCCCGCGGGCCTCATTGCCCACACTAGACGATCCGGGGCGACCTTCCCACCATTTGTTTCTACAAATAGGGCAGCATGGACGGATCCACGTCACCCTCACCATGGAACCCCGACAAAGGTCCCTGTTCTGCGGTTTCGGGCCGCACGGACGGCCAGTCACATGAACCGCGTGCGACTCGTGACAGGGGCGACAGTGCCCAGGATGACACACGCTGTCATGATTTGATCTGACATATGGGGCCCGACGGACCAGGGTGGGCCCACCCTGACCCCGCGGGTACGGTCGTGCCCCGGTGGGGTCACCCACCGGGGCACGAGCCGTCCCGCACCGGAGCCGTCAGGAGTAGCGGCGCTCGGCGTAGACCTCGATCTCCTCCGGGGACTTGCCGGAGGTCTCCGGCATGATCTTGATGAGGACGAAGGCGAACACGAGGTTGATGACCGCGTAGATCCCGTAGGTCATCCCCCCGCCGAGCGTCTCCATCATCGGCGGGAAGGTCACCGTGATGAGTGCGTTGACGATCCACATGCAGAAGACGGCGGTCCCGTTGGCGATCCCGCGGACCCTGGCGGGGAACATCTCACCGAGCATGGTCCACACCACCGGTCCGTTGCCCGCCTGCACCACGAGCATGAAGACACCCATCATCACCAGGATCATGAGGGGCGCCCAGGAGGGGGGGCGTGCCCCCTCCCTCGAGGACGGGCCGGATGGTGACCTGGAAGAGGGTGGCGATGACACTCAGGGTCACGAAGACCGCGAAGAGGCAGGTGATGAGGATCTGGCGACGACGGAACCTCCCGATCAACCACAGTGCGAGCGAGCAGCCCACCACCGACATGACGCCGTTCGCCATCTGGGCGGTGATCGCCGCGGACGTCCCCATGCCGGCGTACTGGAGGACCTTCGGCGCGTAGTACATGACCGTGTTCACGCCCATGGTCTGGTTGCACACCGCGAGGAACACCCCCACGAGGAAGAGCTTCCTCAACCACGGCGTGCCCCAGATGTCGGAGAACGTGCCCTTGCGGCGGTTCTCCTCCCTCCGGTGGAGTTCGAGCATCTCGTCGAACTCGTCGGTCAGGTCTCCGTCCCGTTCGGGGTTGCGGACCCTCTTCAGCGCACCGATCGACTCGTAGTAGCGCTGGTTCGCGGCGTACCACCGCGGCGACTCGGGCATGAGACGCATCCCGATCCACAGGGCGATCGCCGGGATCGAGCACAGCAGGAGCATGAGCCGCCAGGCAGCACCGTCCCCGCCGTCCACCGTCAGGCCGTTGACGAAGGCGTGCCAGGTCGAGGTGTCCATCGACCCGCCGTAGGACTGCTGCAGGGTCAGCACGTTGTCCCAGGACTGGGTCCCGTTGGAGACGTACCCCTCCCCGCCGCCGCTGACGGTCAGCTGGGGGCCACCCACCGCCTGGTCGATGAGGGCGTTGAAGGTGAAGGCCAGCAGTTGGCCGGTCACGATCATCACCTGGTCGACCGCCACGATGGTGCCCCTGATGCGCTTCGGCGCGGTCTCCGAGAGGTACACCAGGACGGTCGCCGACGCGCCGCCCACGGCGAACCCGAGGATCAGACGCATGGGGTACATGACCAGCACGTTCGGGGACAGGGCCGTCCCCACCGCGCCCACGAGGAAGACGATGGCGAGCAGGATGATGTTGTGCCGCCGCCCGTAACGGTCGGAGAGACGACCTCCGACCAGCGCGCCGAAGGCGGCGCCGATCAGGAGCGTGCCACCGATCCACCCCTCCTCGACGGAGGTCAGGCTCAGACCGTTCGCCCCGAAGGGCATGTACATGTAGGGAAGGGCCCCGGAGACCACGCCCGTGTCGTACCCGAAGAGGAACGACCCGAGTGTGGCCACGAGTGCGATGACGCCGATCGAGCGGTGCTTCCCCGAGGCGGGGGCCCGTTCGATGGCGTGCTCGAGTGCCGGACGGCCCATGTCCGGCGTGATCTCCACAGTGTTGTCGCGCACCTCGTGCGCCTCGCTCACGCATCGTAGGTCGTTCGTACCGCTCACGGGCGACGTCGTGCAGAGACGTCCGAGGCGGAGGCGACGGTCGCCTCGTCGACTCGCGCGCCACCGTCGCCGCGAGGGCGAGCTGCTCCCGGTGACGGACCGACT
>NZ_CCXH01000094.1 GCF_000820725.1 Actinomyces polynesiensis | reverse complement strand
CCCATGTCCGGCGTGATCTCCACAGTGTTGTCGCGCACCTGTGCGCCTGCCTCACGCATCGTAGGTCGTTCGACCGCTCACGGGGCCACGTCGTGCCAGAGACCGTCCGAGGCGGAGGCGACGGTCGCCTCGTCGACCTCGGCCGCCGCCCACCCGTCGGCCGCGGAGGGGGCGAGCTGCTCCCCGGTGAGGACCGACTGGATGAACTGGGCTGCCTCGATGACCTTCATGTCGTCGAACCCCATGGAGGTCCCGGCACCGGGCTGGAAGCGGGAGAAGTTCGGGAAGTCCGGCCCCGCCATCACCCGTGTGTTGCCCTGGAACTCCTGCTCGCGACCGATGCAGACCTCGAGGTCGTTGAGGTGCTCGAAGTTCCACCTCAGCGACCCCTCGGTCCCGTAGACCTCGACGATGTACTCGGCGCGCGGGCCGACGCTCACCCTGGAGGACTCGAGCGTGCCCACGGCACCGTTGTCGAGTCGGATGACCGCACCGACGTAGTCCTCGTTGCCCACGGGACCGAGCTCGTCGGAGACCTCCCACCCGGAGTGGCCGACCCCGACCTTCGTCGGGATCGGACGCTCGGTGATGAAGGTGTCGGTCAGCGCCGAGACGGACCTGATCCGCCCGCAGAGGTACTGCACGAGGTCAGCGCCATGGCTCATCAGGTCGCCCACCACGCCCGCCCCTGCACGGGCCCGGTCGTAACGCCAGGTCAGCGGTCCGTCCGGGGAGGAGGCGTAGTCGGCGAGGAGCCAGCACCGCACGTTGGTGACCCGCCCGAGCCTCCCGGAGCGGATGAGCTGGCGGGCCTTCTCGATCGCGGGGGTGTGGCGGTAGTTGAAGCCCACGGAGGTGACCAGTCCGGCGGCCTCGGCCGCGGTGGCGATGTCCTTGGACTGGGCCGCCGAGACACCCATGGGCTTCTCGATCCAGAAGGGTTGCCGGCCTTCACGGCCTCCAGTGCGATCTCGTGGTGCAGGTAGTTCGGGGAGCAGATCGAGACGACGTCCACCTCGGGGTCCGCGAGCAGGTCGTGGTAGTCCTCGACGGCACGCCCGAACCCGAGGACGTCCGTGGCGAGGGTCCGATTGGCCTCCATCAGGTCGCACGCTGCGACCAGGTGGACATCGGCCTCGATCTCCGGGAAACGCTCGGCGAGTGCCTTGTACCCCCGCGTGTGCAGCCGCCCCATCCAGCCGAGGCTGATGACACCGACTCCCAACGTCTTCTTCGACATCAGATCTCCTTCAATCCGTGGTCAGAACGCCACTGCGACGTGGCGACACACCCACGATCGCATATGTGCAGACAAAGCGGGAAGTCCGAACGGACACGTAACGTTTCACAACAACGTTTCGAACCGGTCGGCGGGGAGTTCGCTCCTCGGAGGCGCGCTCGAGCGCGCTCCACCAGGCTCGTCGGCAGGATGACGGTCTCCTCCTCACCCCCCACACGACGACCCCTCCGTCGAGGATCCGTGTCCGCACGAGCGTCATCGCTGCGTGGGCGAGCGGGAGGGGGTCCTGGCAGATCGTCGTCAGGGAGGTGGACGGGTCCGCCGCCTCCGGACCGTCGTCGAAACCGATGACGGAGATGTCCTCCGGCACCCCCAGTCCGCACCGACGCAGCTCCCGGACGAGGCCCGCCGCGCACACGTCGTTGTAGCAGGTGATGCCGGTGGGTGGGGTCGGGCAAGCGGCGATCTCGCGGGCGGCGGCGACCCCGTCCGCCAGGGCGGACCCACCGGGGAACACCCTGACCATGTCCCCCAGGCCCCGTTCCCGCATGGCGCGGCCGTAGGCGTCGGCCCGGCGCCGGGAGAGGGGGTTGCGACCACCGCCGTCGACGTGCGCGACGTCCCGGTGCCCGAGGCGGACCAGGTGGCCGACCGCCTGCCCCAGTCCCATGTCCTCGTCGCACACGACCGAGTCCACACCGGCGGCGCGGACGGGGCGGCACAGGCTCAGCGTCGGCAGGTGCCGGGCCACGTCCCCGATCTCCGCGTCCGTCAGCTCCGACCCCGTGAGCATGATGGCCTGGCAGCGGTCACGCAGGAGTTCCGCCACGCTCGCCCGCTCGTCGTGGTGCGCAGTGGCCCCGGTGAGGACCAGTTCCAGTCCCGCGCCGCCGGCCTCCACGTAGAGGGCGTCGAGCAGGCGCGCCTGGAAGGTCTGTTCGACCTCGTACATCACCCCCACCAGGTGGGAGTCCTGACGACGCAGGATCGAGGCACGCCGGTCCGGACGCCAGCCGAGCCGGTTCGCCGCCTCGAGCACGACGGCCCTGGTGGCGTCGGAGACGCCTGCGCGCCCCGAGAGCGCCACGGACACCGTCGAGATCGATTTCCCGGACGCCCTCGCCACGTCGCGGATGGTGGGCCGTCGGGGAAGCCCGCCCGACGGGGAGCCCTAACCCGTCATGTCTGCACCCCCGTCACCGTTCCACGCCAACGATGCCCCATCCGGGGCCGCGGCGCACGACGGGGCCCGGTGGTGTCCACCACCGGGCCCCTCGCGCACACGACCTCAGATCCCGGTCGACTCCCTGATGAAGTCACGCGCCTTGAGCGCGTACTCCAGGGGGTTGGCCTTGGCCGGGTCCTGCTCCGCCTCCACGACGAACCATCCGTCGTAGTCGGAGTCCACGAACTCCCTGAGCACGGGTCCGAACTCGACGATGCCGTCGCCGGGGACCGTGAAGACACCGTTCTTGATGGCGGTCAGGAAGCTCATGTGCTCCGCCTTGGCCTGCTCGAGCTCGGGCCCCCGGATGTCCTTGAGGTGGACGTGGGCGATGCGGTCCTTGTACCGGGTGGCGATGTCCATCGGGTCCTCACCCGAGAACACCAGGTGACCCGTGTCGAGCAGCAGGGAGACCTTCGCGGGATCGGTGTTCGCCATCAGGCGGTCGATCTCCTCGGTGGTCTGCACCCCCGTGCCCATGTGGTGGTGGTAGACGATCTTCTGGCCGGTCTCGGCCGCCAGCTCACCCAGGCGCTCCAGCCCGGAGGTGAGACGGTCCCACTCCTCGTCGGTGAAGTGCGGCTTGCCGTCGAAGACCGGGACGTCCTCGAGGCCCTGGACGGAGTGCCCCTGCTCGGCCACGACGATGACGTCCGCACCCATCGCGTGGAGGAAGTCACGCTGGGCGAGGAAGTCGCGCTCGGTCTCCTCGAAGGGCTTGGTGGTGAGGAAGACGGAGGTCCATGCGGATGCGACCCGCAGACCACGCAGCTCGAGTGCGTGCCTGAGGACCTCGGGATCGCGCGGGTACTTGTTGCCGATCTCCGTGCCCGTGAACCCCGCGAGCGCCATCTCGCTGACACACTGCTCGAAGGTGTTCTCGGCCCCCAGCTCGGGCAGGTCGTCATTGGTCCACGCGATCGGTGCGATCGCGAGGCGAATGTTGCTCATCGTGGCTCCTTGGTGCCTGATGGCCCGGCTACCTCCGCGCACCCGTGCCCGGGACGGCGGCGACATCACCACCGTCCCCATATTTGTATGGACAAATCCATGTTAGCAACAGTCATTCATTTCGTCACCACCCACGGGCCATGTGTGTGGAGTCGCGACGGCGAGCGCGCAGGCACGGGGCGCAGCCGTGTCCGGCGACACCGTCCGCGGCGACGGGTCGACGTCCCGGACGACCTCCGGGACGTGGGGGCGCTGCCTCGGGGGAGCGCGACCCGACGGTTCGGGGCCGGCCCTGCGGGCACGCATGCCCACGGGACCGGCCCCGAACGGGAACCGTACTGCTCAGTCCTCCCGCTGGAAGGACATCGTCGCGGCGTAGGTGGCCTCGGAGGGCCAGCGCGAGGTGATGGCCTTGGCGCGGGTGTAGAAACGCACGCCCTCCGGTCCGTGGATGTGCGTGTCGCCCAGCAGGGACTCCTTCCAGCCGCCGAAGGAGTAGTAGGCGACGGGGGTCGGGATCGGGACGTTGACGCCGACCATGCCGGCCTCCACGTCCAGCTGGAAGCGGCGGGCGACCCCACCGTCGTTGGTGAAGATGGCGGAGCCGTTGCCGAACTCGGAGGAGTTGACGATGTCGATGGCCTCCTCGTAGGTGTCGGCGTGGACGATCGCCAGCACCGGACCGAACACCTCCTCGGTGTAGACCGGGGCGTCCTGGGGGACCCCGTCGAGGATGGTCGGGCCGAGGAAGTGGCCGTTCTCGTAGCCCTCGACGACCAGCCCGCGACCGTCCAGGACCACGTCGGCCCCCCGGGCCTCGGCGTCGTCGATGAGGCCGACGATGCGTTCCTTGGCCTTGGCGGAGATGACGGGTCCCATCTCGACACCCTCACCCATGCCCTCGCCGACCTTGATCTTCTCCGCGTGGGCCTTCACCTTCTGCGCCAGGGCCGGACCGCACCCACCGACGGCGACCACGACGGGCAGCGCCATGCAGCGCTCGCCTGCCGCGCCGAATGCCGCAGCCGAGATGTGCTGGGCTGCGAAGTCGATGTCGGAGTCGGGCATGACGATGGCGTGGTTGTTCGCACCACCCAAGGCCTGCACGCGCTTGCCGTGGGAGACACCGGTGTCCTGCACGATGTGCGCCACGGGCGTGGAGCCGACGAAGGAGATGGCGTCGATGCCGGGGTGCTCCAGGATGCGGGTGACCGTGTGCCGGTCGCCGGAGACGACGTTGAAGACACCGTCCGGGAGACCCGCCTCCTTGTACAGCTCCGCGGTGAGCAGAGCGGCGGAGGGGGTGGGGGAGGCGGGCTTGAGGATGAACGCGTTGCCCGAGGCGATGGCCAGGGGGTGCATCCACATCGGGACCATGGCGGGGAAGTTGAAGGGACAGATCCCCGCGACCACGCCGACGGGCTGGCGGATCGTGTGGATGTCCACGCCGCGGGACACGTCGTAGGAGTACTCGCCCTTCAGTGCCACGCTGATGGCGGTGGAGAAGTCGAGGGTCTCGCGACCGCGCTGGATCTCGCCGATCGCGTCGGAGTAGTTCTTGCCGTGCTCGGCCACGATCAGCCTGGCCATCTCGTCCTGGTGGTCCAGGACCAGCTGACGCATCCTGAACATGATCGCGGTGCGCTTGGACAGCGGGACCTTCGCCCACTTCTTCTGGGCCTCCCGGGCGACCTCGACGGCATGGTCGAGGTCGGCGGCGCTGGCCTGGAGCAGTTCGGCCTCGATCTCGCCCGTGGCGGGGTTCTCGACCGGCAGGTGCCCGTCGGGGTTCCCGGCGTAGTACGCCCCCCCGATCCACTGTTCGATGGTCCTCATGCTTGGCACTCCTTCGTCGTCTGCTGCGTGGAGGGACATCGACGTCCCATCACCCATTACCTTAGTCCTAGACCACCCGTTTGTCATTACAAATCCGGAGACGATCTCCGACATGCGGACGGGCGGGGGAGGGGACGTCCGCCCCTCCCCCGCCCGTCGCCGTCGGTGCGACCCGGTGGACCCACCGACCCGGCCCCACCCGTGGTGGGAGCGCTGCCGCCCTCCCCGCTCCGGCCGCCTCAGCGCAGGTAGTGGCGCTGGTCCACCCGGTCGAGGAGGTACTGCTGCCTCGCCTCCTGCGTGCTCGCCAGGCGCGACACCTCCGCGACGGGGACGTCCCACCAGGACGAGGACGGCGGGTTGGGACCGTAGAGATCGGTCTCGATGTGGATCATCGTCGCCCGCTCCGAGGCGTGCGCCTTCGCGTAGGCCTGCCTGAACTCCTCGATGGTGTGAACCTTGATGACGTCGATGCCCCAGGACTCCGCATTCTTCGCGATGTCGACGTGCAGGAGCTCGCCGTCCGCGGTGTGCCGCTCACCGCCCCCGCGACGGTACCTGGTGCCGAAGCGCTGGGAACCGTGGGACTCGGAGAGCGCGCCGATGGAGGCGAAGCCGTAGTTCTGCAGCAGGACGAAGATGACCTTGATGCCCTCCTGGGCGATCGTCGCCAGCTCCATCGGCAGCATCTGGTACGTCCCGTCGCCGACGATCGACACGACCTCGGCCTCGGGCCTGGCCAGCTTCACGCCGAGGGCGGCGGGGATCTCGTAGCCCATGCAGGAGAAGGCGTACTCCACGTGGTACTGCTCCGGGGTCCGCGCCTGCCAGAGAGCCTGGAGGTCCCCGGGCATGGAACCGGCCGCGTTGATGACCACGTCCTGGTCGCCCATCATCTCGTTGAGGGCGCCGAAGACCTCGGTCTGGGCCGGCAGTGGTCCGTGCCCGAGATGGGTGCACCCGTGCACCCGTTCCTCCCAGGCTGCCTTCTCCTGTGCCACCTCACGGGCATAGGCCTCCTGGACGTGATGACCCGCGAGCGCGGTGGTGAGGTCCCTCAGCGCTTCCCTCGCATCTGCGACGAGCATCTCGCCCGACTCCTTGACGGCGTCGAAGGGCTTGACGTTCACGTTGACGAAGCGCACGTCGGGGTTCTTGAACTGCGAGGCCGAGGCGGTGGTGAAGTCCGAGTAGCGGGTGCCCACCCCGATGACCAGGTCCGCCCGGTCGGCCAGGTGGTTCGCCGAGTCCCCACCGGTGGAACCCACGCCCCCCACCGACTGGGGGTGGTCGAAGTTGATCGCGCCCTTGCCGGCCTGGGTGTCCGCCACCGGGATCCCGGTGGCGGCGGCGAACTCCCGCAGCTCGCGGGACGCCTCCGAGTAGACGACACCCCCACCGGCGACCACCAGGGGCCGCTCCGCCGAGCGGACCAGCTCCACCGCGCGCTCGAGCGCGGCCCGTTCCAGGGGGGTGCGGCGCACGTGCCAGACGCGCCTGCGGAAGAAGTCGACGGGGAAGTCGTACGCCTCCGCCTGGACGTCCTCGGGCATCGCGATGACGACGGCCCCCGTGTCGGCCGGATCCGTCAACGTACGCATCGCCTGGATGAGGGAGGGGATGAGCTGCTCGGGGCGGTTGATGCGGTCGAAGAACGCCGCCACCGGACGGAAGCAGTCATTGACGGAGGTGTCCAGGGTCTGGGCGTTCTCCACCTGCTGCAGGACAGGGTCGGGCACCCGGTTGGCGAACTGGTCGGAGGGGAAGAGCAGGACGGGGAGCCTGTTGGTCGTCGCCAACGCGGCTCCGGTGACCATGTTCAGGGCACCCGGACCGATCGATGAGGTGCACATCCAGGTGCTCATCCGGTTGGTCGTCTTGGCGTAGGCGGAGGCCGCGTGCACCATGCCCTGCTCGTTGCGCGGCATGATGTACTCCATGCGCCCACCGTCGGGTGCGGGATCGACCTCGTTCTGGAGCAGTGCCTGCCCCAGGCCGGCGACGTTGCCGTGGCCGAAGATGCCGAAGGCCCCGGCGATGAGTCTGTGCTCCACGCCGTCGCGTTCGCTGAACTGGTTGACGAGGAACCGGATCGTCGCCTGCCCGACGGTGAGTCGGACGGTGGGGACCGCAGCAGTGGTCATCGTGTGCTCCTGTGGATCAAGGGGTCTGGGGTTTCAGTTCATCGGGGTCATGGGCAGTCGCGGGTCGATCTTCTGGTCGTCCCACGACTGGCGCACCCAGGTGTGGGCCGGGTCGTCCGTCATCAGCCACACCGAGTCCTCGGCGGGGCCGGCCATGACATTGAGGTAGTACAGGTCGTAGCCGGGGGCCGCCACCGTCGGGCCGTGGTAGCCGTAGGGCATCACGACGACGTCCCCGTCACGCACCTCCGTGCACACGTCGATGTCGTGGCCCGGCGAGGGGTAGATCCTCTGGAGGGCGAACCCCTCGGAGTCCCCCTCACCCTGGCGGACCTCGTAGTAGTAGATCTCCTCGAGTTGGCGCTCCACCTCGTTGTTCTCGTCGTGCTTGTGCGGCGGGTAGGAGGACCAGTCACCACCGGGCGTCAGCACCTCACAGGCGAGCAGGTGGGAGGTCTCGACCTCGTTGCCGAGCGCGTAGTTGTTCACCTGGCGCGAGCACGGCCCCGCCCCCCGCAGGCCCGTGACGACCTCGGAGCGCGGGCAGTAGCGGACCGGCAGGTCCTTGGTGGCCTTCGCCCCCGGGAGGGCGAGGCGCGCCCCCTCCTCGCTGGACACACGGATGTCGGTGTCGCGGGGAACGTAGAGGTAGTCGGTGATGTCGGTGAACACCGACTCCCGTCCCGTGATGCGGTGGGTCGCGCCCTCCACCTCGACCGTGCAGCCCCCGTGGAGGGGCAGCACGAGGAACTCAGCCTCGCCTCCCGGCACGTCGACGGTCGCCCCCGGAGCGAGGGTGATCGTGCGCAGCGAGCTCCACTCCCACCCGGCGCGCGCCGGGGTGATGTCGAGGTCGTAGATGTCGTGGGCCGTCTCGCCGGCCCTGATGATGTACTTCTCGTCGTTCACAGCAACTCCACAGCATTGTCGACGGCCGCCGCGACGTCCCCGTCGGGCGGGTAGAGGAGGGACCGGCCGATCACCAGTCCGCGGACATTGGGCAGGGCCAGGGCGTGCGCCCAGGCCGCTCGGGTGGCCTCGGGATCGTCGGAAACCTCACCACCCAGGATGAGGCTGGGGAGCGTGGTGGACTCCATGACACGCTCCATCCCGTCCACACAGGGCAGCTTGAGCCAGGTGTGGGCGGAGGTGCGGCCCAGGCCCGAGGTGATCGCGATGGACCGGATGACCGACTCCGCGCTCAGGTCGTTGACGATCCTCCCGTCACGCCACTCGGACAGGAACGGCTCAACCATCGCGGTGAGTCCCCTCCCTGCCAGGTCGTCGATGGCGTGGGCACACGACTCGAGTGTCGCGGCGGTGTGGGCATCGGTGTAGTTGATGCGCGTGAGCATCTTCCCGCCGTTGAGCCCGGCCTCCTCCACGCCCCGGGCGTCGTAGCAACTGAAGCGGTCGTCCATCTCGAAGGACGCACCCTGGAGGCCCACGCGGTTCATGGACCCCCACACGAGCTTGCCGTCGAGGGCGCCCAACAGGGCGAGGTCCTCGATGAGGTCCGCGGTCCCCAGGAATCCGTTGACGCCGGGACGGGACAGGGCGGTGACGCAGCGCTGGAGGAGTTCCTCCCGCGAAGCCATCGCCATGGGCTCCGGTCCGGCCCCGAGGGCACCCCTCGCGGGGTGGTCACAGGCGATGACCATGAGCCGGTCGGCATCGGCCAGCGCGGCCCGCGGCCGGTCGGCCAGGGCCTCGGCGATGCGTCCGGGCCGGGTGGCCCGGATCTCGGAGATCTGCTCGATGTAGCTCATGCGCGCCTCACCGCTTCTCGACGACGGGCTGGACCTCGGGGTACTTCTCGAGCAGGTGGTCCACCTCGAACTCGGTGGGCATCGCCGTCGAGCACTCCAGGCGCGAGGCGACGATCGCCCCGGCCGTCGAGGCGAAGAGCACGGCACGGGCGACGTCCCAACCCTGCAGGAGTGCGTGGCAGAAGGACCCACCGAAGGCGTCCCCGGCACCCAGGCCGTTGCAGACCTCGGCCGGCGTGATCGGCACGACGATGCGCTCCTCGTGGGTCTTCGCGAGGGTGCCGCGCAGGCCCTGCTTCACCACGGCGATGTCGACCCCCCGCTCCAGGAGGGCATCCGCCGCCCGGTCCGGCTCGGTCTCGCCCACGGCGATGCGGCACTCCTCGCGGTTGCCGATCGCGACGTTGACCTTGGGGAGCATCCGCTCGACCTCGGCGTGCGCGGTGGCCTCGTCCTGCCAGAACGAGGCCCGGTAGTCGAGGTCGGCGATGGTCCACCCACTGCGTGCACGCGCGTCGAGGGCGGCGTGGTGGGCGCTGCGGGAGGGTTCGACGGACAGTCCCGTCACCGACAGCCAGAAGATGCGCGCCCCACGGACCGCATCGGTGGGGATGTTGTCCACGGTGAGCTCGAGGTCGGGGGCCGAGGGCTCACGGTAGAAGTACAGCGGGAAGTTGTCCGGGGGGAAGATCTCGCAGAAGGTGACCGGGGTGTTGAAGTTCTCGTTGGTCACGACGTAGCGGTCGGACACACCCAGACGGCGCATCTCACGCCTGACGAACCGTCCGAAGGGATCGTCCCCGACGCCCGTGATGACTGCGCTCCGCTGGCCCATCCGGGCGGCGGCCACCGCGACGTTCGTGGGGGACCCGCCGAGGAACTTCCCGAAGCTGGTCACGTCCTCCAGGCCGACACCGGTCTGGAGGGGGTAGATGTCGACACCGCTGCGTCCGATGGTGAGGACGTCGAGGTTTGGTGCTCCTGGGCTGGGCATGGGGTTCGTTCCTTCCACATCTGCGGGGTTGGTCCTGCCACCAAGTGTGCTGCCATGCGGTGCCGCCGTCAAGTCTTTGTGCTGACAAATAACGAAGCAACCGTCAGGGCACTATCATGTGAGGACCATCGCCGCAGAGCCCGAGAAGGAGGGCTGCACCATGGCCGACACCTCCCCCGCCCTGGACGAGCCGTACACGCCCCTCATCCACCTCGACCGTAGCTCCCCCGTCCCGCTCTACCACCAGATCGCGAAGCCACTGGAGGAGCTCATCACCTCCGGCGAACTCCCTCCGGGTCGCCTCATCGAGGACGAGGTGTCGATGGCCCAGAGGCTCAGCGTCTCGCGCCCGACCGCCCGGCGCGCCCTGCAGGACCTGGTGGGTCGGGGCCTCCTGACACGTCGGCGCGGGGTGGGCACACGGGTCACCCCCTCCCACGTCCGACGCCCCCTCTCCCTGACATCGCTCAACGACGACCTGGAGAAGGCCGGCTTCGAACCCCGTACCGAGGTCCTCAGCTACGAGGTCAGGCTCGCCCAGGAGGAGGACGCGGTCCACCTGGGGTGCGAGGTGGGCGCGGAGGTCGTGCGCATCGAGAGGCGGAGGTGGATCGACGACCGCAAGCTCGCGATCCTCACGAACCTCCTCCCCGTGGCCACCGCCCCCTCCCTGACCCAGTTGACGGCGAAGGGGCTCTACGCCTGCCTCCGCGAGGCGGGCATCCAGATGGCCTCGGCCAGCCAGTCCGTGGGGGCACGCTCGGCGGACGCCTCCGACGCGGAGAACCTCGACATCGCGCCCGGTGACGCGCTCCTGACGATGGAGCGCACCGCCTACGACCACAGTGGGGCGGTCGTGGAGTACGGGCGGCACGTCTACAACGCCGATCTCTACTCCTTCCACTTCACACTCGTCGCGGAGTGAGCGCCCGACGTGAAGGCGCCGGGCCTTCTCGGTCGAGAATGTACTGACAAACACTTGACATTCATCTCCGCATGTCATTGACTGGTGGCGCATCGATCAGGGCCAGCCAAGGATGGTCGGCCCCTCGTCCGATCTCAGGAGAATCCAGTGAGTACCCCCACTTTCACGCCCGGTCCGCTCCTCACTGCGACCCGGTCCTTCCCGACCGTGTTGTGGAACGACTCCTCCGACCTCGATGAACTCACGCAGTCCATCGCCTTCGGTGGCGTCGGTGCGACCTGCAACCCGGTCATCGCGTACACGACGATCTCGAAGCACCCCGAGGTCTGGACCCCCCGCATCAGGGCCATCGCGGACGCGCACCCCACCTGGGGCGAGTCCGAGATCGGGTGGCAGGCCGTCAAGGACATGTCCGTCGAGGCTGCGGCCCTCCTGCGTCCCGCCTTCGAGGAGTACGAGGGACGCAACGGCAGGCTCTCCGTGCAGACCGATCCCCGCTTCCACCGTGACGCCGGAAAGCTCGCGGACCAGGCCGTCGAGTTCTCCGAACTCGCGCCGAACATCGTCGTCAAGATCCCCGCGACGAAGACCGGGATCGAGGCCATCGAGGACGCCACCTACCGCGGTGTCTCGATCAACGTCACCGTCTCCTTCTCCGTCCCCCAGGCCGTCCGGGCGGCGGAGGCCATCGAACGCGGGCTGGAGCGTCGCGATGCGGAGGGTCTCGACACCGCCACGATGGGCCCGGTCGTCACCATCATGGTCGGGCGCCTCGATGACTGGCTGAAGTCCGTCGTCGCCCGTGACGGCATCTTCATCGATCCCTCCTCGCTCGAGTGGGCCGGGGTGGCCGCGTTCAAGAAGGCCTACACGATCTTCCAGCAGCGCGGGTTCCGGTCCCGCCCCCTCTCCGCCGCATTCCGCAACGTCCTGCAGTGGTCGGAGTTCCAGGGCGGCGACGTCGTCGTCTCCCCGCCGTTCAAGTGGCAGAAGATCATCAACGCCTCCGACTACCAGCCGGTGGCGCGCATGGACGTGCCCGTGGAGGAGCACTACATCGAGGAGCTGCGCCGGATCCCCGACTTCTCCCGCGCCTACGACGAGGACGGCATGGAGGTCGAGGAGTTCGAGTCCTTCGGTCCCACTGCCAAGACGCTGCGTCAGTTCCTCGCGGCCGACGGTGAACTCGACGCCCTCGTGCGCGACATCCTGGTCCCCGCACCCTGATCCACACCGGCCCTCGGGCCACCCGGACGCCTGGGGGCGCCGGGACCGTGCTCCCCGCGCGGTCCCGGCGCCCTCGTCGTCCTCGTCGGTCGGGCGGGCCGGGTGCGCGGGTCCCCGGAGTCGCGGGTCCGACGGCCGGTCAGGACCTAGGATCTGGGGTGCACCCCAGGAGGTGCACCCCGGGTCGAGACGATGGAGGACCACCATGCCCGCAGGCCGCCCGACGCAGGCCGACGTCGCCCGGCAGGCCGGTGTGTCCCGTCAGCTGGTCTCGTTGGTGGTCCGGGGGGACCCGCGCGTCTCGCCCGACCGGCGGGCCGACGTCCTGCGGGCCCTCGAGGAACTCGGGTACCGCCCGAACACCGCTGCCCGATCACTCGCCTCCCGTCGCAGCGGTCTGGTGGGAGTGGTCCTGCCGACACTCGCGAACCCCTTCTACGGTGAACTCGGCGACGGGTTCTCCCGGGTCGCGCACCGTTTCGGGCTCACGACGCTCCTGGGCACGGGGGCCGACGAGGAGTCCTTCGACGCCGCCACCGGGCAGTTCGTCGACCTGGGTGTGGACGGACTGGTCCTCGTCTCGCCCCGCGTGCCCGACCACCGCATCAGCGGGCTCGGGCGTTCCCTGCCGGTGGCGGTCCTCACCCATGACGTCCACCCGGCCCACACCGCACTCGTCAGGGCGGACAACCGGAGGGGAACGGCCCTGGCCACGTCCCACCTGATCGGGCAGGGGTACTCCCCCGTCGTGTTCGTCGGGCCGCGCCCCCGTTCGGAGGGTGACTCCGTCCACCTCCGCGTGGCGGGCTACACGGAAGCGGCCACCGGGGCCGGTCTGGACCCGGTCATCGTCGAGGTACGGCCCGGGGGATCCGTGGAGGACTGCGTCCGACCACTCGTCGAACGCCACGGCACCGGCCTGGGCCTGGTGTGCCACGACGACCTCACGGCGCTCTCGGCCTCGCTCGCGATCTCCGCGAGCCGCCTGGACATCGGGCGGGACATCGGCGTGACGGGCTTCGACGACTCCCGACTCGCAGCCCTCCCCGGCGTCTCGCTCACCAGCGTGGCCCCGGGCACCTCCCGCATGATGGAGGTGGCCATCGGGGCGGTCGCCTCCGCCATCGCCGCGGGCGCGACCTCGTGCACGGAGGAGGACGTCGTCCTCCCGTCGAGTCTCGTCATCCGCTCCTCGACGCAGGTGGGCTGAGCCCCTCCCCCGCGACCCACCGGTCACACCGCGTCGCGCACCCGTCGGCGCGCGTGTGCGGGGCGGTGGTGGACATGCGTCCCCCACCGCCCCGCATCATGCGGTCCCCCGACCACCGGGGCAACCTGCCCCGGGACAGCTGCGATCAGGAGTACCTGGCCTCCAGCTTCTCCTCGATCTCCTCGAGGGAGTAGATCTTCGTCTCGGGCACGACCTTCCAGTAGAAGAGGAACGCCACGACGTTGAAGGCGGCGAACATCAGGTACGTCCACGCACCACCGAGGGTCGCCATCATCACCGGGAAGATGAACGCGACGATGCCGTTGAACAGCCACAGCGCACCGACGCACACTCCCTGGGAGGCGCCACGGATCTTGGCGGGGAAGATCTCGGACAGCAGGATCCAGTGGACGGTCCCGGCCTGCTTGATGAAGACGAACAGGGAGACGACCACGAGAACCGCCCAGGGGATCCACAGCGGGATGCTGGAGAGGATCTCGCCGTCAGCGGTCATGTGGGGCTGGATGCCGAAGGCGAAGAGAGCCGCGAGCGTGCTCAGGGCGATCACGATGCCGGCCTCCTGGCACATGCCCACGTGGCGCCGCATGAACCTCGCCACGAAGTAGAAGCCGAGTGCGGAACCGAGCACGGAGACGAACCCCGTCACGACGTTGAGGGTGATCGAGTCCGTGGTCGAGAATCCGGCCGAGTGGAGGATCTTGGGCATGTACCACATTGCGGTGTTGATGCCGGTGAGCTGGTCGAAGATCCCCAGGAACACACCGATGACGATGATCTTCCGGGTCCACTTCACCCGCATGGCGTGGCGGAGGCTCCACTCCTCCTCCTGCCTCGAGTCCTCGTCGCGTCGCAGCTGCGCCATCTCGCGGATCTCGTCGACGACCTCACCGTCGTCATCACGCACCTGCTTGAGGCTCGCCACCGCGTGGTAGAAGTCCAGGTTGGCGGCGTACCAGCGGGGGGACTCCGGCATGAGCCGCATGCCGATCCACAGGAGGACCGCGGGGATCGTCGCCAGCACGAGCATCCACCGCCAGGCGGAACCATTGCCCGCGGAGACCACGATGCCGGCGATGTTCTTCAGGTTGTCCCACACGACCGTCTCACCGGCGGCGTACCTGCCACTCGGGTCGGTCTGGACGACCGCCTCCGGACCGGAGTGGACCCGGGCGATGACGGCGTTCATGGCGAAGGCGACGAACTGCCCGAAGACGATCATGAACTGGTCCACCGCGACCAGGGGACCGCGGATGTGCTTCGGTGCCGTCTCGGCGAGGTAGAGCGGAACCGTCGAGGAGGCTCCGCCCACCGCCCACCCGAGGATGAACCGGAAGGGGTACAGGACCAGGACGCTGGGCGCCAGGGTGCACCCGATGGTGCCAACCACGAAGATGAGGGCGAGGATCAGGATGTTCGAGCGGCGTCCGATGCGGTCGGTGATGTGGCCGCCGATGACCGCGCCGAAGGCGGCACCGAGCGCCAGTGCGGCGGTCACGAATCCCTCGGTGACGGCGGTCAGCCCGAGACCGCCCGCCGCGTGGGGCAGGTACATGTAGGGCAGCGCGCCGGCGATGACGCCCGTGTCGTATCCGAAGAGCAGGGACCCCAGCGTCGCGACGCCCGCCAGCAGGAGCGTGCGACGCCTCGGTCCGGCCGCGGGGACGGACCCGACGAGGTCCGGGATCGCGGCGTCAGCTGGGATCGCCCCGCTGGCCAGTTGGATGCTCTGTTTCATGGATGTGGTCCTCCGGTGGAAGGGTCTTTCTCAGTCATGGTCCCCCAACTCCCGGCCGGCTCCGTGCCCGCCGGGCGCTGCAGCGTGGAAGCAGCTCCGCCCCGACCGTCCGCCGTGACCACCGCCGGTCCGTCCGGCTGCGCTCCGCGGGTGTCCGATCTCCTCGCTCGACCCTGAGAGGTGCGGGAGGTTGCTCCACCCCGCGACCAGGTGCGCACCAGACATCCCGGGGCCCGATCGACGGCGATCACGGGCACCCATTGGCGCGCTCCAATCGTGAGGTTACTGACATGTCCGAGCGACGTCAAGCCGTTTGACACAACAAATCCACGCAGACTTTGTGCGCACAAACCGCTGGATGTGGACCTCGTTTGACCGTACACTTGGCGACGACGTCGGAATGATCCGGCGTGCCACCGACTCACCACACAAGGAAGTGCACCGTGCTGCGTATTGGCCTCATCGGCGCTGGACGCATCGCCCATGTCCACGCCCGTTCCATCGCCTCGAATCCCGATGCGACGCTCAGCATTGTCGCTGACGTCGTCCTGGACTCCGCGAAGTCACTGGCGGCCAGCCAGGGAGCCCGCGCAACGGACGACATCGACTCGGTCTTCACCGACGACCAGGTCGACGCGCTCATCATCTGTTCCCCCACCCCACTCCATGTCGAGCACATCGTCAAGGCCGCCCGGGTCGGGAAGCCGGCCCTGTGCGAGAAGCCCGTGGCCCTCGACTCCTCCGGGGTCGAGAAGCTGCACGAGCAACTCGAGGGCCTGGACCCGGTCATCATGATGGGCTTCAACCGACGTTTCGACCCCTCCTTCCACGCCATCCACGACATGGTCGAGGCCGGTGACATCGGGGACCTCGAGCAGGTCACGATCATCTCGCGCGACCCGGCGGCCCCGCCGAAGTCCTACATCGCCGTCTCCGGCGGGATCTTCAAGGACATGACGATCCACGACTTCGACACGGCACGCTACTTCCTCGGTGACATCGCCACGGTCAGCGCCGTGGGGCAGAACATGGATCCCGAGCTCGCCGACACCGGTGACTACGACGGTGCCGTCGTGACCCTGGTCAACACCCGGGGGACCGTCGCGACCATCACCAACTCCCGCCACTGCGCCCCCGGGTACGACCAGCGCCTGGAGGCCTTCGGGTCGAAGGGCGTCCTGAACGCGGACAACGTGCGTCCCACGACCGTTCGTCGCTCCACCTCCGAGGTCTCCGACGCCCAGGACCCCTACCTCGACTTCTTCCTCACCCGCTACGAGCAGGCCTACACCCATGAACTCACCGAGTTCATCGCGGCCATCTCAGAGGGGCGCAGGCCCTCCCCGGGCATCGAGGACGGCGCCAAGGCCCTGCGCCTGGCCGAGGCCGCCGAGCAGGCCGCCCGCACCGGGACAGTCGTCGCCCTCTGATCTGGGGTCACCGACCACCTGCACCGCCCTCCCGGGGCGCTCCACCCCCACGGTGGAGCGCCCCGGGTCGTGTCCGGCGCCGGGTGCCGCCCCTGGCCGGGACGGGTCCCACCTGTGGGCCCCTCCCCCCGTGCGGGGGTCCGACCACCCCGTTCCGCCCTCGTCCATCCCTCGGGCGCCCCCGTCGGTACCGGACCTGGGCGGGGATAGCCTTCGGAGGTGGATGAGACCCCCCTCGCGCACCGACAGGAGCCGCCCGCGCCCACCGCACCCGACCGGGACCCGGACGCCATCGACCCCTCCTCCCTCGCGCTGGGGGTGTCCTGCTACGTGATCTGGGGGTTCTTCCCCCTCTACTTCCACGCACTGCAACCGGCGGGGGCCCTGGAGGTCATCGTCCACCGGGCCGCGTGGGGAATGGTCTTCTGCCTGCTGCTCCTGGGACTCCTGCACAGGCTCCCCCGCCTGTGGGCCGCCCTGCGCGACCGGGAGGTCGTGTGGCGCCTCTCCCTGGCCGGTGCACTCATCGTGGTGAACTGGACGGTCTACGTGTTCGCCGTCCAGAGCGGGCACACCGTGGACGCCGCACTGGGCTACTTCATCAACCCGCTGGTCACGGTGGCACTCGGCCTCGTCGTCCTGCGTGAGCGCATCTCGCTGCCCCAGAAGGTCGCGGTCGGTCTGGGCGCGCTCGCCGTGGTGGTGCTGCTCATCGGTCTGGGTCGCCTCCCGTGGGTCTCCCTCACGTTGGCGTTCTCGTTCGGGTTCTACGCCCTCGTCAAGAAGGACGTGGCGCACAGGGTCGGCCCGCTGGAGGGCATGGCCATCGAGACCGCCGCCGTCACCCCGGTGCTCCTCGGGTACTACGCGTACCTGGCCGTCAACGGCAGGACCTCCTTCCAGGTCCTCGCGGACGAGGGCGGGACCGCGTGGGGCTGGCACTTCGCACTGCTGGTGGGAGCGGGTTTCCTGACGATGGTCCCCCTGATCATGTTCGCCAAGGCGGCCCAGGGCCTGCCGTTGGGCATCCTCGGGCTCATCCAGTACGTCGCCCCGGTCATGCAACTGCTGATCGGTCTCCTCGTCTTCCACGAGACCATGGAGCCCGCCCGTTGGGCCGGGACCGCCATCGTCTGGGTGGCCCTGGTGGTGCTCGGGGTGGACTGGGTGGGCCAGGTGCGCCGCTCACGGAAGCTCACGAGGGCGGCCGCGCGGGCGGACGGGACCCGGACCGTCTGACCTGACCGGGGCCCCCGGTCACTCACGACGCCTGCGCGGCCCCCGGTTCCTCACGGAACGCCTGGTTGGCGAAGCGCGCGTTGATGCCCTGGAACAGCAACGGGATCGTCCGGGTCTCACCGTTGCGGTGCTTGGCGACGATGAGGTCGGCCTCCCCGGGGCGTTCCTCGGCGTTGTAGTACTCGGGGCGGTGGAGCAGCATGATGACGTCGGCGTCCTGCTCCAACGACCCGGACTCGCGCAGGTCGGCCATCATCGGCTTCTTGTCGGTGCGGGACTCGGGGCCACGGTTCAGCTGCGCCACCGCCACCACCGGCACCTCGATCTCCTTGGCGAGCAGCTTGAGCTGGCGGGAGAACTCCGAGACCTCCTGCTGGCGCGACTCCACCTGGCGTCCCGAGGTCATCAGCTGGAGGTAGTCGACCACCACGAGCCCCAGCCCGTGCTGCTGCTTGAGACGGCGGCACTTCGCCCGGATCTCTGTCATCGCCATGTTCGGGGAGTCGTCGATGAACAGCGGCGCCTCGGACACTCGCGAGGTCGTCTCCGACACCCGCTGCCAGTCCTGGCTCTTCATGTCCCCGGCACGCATCTTCGACAGCCACACCCCCGACTCCGCCGAGAGGAGCCTCATCGCGATCTCCGAGCGCGACATCTCCAGGGAGAAGATGACGGCGGTGGTCTGGTTGTGGATGGCCGCGGAGCGGCAGAAGTCCAGGGCCAGGGTCGACTTCCCCATGGCCGGTCGCGCCGCGACGATGATCATCTGACCGGGGTGGAGTCCCTGGGTCAGCTTGTCGAGCTCGAGGAACCCGGTGGGGACACCGTGCAGTTTGCCCTTGTTGCGTTCGATGTCCTCGAGCTCGTCGAGGATCCCCTCCGAGATCTCGCTCATGGGCACGTAGTCGGCTGAGGCACGCCGCTCGGCGACGGCGTAGATCTCCTGGGAGGCCTGGTCGACGATCTGGTCGACGTCCCCACCGGCGTCGGCGTACCCGAGTTGCACGATGCGGGTGCCGGCGGAGACCAGGCGGCGCAGCAGGGAGCGCTCACGCACGATCCGGGCGTAGTAGCCGGCGTTGGCGGCCGTGGGGACGGAGGCGATGAGGGTGTGGAGGTAGGCGGCCCCGCCCACGCGCTGGAGCTCACCCTGGCGCTGCAGCTCGCCGGCCACGGTCACGGCGTCGGCGGGCTCCCCGCGCCCCGAGAGGTCGATGATGACGTCGTGGATCGTCTCGTGGGCGGGCCGGTAGTAGTCCGTGCCCCGGATCTCCTCGGTGACGTCGTTGATGGCCTCGCGCGACAGCATCATCGACCCCAGCACGGACATCTCGGCCTCGATGTCCTGGGGTGGGGTGCGGTCGTAGTCGGCGTCCGGGGCCATCGGGTCATGTCCTCCTGAGTTCTGGTGGAAGCGGGTCGCGCTGCCGGGGTCCGGGTGTGCGCAGGTCGAACCGGCACGGGCAACGCGACGGTGGCCCGTGCTCCGTCCCCGTGACGAGGGCGACCCACACCGCGCTGCGGGAGGACCCCGTGCGGGGCCCCGATCCGTTCGCGCACACGTGAGCGTAGACGCTCCCGTACGCATCTCCACCACCCTCGATGTGGACTCGATGTGGACAGGATGTGGATGGATCGGCGCGTCGTGCACAATGCCTGTGGACACGCCTGGGGATGCCCGGACCTCGCGGGATCCCCCGGATCGACGCGAACCGCGGAATCCCGCCACAGGTACGCGGGGCGTTGTCCACAGATCTGTCAACAGTCTGTGGACAGGAAGTGGAGGACGGATCGGTGGACGACGCGCGGGAGACGTCCGGCAACCCTCAGGTGTCGCCTGAGGGTCCGGGGGGTGAACGGCGGGCGGCCGCACAGAGGGGTGGCCGGACCGGTTCCGCATCGCGCGCGGACGGTGGATCCTCGGAAACCCCGTGTCCCGCGGGGGACGCCGGGCGACCCGCAGGGGAGGACCACCTGACCGCACGGGCCTCCACCGCCGACGGCGTGCCGGGCGACGGCCACAGGTCCACCGACGGCCCGGCGCCCACCGACAGCCACGGGTCCACCGACGGCCCGGCGCCCACAGGCGACCCGGCCCCGTCCCCCGTGCGCGCCCGGTCCCTCACGGGACAGATCCTCGGACTGGCGGTCCCGGCGCTGGGCGCCCTGGTCGCCGAACCGCTCTTCGTCATCATCGACTCCGCGATGGTCGGCCACCTCGGCACCCCCGAGCTCGCGGGCCTCGCCCTGGCCTCCACCGTCCTGCAGACCGTCGTCGGTGTCTTCGTGTTCCTCGCCTACTCGACGACCGCCCTCGCGGCCCGGGCCCTCGGCGCGGGCCACCCCGACCGGGCGGTGCGTTCCGGCATCGAGGCCATGTGGCTGGCGGCCGGGCTCGGGGTCGTCGCCGCAGTGGCGCTGGTGGTCACCGGCCCCGCCCTCGTCAACGCCCTGGGGGCCGACCCTGCCGTCGCCCCGCACGCCGTGGCCTACCTGCGCGCCTCCTCACCCGGTCTGGTGGGCATGTTCGTCGTCCTCGCGGCCACGGGCACCCTGCGCGGACTCCTCGACACGAGGACCCCGCTCGTGGTCGCCGCCGGCGGTGCGGCGTTCAACGTCGCGGCCAACGCCGTGCTCATCTACGGGGCGGGTCTGGGCATCGCCGGCTCCGGCGCGGGCACGGCCGTGACCCAGACCCTGATGGCCGTGGCCCTGGTGTGGGTCGTGGTGCGCGGCGCCCGGGGGTTGGGCGTGTCGCTGCGGCCCTCGGCAGGCGGGGTGTGGGGAGCCGCGGTGGACGGCGCACCGCTCCTGGTGCGCACCGTCGCCCTGAGGGTGGCACTCCTGGCGACCCTCGCCGTCGCCACCGCGGCGGGCACCCAGGCCCTGGCCGCCCACCAGGTCGTCAACGCGGTGTGGAACCTGACCGGTTTCGTCATGGACGCCCTGGCCATCGCCGCCCAGGCCCTCGTCGGCTACGCCCTGGGGGCTGGTGACGTGACCCGCCTGCGGGACCTGCTGCGCCGCCTCGCCCTGTGGGGCCTCGGGAGCGGAGCCGTGCTCGGTGTGGTGGTCGCGGCCGCCTCTGCGTGGATCCCCCTCGCGTTCGGCTCCGACCCCGACATGCACCACATCGCGACGGCCGCCCTGCTCACCGCCGCGGTGTTCCTGCCGCTGGCCGGGCTCGTCTTCCTCCTGGACGGCGTCCTCATCGGGGCCTCGCAGGGACGCTACCTGGCCGTGGCCGGGGTGGTGACCCTGGCCGTCTACCTGCCGGGCCTGTGGGCCCTGCTCCAGTGGGTGCACGCCGCCGGGACCCTCGACGTGGCGGGGCAGACCCGGGCGATGGTGTGGCTGTGGGCGTGCTTCGGCGGCCTGTTCCTGGCCAGCAGGGGTGCGTGCAATGCGTGGCGCACCTGGTGGTCCCCGCGTCACGCACTCGTCCCGCGCACCCGCTGACCCGGGGCAGGAGTGGGGGTGGGCTCCCCAGCCCGCGCGGACCACCGCGATCCGGATACCGTGGGGGCGTGGAATTCCTCAACGGCCTCCTGCCCACCTTCGACCTCACCTACGACGACGTCTTCATGGTGCCCTCCCGGTCCTCGGTGGGTTCGCGCACGAACGTCGACCTCGCCACCGACGACGGCACCGGGACCACCATTCCCCTGGTCGTGGCCAACATGACCGCGGTGTCCGGCAAGCGCATGGCGGAGACCGTCGCGCGCCGCGGTGCCATTGCGATCATCCCCCAGGACATCGCCGTCGACTTCGTCATCGAGACCGTCGCGAACGTCAAGTCCTGCCACCTCGTCTACGACACCCCCGTCACGGTGAAACCGCACCACACCTGCGGGTACACACTGGGCCTGCTGCCCAAGCGCTCCCACGGCGCGGCCGTCGTGGTCGACCCGGACACGAACGTCCCCGTCGGCCTCGTCGTCGAGAAGGACGTCACCGGGGTCGACCGCTTCACCCAGGTCCGCGACGTCATGTCCACCGAGCTCATGACGCTGCCCGAGGGCATCGACCCCCACGAGGCCTTCGACCGGCTCCACGCCGCGCACCGCCAGCTCGCCCCGGTCGTCGACGCGCAGGGCCGACTGGTCGGACTGCTCACCCGCGCCGGCGCCGTGCGCTCCGGCATCTACCGTCCCGCCGTCGACGACTCCGGGCGTCTGCGCATCGGTGCCGCCATCGGGATGAACGGCGACCCGGCCGGACGGGCGGCCGCCCTCGTCGAGGCCGGGGTGGACGTCCTCGTCGTCGACACCGCCCACGGCCACCAGGACCGCATGCTCGAGGCGGTGTCCGCAGTGCGCACCGCCTGCCCGGCCGTCCCCATCGCGGCGGGCAACGTCGTCACCGCCGCCGGCACCCGCGACCTCGTCGCGGCCGGGGCCTCCATCGTCAAGGTCGGCGTGGGTCCGGGCGCCATGTGCACCACCCGCATGCAGACGGGCGTGGGCCGGCCCCAGTTCTCCGCCGTCCTCGAGTGCGCGGCCGCTGCCGCCGAACTCGGCGCCCACGTGTGGGCCGACGGCGGTGTGCGCCATCCGCGCGACGTCGCCCTCGCCCTGGCGGCCGGGGCCTCCAACGTCATGGTCGGCTCCTGGTTCGCCGGCACCCACGAGTCCCCCGGGGACGTCCAGTACGACCACCAGGGGCGCGCCTACAAGGAGTCCTTCGGCATGGCCTCCAAGCGTGCGGTCCGCCGCCGCACCGCTGGTGAGGGCAGCTTCGAGAGGGCCCGGAAGGCGCTGTTCGAGGAGGGAATCTCGACCTCGCGCATGTACCTGGACCCCGAGCGTCCCGGCGTGGAGGACCTCATCGACCAGATCATCTCCGGTGTGCGTTCCTCCTTCACCTACGCGGGCGCCGCGACGATCGAACAGTTCCGCGAGCGCGCCGTCGTCGGCCTCCAGTCCGCGTCCGGTTACGCCGAGGGCCGACCGGTCCCCAGTTCCTGGTGAGCCCGGCGCCACCGGGTACGACGCAACCGGGACCCACGGAGACCTGACGGGTGCGCGCAGGAGGGCCATGGCCCCACCGGTGTGTCCCACACAACCCCCGCGGCCCGACGGGGCGGGTGGCACGCCCGCCCACCCCACGACTAGAGTGGACAGGCGGACTGCCCCGCACCCGACCCGGGTGGGGACGGACCGCCGCAACACCCTCCTGTCACGGAAGGACCGTGACCGCAGAGACCATAGGAGGTGGGTACCCACGTGCGTGCCTACGAACTGATGGTGATCCTCGATCCCGAGATCGACGAGCGCACCGTCGCCCCTTCGATGGAGAAGTACCTGCAGCAGGTGACCGCTGCCAAGGGCTCCGTCGAGAAGGTCGACATCTGGGGCAAGCGTCGTCTTGCCTATGACATCAACAAGCGTTCCGAGGGGATCTACGTCGTCATCGACATGACGACGACCCCCGACGTCGCCCTGGAGATCACGCGTCAGATGAACCTCAACGAGGCCATCCTGCGCACCAAGCTCCAGCGCCCCGACAGCCACTGACCAACCCCGCCCGGCCACCGTGCCGGAGCACCCACCCACACCGAGGAGCCGACATGGCCGGAGACACCGTCATCACGATCATCGGCAACCTGACCGCCGATCCCGAGCTGCGTTTCACGCCCTCGGGTGCCGCGGTCGCCGACTTCACGGTGGCATCGACACCGCGCACCTTCGATCGCAATGCGAACGAGTGGAAGGACGGCGAGACCCTCTTCATGCGCTGCAGCGTGTGGCGTGAGGCCGCCGAGAACGTCGCGGAGTCCCTGCGCAAGGGCATGCGGGTCATCGTCCAGGGGCGGCTCACGCAGCGCTCCTACGAGACCCGCGAGGGCGAGCGCCGCACCGTGGTGGAGATGCAGGTCGACGAGGTCGGCCCGTCCCTCCGCCGCGCGAAGGCGCAGGTCACCCGCACCGCCTCACAGGGCGGCGGACAGGGTGGCTACAGCCAGGGCGGCGCCCCGAGCGGGCAGGGCAGCCAGGGGGGCTACGGCTCCCAGGGCGGCCAGGCCCCCCAGGGCGGGTACGGCCAGGGCGGTCGAGGACAGGGCAACCAGGGCAGCTACAACGCCCCGACGGGTGGGTCGACCAACGACCCGTGGCGCACCGATGCAGGTGGTGCGACCTCCTTCGGGGACGAGCCGCCCTTCTGACGTCCACGAGGGCGGCCCCCGTCGGTCCCGACCACGGGACGTGCGGGTCCGCCCTCGTCAGCACCGACACCGTCGGCGGATGTCACCGGCAACGCTCCACACCACGCTCGAGGACGGGGACGCCCCGTCCGGATCACCTAGGAGAACATCATGGCGAAGCCCCAACTTCGCAACAAGCCCATCAAGAAGAAGGCCAACCCGCTGCGGGCGGCCAAGATCGACCACATCGACTACAAGGACACCGCACTCCTGCGGAAGTTCATCTCCGACCGTGGGAAGATCCGCGCCCGTCGCGTCACCGGCGTGACCGTCCAGCAGCAGCGCCAGATCGCCAAGGCCGTCAAGAACGCTCGCGAGATGGCCCTGCTGCCCTACTCGTCCACCGGCCGCTGACCGACGGGGAAGGAAGAAGACTCATGGCTACCACCAAGCTCATCCTGACCCACGACGTGGCCAACCTCGGCACCGCCGGGGAGGTCGTCGAGGTCAAGAACGGCTACGCCCGCAACTACCTCGTCCCCCGTGGCCTGGCCACCAAGTGGACGAAGGGCGCCCAGAAGCAGATCGACCAGATGGCCGCCGCGCGCCGCAAGCGCGAGATCGCCTCGATCGATGACGCGCGTCTCGTGCGCGACACCCTGCAGGACGCCTCCTTCGTGACGGTGTCCGGCAAGGTCGGCACGAACGACCGCCTCTTCGGCGCCATCTCCACCGCGGACATCGCCGAGGCCGTCAAGAACGACCTGGGGCAGACCATCGACCGCCGCAAGGTGGTCGTGCGCACGCCCATCAAGTCGCTCGGCGACCACACGGTGTTCGTCAACCTGCACCCCGAGGTCACCGCGACCCTGACGGTGCGCGTCGTCGCCAAGTGAGCGGGCCGGCCGGTCCGTCGGTGTCAGCTGACCAGCTGACCCCCTGACCGGTCGCACTCCTCGCACACAGTTGGGGCCCCGATCCGGATGGATCGGGGCCCCAACCCTGTGACGGGAACGGTCCTGTCGGGGGCTGTCCTGGTCGGGCGCCGGTCGACCACCCGGGACGTGGACCCGCACCGGGGGGCCGTGCGCGGCACGGGAGTCAGCGACGCCCTCAATGCCCGGACTGTTGAGGGGAGTCGTCCGGCTCGGGATCCGGGGTCACCGGTTGCTCCGTCGGCTCCGAGGGCTCCGGGGCCTGGGTCTCCGTCTCCGTCTGCTCCGGCTCCGGTGCGTAGGTCTGGGTCTCCGTCTGCTCCGGCTCCGGTGCGTGGGTCTGGGTCGGCACAGGGGCCACCGAGGGCGCCCTCGTACTCGTCGTGAGCCAGGAGAACCCCTCGTCCGGCAGGTCCTGCACCGCGACCTGCATGTACTTCAGCCACACGTCGGCCGGCCAGTCGCCACCGTGGAACTGGTCGAGCCCGCCGATGTCGGACAGGGGCACGGAGGAGGTCCCGTCCTCGCCGGTCTGGTACATCGACACCGTGGTCACCAACTGGGGGATCATCCCGACGAACTGCGCGGACTTCTGCTCCTCGGAGGTGCCGGTCTTCCCGGCGACGACGCGCCCCAGGGAGGCGGCCTTCTCGCCGGTGCCGCCGGTGCCCATGGCGGCCTCGAGGGCCGGCATGATCTCGGAGACGTCCTCCGCGGAGAACACCCGCTCGGGGTTCACGGGCGTCGTGTAGACGTCCTTCCCGTCGGAGTCCTTGACCTGGCGCACGATGTGGGGGTCCACCTTGAGACCGCCGGAGGCGATCGTGGCATAGGCGTGCGTGATGTCGATGTTGTGGGGGGCGGCGAAGCCGAGCACGTTGAGCAGGGTGTCCTCGAGTCCGTTGGTCTTCTCGGGGATGCCCGCCCGGATGGCCGCCTTCATCGTGTTCGCCGGTCCGACCTCCTCGTTCAGCCCGACGAAGGCGGTGTTGATCGAGTACTTCGTCGCCGTCTCCAGCGAGACCGTGCCGAAGGAATAGTTCCCGTCGTTCTGGACCGGGTCGGTCAGACCCGGGAAGGACTGGGGGGAGTTCCCGTCATAGGTGTCGAGGATCGATCCCCCCTCCTCGGCGTGGGCCAACAGCGCGAAGGTCTTGAACGTCGACCCGGCGGCCGCGATGTCCTGCGTGACGGCGTTCTGCTGACGCTTCTGGTAGTCCGCGCCGGCGTACTCCGCGACGATCTCACCCGTGGCCGGATCCATGGAGGACAGCGCCGTGTGCATCGTGTCGCTGTCCCAGTTCGCGACCTGTGTCATGGACGACGCCGCCGCGACGGCCGCGTCCTGCTTCGTCTTGTCGATGGTGGAGACGATCTGGAAACCACCGGTGTCGAGGTCCTCGTCGCTGAACTGCTCGGTCGCGATGAGCTCCTTGCGGATCTGCTCCATGAGGTAGCCGTTGGTCCCCGTCATCGACGAGGTGCCCGTCGAGGGCTCGATCGTCTCGGGGAACGTGGCGGCGCTGGCCTCGGCCTGGCTGATGTGCCCGTCCTCGACCATGAGGCCCAGCACCCGCTCCCAGCGGTCCTTCGCCTGGGTCTCGTCGACCGCGGGGTCCCATGCGGAGGGCGCGGGGATGATCCCTGCGAGCAGGGCCGACTCGGAGAGGGAGAGCTCGGAGGCGGGATGACCGAAGTAGGCCTCCGAAGCCGCCTCGATGCCGTAGGCCCCGCGTCCGAAGTAGATCGTGTTCATGTAGTTGCCGAGGATCTCGGACTTCGACTGCTCGCGGTTGATCTTGACCGCGAGGACCGCTTCCTTGATCTTGCCCTTGTAGGACGTCGTCTCCCCGAGGTAGTAGCGCTCCACGTACTGCTGGGTGAGGGTCGATCCACCCTGACGGCCCCCGCCGGAGACGTTGTTGAGCAGGGCGCGGAAGATGCCCTTGAAGTCGATGCCCGCGTTCGTGTAGAACGTGCGGTCCTCCGAGGCGACGATGGCGTTCCCGACGTAGTCGGGCAGGGTCGAGGTGTCGATGATCTTCCGGTCGATGTCGGAGAAGGTCCCCATCGTCGTGGTGCCGTCGGAGTAGTAGACGGTGGTGGTCTGGGCGAGGGCGACCTCGTCCGCCGCCGGCACGTCGAGTCGCATGTAGAGGACCAGGAAGGCGGCGAGCCCCGCGATGAGGGCGCCGAGCACGGTGAAGACGATGCCCAGGCCGATGCGCCGACCGATCCTGCCCCTGCGCCCACCGGAGCCCGCGCGCGATGACCCGGACCTCGCCCCGGTGCCGCCCCGGCGCGAGGAGGGCTGGGGGGAGGAGGTGGATCCGGAGACCACCTGGTCCCAGTCCATCTTCCCGTCGTTGTTCGCCACGTGTCCACCTTCCGTGCAGAGCCTCGAACCTCCAGACTACGCACGGAGTCTGGGAATCCTCCACGGAGTGTGGCGCGCGCGACGATCCCCGCCCGGGATCAGTCCCACTGCTCCTCGGGGCGGCCCTCCTGGGCCCACAGGGTGTGGAAGGTGCCCGGGCGGTCGGTGCGCTGGTAGGTGTGGGACCCGAAGAAGTCCCGCTGCCCCTGGATGAGCGCGGCCGGCAGCCGCTCCGCCCGGATCGTGTCGAAGTAGGACAGCGAGGAGCCGAACACGGGGATCGGGACCCCCGCCCCGGCCGCGAGCGCCACGACACGGCGCAGGGAGGGCACGGCCTCCTGGATCCGGGTGGCGAAGGGCTCCGCCGCGAGGAGCAGCGGGAGGTCAGGGGCGTCCACGTAGGCACGTGAGATGTCGTCGAGGAAGGCCGCGCGGATGATGCACCCGGCCCGCCAGATGCGCGCGAGCGCCCCCTTGTCGATGTCCCAGTGGTAGGTGAGCCCACCCTCGGTGATCTCGTCGAACCCCTGGGAGTAGGCGACGATCTTGGAGGCGTAGAGGGCCTGGCGCACGTCCTCGACGAAGGCGTCACGGTCCGCGACCTGCAGTGGCGCCGCGTGCCCGTCCAGGACCCTGGCCGTCGTGCGCTGCGCCGTGGCCGAGGAGGCGCCGCGGGCGAAGGTCGCCTCGCCGATGGCGGTGACGGGCACCGCCAGGTCGAGGGCCGTCTGCACGGTCCACTTGCCGGTGCCCTTCTGGGAGGCCCGGTCGACGATGAGGTCCACCAGGGGGATCCCCGTGGAGGCGTCGACCTGGCGCAGCACCTCGGCGGTGATCTCGATGAGGAAGGAGTTCAGTTCACCGGTGTTCCACTGGGAGAAGATGTCGGCGATCTCCGCGGGCCCGGTCCCCAGCCCGTGGCGCAGCAGGTCGTAGGCCTCGGCGATGACCTGCATGTCCGCGTACTCGATGCCGTTGTGGACCATCTTCACGAAGTGACCCGCCCCGTCGGGTCCGATGTGGGTGCAGCAGGGGACGCCCTCGTAGTGGGCGGAGATCCTCTCGAACATGGGGCCGAGGCGGTCGTAGGACTCCTTCGTGCCCCCGGGCATGATCGAGGGGCCCCACAGGGCACCCTCCTCGCCGCCGGAGACCCCGGCACCCACGAAGTGGACGCCCCCGCTCGCGCGCCCACGCCTCCCGGCGGATCGTGTCGGTGAAGAGGGAGTTCCCGCAGTCCACGATGATGTCCCCGGCCTCCATGCGGGCGGCGAGCTGCTCCATGACGGCGTCGGTGGCGGCCCCCGCCTGGACCATGATGATGGCGACGCGGGGACGCTCGAGGGAACGGATGAAGTCGTCGATGTCGAGGGAGGGGACGAAGACGCCCTCCGAGCCGTCGCCGTGGGCCGCCATGAGGCGCTCCGTGCGGGTGGGGGTCCGGTTGAACACCGCCGTGCGGTACCCGTTGCGCGCCAGGTTGCGGGCGAGGTTCGATCCCATGACGCCGAGCCCGTAGACGCCGATGTCCGCACTGGCCGCAGCAGGGGTGGGGATGGTCATGTCAGGTCTTCCTTCACGAGGGCGGGGCGGACAGTCCCTCCCACCGGACTCCCCGGGCGCCCGGCGGCGTGGTCCCATCCTAGGATGCCCGCGTCAGCCCGTCAGGAGGTCCCTCCGGGCGGTCCCCGGACGCACCAGGAGCACCAGCACGACCACGACCGCGGCGAGGGCGAGGACGGGTGCGGGCGTGAACGCGGCCTCCGCGAGCTTCGGGGTGAGTCCCAGGGGGGAGAGGTGCCCCACCCATTCCGGCAGGCCCAGCACCGGGCCGAGCAGGAGCACGAAGGCACTCCACCCGACCATCACCCACGCCAGCGGCGCCCATCGCGGCAGCCAGGCGACCAGTGCCGCCGCGAGGGCCGGTGCGACGAGGGCGCCCGGCACGTTGACCAGGCCGGCGACCAGGAGGTCCCCCACCCAGCGCCACTCACCGAGTGCCACCACCGTGCACACGCCCATCGCGAGGGCCGCCGTGACGAGGATGACGACCGTCTCCACCGCGACCACCGCGATCCAGACGGTGACCCAGCGCGTGCGCGGGACCCCCGACACGAGCACGAGCTCGGCGCGGCCGGAGCTCTCCTCCCCGCGCAGCACCAGGACCGACGAGACGGCGAAGGCGGTGGTCATCACGACCAGGAAGCCGAGCATGTAGGTGGAGAAGGAGGCGACGAGGTCGTGGGAGGAGGTGCCCATCCACGCGGCCAGTTCAGGTGACTCCGAGAGCATGCCCTCCACGGAACGGGCCATGGACCCCGACAGGGCCGCGGTGAGCACGATGCCCGTGCCCCAGGACAGGAATGCCGGACGCAGCAGACGCCGCGCCAACCCACCGCCCGACAGCAGCGGGGGGCGGGCCACCCCGGTACCCGGGCGGGAGGGCAGGAGCCCCGAGCCCAGGTCCCGCCGGTCCGAGAGGGCAGCCGCCACCACGAGTGCCACCACCGTCGCCGCGAGGACGAGGGCCAGGGGCCACCACCGCAGGTCGGCGTACGCCCTGATCTGCTGCGCCCAGGCGAGGGGCGAGAGCCAGGAGAGCCACGAACCGGTCGAGGGCTCGAGCACGTCCCCTGCGGCGCGCACCGCGAAGGACGACCCCAGGACACCCATGGCGAGGGAGGAGGCGCCCCGTGCAGAGGGTGCCACCTGCGCCGCCACGGCTGCGACCGCTCCGAAGAGGAACCCGGTGAGCAGGCAGGACGCCCCCAGGGCCAGGGAGTCCACGACCGGGAGGTCCTGGCCGACCAGGGCGACGACCACCGCTGCGGACACCACGAGGTCGAGGGTGGCCACCGCCACGAGGGCGGCCACGGCCGGGGCGCGACGGGCGGTCACCTGGGCGCGCACCAGCTCGGTGCGGCCCGCCTCCTCGTCGGCGCGGGTGTGGCGGACCGCGCACAGCACACTGATGACGGCGACGACGACCAGGAGCATCGTGGTGAGCTCATTGGCCACCACGGGCCCGATGCCGGGCTCGTCGGCACCGAAGAGGGGCCCGGCGATGACGACGGTGCCCGGGCTGTGGGCGAGTGCCGCACGCGCCTCGAGCGCTCCCGGACCGCTGTAGGCGTCGATCACCGCGGCGACGGAGAACCACATCGTCACCAGGAAGCCGAGTCCCCACGCCACGAGCCGCACGCGGTCACGGCGCAGCGCCAGGCGCACGAGCGTCCCCACCCCGGTCATCATCGGACACCCGCCCCGGGGAGCCCGTCGTCGGCCCCGTCGTTCCCCGGCTGCGACGACCCGGAATGGGAGTCGTAGAGGCGCAGGAAGAGCTCCTCCAACGAGGGCGGGGTGACCTGCAGTCCGCGCACATGGGCAGTGGCCATCGCGTCGACCACGGAGCTCAGCGCCGCGTTGTCGACGTCGAAGTCCACGCGGTCGTCATCCACCGTCACGTTGTGGACACCCGGGAGGCCGCGCAGGCGGGCGGGGTCGATGTCGGAGGTGAGCACCACGGAGGAGCGGGTGAGGTGGCGCAGGTCCGCCAGGGTGCCGGATTCCACGTCCCTGCCGCCGCGGATGATCGTGACGCTGTGGCACAGGGCCTCGACCTCACCGAGGATGTGGCTCGACAGCAGGACGGTCCGCCCCCGGTCGCGCAGTGCCCTGACCTCCTCGGTGAAGACGGCCATCATCAGCGGGTCCAGGCCGGAGGTGGGCTCGTCGAACAGGTAGAGCTCAGCGTCGGTGAGCAGCGCCGCCACGAGGGCCACCTTCTGCCGGTTGCCCTTGGAGTAGGTGTGCGTCCTGCGTGTCGGGTCGAGCTCGAACCGTTCGAGGAGCTCGGCACGTCGCCGCCGGTCGGCCGTGGTGCGGTGCAGGCGGGTGAGGAGGTCGATGGTCTCCCCGCCCGTGAGGTTGGGCCACAGTGTGACGTCACCGGGGACGTAGGCGAGTCGCCGGTGGAGCTCGACCGCCTCGGTCCAGGGGTCCATCCCCAGGACCCGGGCGTGCCCGGAGTCGGCCCGCTGCATTCCCAGGAGGATGCGGATGGTGGTGGACTTCCCTGCCCCGTTCGGTCCGAGGAAGCCCGCCACCTCCCCGGGCCGGACGACCAGGTCCAGGCCGTCGAGCGCCTGGACGGTCCTGAAGGCCTTGCGCAGGGCACGGGTCTCGATCACGGGTTCACTCATGGGGTTCCTCCTGGGTCGACGGCGGCGTCGCCGCGTGCGGGGACAGGTCGGGGGAGAGGTGGGCCTCGAGGAGCTCGGGGCCCGTCAGCAGGCCCTGGGTGTACAGCTCGAGGAACGGCCCCGCGATGCGGCGGTGGAGCTCGTCGAGCCGGCCCGGCAGCTGGTCGAGGTCGATCCTCCCGCCGTCGGCGGGCAGCCCCAGGAGGAGCGCGCCCAGGGAGGACTCCACGAGGACGCGGGCTCGTTCGGCGGGGAAGCGGCTCGGTCGCACCGTGCCCGCCCGGACCCCCTCCTCGAGGTAGTCCGACGTGGCGGCGGCGAGGCTGTCGACGAGCCTCCCGGTCGTGGGGCCGCCCGCCTGCAGCAGACGGATGATGTAGGCGATGACCTCGGCGTACCCACCGGCGTCCCTCGACTGGTCGACGAAGGCGGAGACGCCGGTGAACGGGTCGAGGACAGCGGACTTGGCCGCCCTCGTCAGGGCCGCCACGCGCGCGTCGCAGGCCTGCCGCAGACCGGCCCTCGACCCGAAGTGGTGGAGGATCAGGGGGGCGCTCACCCCCGCGTCCGCGGCGATCACGCGCAGGGGGGCGTCCAGCCCGTCCTCACCGAAGCGACGGATCGCCGCCTCCAGGATCCGGTCCGCCGTGGAACCCCCAGGGGTTGAACGCATGTTCAACATCTTAACACGCGTTCAGTGGCGTGTGGCGGAGACGTGCGTCAGGAGCTGTGCCCCTGCTCCGCCCACCACCGTCGCAGTTCCTGCTCCGCGGCCTCCGGACCGATCGGACCCCGCTCCATGCGCAGGTCCATGAGGAATTTCCGGGCCGAGCCCACCTCCGGGCCGGGGGTGATGCCGAGGACCGCCATGATCTGGTCACCGTCGAGGTCGGGACGGATCGAGTCGAGCTCCTCGCGTTCACGCAGCGACGCGATGCGCGCCTCCAGGTCGTCGTACGCGGCGGCCAGCTGCATGGCCTTGCGCCGGTTGCGTGTCGTGCAGTCCGCACGGGTCAACCTGTTGAGCCGCTCCAGCTGGTCACCGGCGTCCGTGACGTACCGGCGCACCGCGGAGTCCGTCCAGGGCGATTCCCCGTAGCCGTGGAACCGCAGGTGCAGGCGCACCAGGAGCACCACCGCGTCGGTGGTGTGCCGGTCGAAGCGCAGGGCCTTCATGCGTCGGCGCGTGAGCTTCGCACCGACCACCTCGTGGTGGTGGAAGGAGACGGCGCCACCGGGCTCGAAGCGTCGCGTGTCGGGCTTGCCGACGTCGTGCATGATCGCCGCGAAGCGGAGCACGAAGTCGGGGGCGGGGACGGGACCGTCCGGTCCCGTCTCCAGGGCCATGGCCTGGTCGAGGACCGTGAGGGTGTGCTCGTAGACGTCCTTGTGACGGTTGTGCTCGTCGCGGGTGTCCACCAAGGCGGAGAACTCCGGGAGCACCACGTCGCAGACACCGGTGTGGACCATGAGCTCCAGGCCGCGGCGGGGGAGGGGCGAGACGATGAGCCGTTCCAGCTCCGCCCGGATGCGCTCCGCCGACACGATGTCGAGCCGGTGCGCCATGGCACCCATCGCGTCCATGACGTCCTCGTCCACGTCGATGCCGAGCTGGGCGGCGAAGCGCGCGGCGCGCATGATCCTCAGCGGGTCGTCGTCGAAGGACTGTTCGGCGGTGACCGGGGTGCGCAGGCGGCCCTCGGCGAGGTCCTCGAGGCCGTGGTGGGGATCCACCAGGACCATGCCCGGCAGGCGCATCGCCATGGCGTTGACGGTGAAGTCCCGCCGCGTGAGGTCACCCTCCAGGGTGTCCCCGTAGGTGACCTCCGGCTTGCGCGACCCGATGTCGTAGGAGTCGGTGCGGTAGGTGGTCACCTCCACCACCAGCCCGCCCCTCCGGGCCCCGATGGTGCCGAACTCGCGTCCGACGTCCCAGGTGGTGTCCCCCCAGCGGCCCAGGAGCTCCTCGGTGCGCTCCGGGCGTGCGGAGGTCGTGAGGTCGAAATCGTGGGGCGTCACACCCAGGAAGGCGTCGCGCACGGGCCCGCCGACCAGTGCGATCTCCTCGCCGGCCTCCTCGAAGACGTGCCCGAGCTCGACGACGCCGGCGGGGAGGTGGGAGAAGGCCCGTCGGGCGTTGGCGAGCAGGGTGGGTACGTCATGGGCCGTGACGGGGGCGGACGCCCCCACCGGGAGCCGGTGGACTGCGGAGGTGGCCCCGGGCACCCTGTCATCGGGAGGCGTGGAGGGGCGTGGTGCTGGGGAGGGGGCGTGGTCGGTCATCGACCCAAGCGTGCCACGTCCACCCGTGGGTGGGGAACCGGCCCCACCCCACGCCCGTCGCGCGCCACCGCTCCCCCGAGGTGCGGGGCGGGGACGGTGGGCAGGTGGCGGGAGACGGTCCTGCCCGGACCCCCCGGGGCCACGACCCCGGGGGGCTCCCCCGTCGACCGGCGTCCGACTGGTGCCGGATGGGGTTCCCTCCCCGATCGCCGCCTAGAGTGGGGACATGCCCGCCCGTTCGACCGACCGCCGCCCCGGAGTGCCCCGGCCACCGCGGAGTCACGCGTCGCTGCGGCCGATCCATGCCCACGGGTCACACCTGCCCGTCGTGGGTGAGACCTCGGCGGGGGGTCTGGTGGTGGACGTGGTCGACACCGTCCCCTACGCGGCCATCATCGCCCGGCGCAACCGGGCGGGCCGCATCGAGTGGTGCCTGCCCAAGGGCCACCTGGAGGGTGAGGAGACGGCCGAGGAGGCCGCCCTGCGGGAGGTCGCCGAGGAGACCGGGATCCACGGCCGTGTCATCCGTCACCTGGCCACCATCGACTACTGGTTCTCGGGTCCCGACCGCCGTGTCCACAAGGTCGTCCACCACTTCCTCATGGGCTACGTCTCGGGCGAGATCACCGTGGAGGGTGATCCCGACCACGAGGCCGAAGCGGCAGCCTGGATCCCCCTGGCGGACCTGGGCCGCCAGCTCGCCTACCCGAACGAACGACGCATCGTCGGACTCGCCATGGACCTCCTGTACAGGGAGGGCTGATGGGGGCGCGACACCCGGCCCCACGGCGGTGCCCCGGACCCACCCGCCGCGCCCGCAGGGTCCTCCTCGCCCTGCTCGCGGCCTGTGCACTGGTCCCCACCGCCACCGTGCTGGCACCGGTGTCCCCGGCCCTCGCCGACGACGCCTCCACCACCGACACCCGCCCCGCGGTGCTGGGGACCGAGGCGGGCTCGGACAGCTCGGGCCTCGACGTCGCGATCGAGGACCTCTCCCCGCGTGTGCTCACCACCCAGGACCACGTGGTCGTCTCCGGCACCATCACCAACACGACTGAGGGGACCCTCGAGGGGGGGATCCACATCGAGGTGCACCTGCAGTCGGTCACCCCCCTCAGCCAGGAGCAACTCACCGGCTTCCTCTCCGGGACACAGCCCTCGGGCGCCCTCGTCGCCACGACCACCCTCGACCGCCCCCTCGCGGCCGGGCAGTCCGCGGCGTTCGCCGTCACCGTCGCCACCTCCGACCTCCCCCTGGGCAGCTCCTTCGGTTGGGGCCCCCGCGGGCTCAGTGTCGACGCGAGCGTGGGGGACGCCAGCGGTCGGGACCGCACGGTGCTCGTGTGGGACTCCGGGTACGAGGTCGCGTCGACCGGCATCGGCACCCTGGTGCCCTGGACGAGCGCCTCGGGCACCGATCCCAGCGCCGAGGGCGCGACCGCCCTCGACCTCGCCGCGACCCCCGGGGTCACCCTGGCGATCGACCCCGAGGTGCTGACGGGCACGGAGGACCCGGACTCCGTGGACGGGGCCCAGTCAGGTGTGCCCCCGTCCGCACCCTCCTCCTCGCCCTCGGCGACCCCCACACCCACCGGCACCACGACCCCGGGGGCGACGGGCTCCCCGACCACGACCGCCTCCCCCACCCCCAGCGGCACCACCTCGGACGCAGGGTCGCCCACCTCGGACGCAGGGTCGCCCACCTCCGGCCAGAGCGGGGACGGCACCACGACGTCCTTCACGCGCACCCTCCTGGACACGGCTGACGAGGTGGTGGCGCTGCCGAGCTGGGACGCGGACCTCGCGGCACTGGCGATGGGCGGTTCGCAGAGCCTCCTCGACCTGGCCTCGAAGTCCCGCGACTCCTCCCTCGACCAGGGCACTGCGACGGTGGTGCGCGACGTCGTCTGGCCGACCACGCGGACCTTCGGACGCCAGGCCCTCCAGGCCTTCCCCGGCGAGACCTTCATCGCACCACCCGGATCGCTGGAACCCACCGACGAGATCTCCTTCACCTCCGTGGCGCGGGTCGAGGTGGACCCCACGACGGGGAAGTCCTCCACCCAGGGGGCCACGGACGCCACCGTGTCCGTCCTGACCTCCCGGACCGCACTGGCCGAGCTGCTCAGCTGGGAGCCGACGAGCGCGGCGGACGAGCTCGACACCGAGCAGGTCCTCACCGCCCTGTCCGCGGTCATCACCCGTGAGCTGCCCAACCAGTCGCGCACGCTCTTCGTCCCCGTCTCCCGGGGAACCACATTCGACTCCTCCCTCACCTCCCGCCTCACCGCCCTCCTCGACCAGCGCTGGGTGGCGCCGCTGTCCTTCACCGACGTCGTGGACTCCGATCCGACGGACCTCCAGCGCCAGACCGTGGCCGAGGCGCCTGCCCTCGACGACCTCACCTCCCGGGTCTTCACCTCGATCTCCGACGCCCTGTCCAGCACCGCCTCCCTGGCGGAGGCGATCCCGCAGCCGCGCGACCTCCAGGACCGCCTGGAGGACGCGGCCCTGGAGACGCTCTCGGCGACGGGCACGACCGAGGAGCGCAGTGAGCGGCTCTCCGATTTCGAGCAGCTCGTCCACTCCCTGCTCACCGCCGTGCGCGCGGAGCCCTCCGCCACGGTCAACCTCATCAACAAGTCCGCCAACTTCCCGGTCCGGGTCACCAACGACCTCCCCTGGGACGTCACGGTGGTCGTCACCCTGGAGCCCTCCGACCCCCGCCTGAGCGTCACCAGTCCCCAGACCACCACCATCCCGGCGCGGAGCACCGCCTCCGTGGACGTCCCGGTCTCCGCCATCGGGTCGGGCGACATCACGGTCGGCTACCTCGTGACGACTCCGGGGGGCCAGGTCCTCGACGACGCCCAGTCCGTCACGGTGCGCATGCGCGCCGAGTGGGAGGACATGGGCACCGCCGTGGTCGCCGGGGCGCTCGTGGTGATGCTCGTCGCAGGTGTGGCGCGCACGGTGCGCCGTAGACTTCGGGACCGTCCGGCATCCGAGGAGGAACGATGAGTGACGACCACGCGGTTCCGGCGCCCCCACCGCCCGACGCCGACGGGGCGCCGGAGGTCCCGGCATTCCCGCTGGTCCCCGGATCGCCCGCGGAACCACTCGGCGACGAGGACCTCGCGGTGGTCGGCGCGCCGCAGAAGACCTCCCTGCTGCGCTCCTCGATGGTCATGGCCTCGGGCACGATGGTCTCCCGCGTGCTCGGGTTCCTCCGCAACTTCCTCCTCCTGGCGTGCATCGGCACGGGTGCGGGCAGCGTCTCGGCCGCATTCGGGGTCGCCAACAACCTCCCCAACACCGTCTACAACCTCCTGGCGGCGGGAGTCTTCGACGCGGTCCTGGTCCCACAGATCGTGCGCGCCCTCAAGTCACGGTCGGGGAGTGTCTACGTCAACCGCCTCCTGACGCTGGCGGGCACCATCCTCTTCGGCGTGACCCTCATCGCGATGGTCCTCTCCCCCTTGCTGGTGACCCTCTTCGCCAAGGGGTACACGGGTGAGTTGCGCTCTCTGAGCATCGCCTTCACCCTGCTGTGCCTGCCCCAGATCTTCTTCTACGGGCTCTACAACCTGCTCGGGGAACTCCTCAACGCCCGGGGGATCTTCGGCCCCTACATGTGGGCACCGGTGGTCAACAACGTCGTGGGCATCGCCGGCCTCGTCGCATTCCTCCTCCTGTGGGGCGCCGCGCCCGACGACGGGATCTTCCGCGTGGAGGACTTCACCTCCGCCCAGTTCTGGGTTCTGGCGGGCTCCGCCACCATCGGCGTCGTGTTCCAGGCTCTCGTGCTGATCCTCCCCATGCGCAGGGCGGGTGTGAAGCTGCGTCCGGACTTCCACTTCCGGGGCACGTCCTTCGGGTCCGCCTCGAAGGTGGCCGGGTGGACGTTCGCGACGCTCGGCATCAGCCAGATCGGAATCCTCTCGACCTCCAACCTGGCGACGCAGGTCGACACCCACGCCGCCGGCACGAACCTCATCATGGCGGGCATCGCCTCCTACACGACGGCGTTCATGATCTACATGGTCCCGCAGTCGCTGATCTCGGTGTCACTGGCCACGGCCATCTTCACCCGCCTCGCGGACGCCGCTGCCGACCACGACGGGGAGACGGTGGCCGCGAACTACCACCAGGGCGTCCGTCTCATCACGCTGCTCTCCCTGCTCGCCGCGGCGATCCTCATGGCCGGCGCCGTCCCGATGATGCAACTGGCCCTGCCGCCGCGCACGACGCCGGAGGTGGCCCAGGCGTACTCCTGGGTCCTCCTCGCCCTGATGCCCGGGGTCGCCTCCACGGGCATGGTCCTCATGAGCCAGCGGGTGTTCTTCGCCCTGGAGGACGCACGCCCCGTGTTCCTCATGGGCATCGTGCCGACCCTGCTCCAGGTGGCCGTCGGGTGGTCGGTCTTCGCGCTGGCCGGACCCCAGTGGTGGACCGCGGGCGCGGCGCTGGGGGAGACGGCGTGCCGTCTCCTGCAGGGCTTCATCGCGGTCTTCTGGGTGGCGCGGGTGGTCCGTGAGGTCAATCCGGGCCGCATCATCGCCTCGTACCTCAAGTTCCTCATCGCCGCCGTGGCGGGGTTCCTGGTCGGCCTGGGGGTCATCTCGCTGCTCGGTCCCGTCTCCGACCCGGGGTCGCGACTCGTGCGCTACCTCATGGCCGGCTGCAAGCTCCTGGTGGTGGCCGTGGTGGTCACAGCCGTCTACGCACTCGTGCTCCGGCTCATCGATCCCGAGGACTCGGGCCAGGTCCTGCCCTCCCTCGCCCGCCGCCTCCCCCTGCCCGCCACGCTGCGCCGCGTCATGGTGGGGCGATCCGGGGGCGCGGACGGTGATAATGGGTTGACACAGGACGGGCGAGCCACGGAGGACGCAATGGAACGGGACCAGGACGGTGCCGGGCACGAGCGCGACACCGGTGCTGACGGCGATGCCGGTGCCGACAGCGGGACAGGTCCCTTTGGGACGGCCCCGACCCCCGACGAGGACGCGCTGACCTGGTCGTCCGTCGGCACGGCCTGGTCGGCGAGCGACCCGACCAACACCGGCGAGTTCCCCGTGGTCCCCCGCTTCTCCGTCCGCCGGGCCGGAAGCCCCCAGGGCACCGACCTGCCGTCCTTCGACGAGATCCTGCGCCCCACGGGGGCGACCACGCCTCCCCCGGCCCAGGACACGGCGCCCGAGCACGAGGCGGCCGAGGACCCGGACGTGAGGCATGACCGGGCGGGCACCGAGCCGCCCGCACCGCCGTCACCGCAGGGGGGAACGCCCACGTCCACCGCAGCGACACCGACCGCCGATGCGGACGCCCGTCCGCACACGGTGGGCCCGTCGCCGGAGTGGGCGCCGGCCGGGGGGACACCTCCCGACGACGACGTGACGGGAACCGCCGACGGGACCGACGGCGCCGACGTGCTCCCCGCGCCCCCGCCCCCGGGAATCCCCTTCGACCCCTCGACCTTCGCCGACACGGAGGCAGGGCCCGTCCCGTCGTCCCCCGACGGCGAGGACCGCAGTGGCCTCCCCGGTACCCCCGCGGAGCGGGACCACCCGTCCGCGACCCCCGCCGCACCGGACTCGGACACTGACGGGGTTGCGCCGGAGGACACGGGCCGGAGGGGCGAGGAGCTCCCCGCCGACCTCCCGGCACCCCCCTCGGCAGCCATTCCCACGCAACCGGTGTCCACGGAGCCGGGTGCACCCGGGGCGCCGGCGGGCGCGGGCATGCTCGCCGCCGGCACCACACTGGCGGCCACGGCGGGCCGGTCCTTCTCGAGTTGGCTGGGCAGGACCCGTCAGGCGCTCCGCAACTCGGCCACCCCCACCTCCGCCGAGCCCACCCGGCCCGACGCGGGCCCGGTCCCCTTGACGCAGGTACCGACCGGCGACGGGCCGGGGGACACCACTCCCCCGCTGCCCGGCCCGGACACCCCGACAGCGTCCCCGGCCGGGACCCCGGCTGACGGCGCACCGACCGACTCCCCTGCCACGTCCACGGGCGGCCTGCCCGACGGCGCGGTGCCCCCCGACGAGGTGGCGCCCACCCCGGAGGACGTCCCGTCCCACCCGGGCGACGACGGGCACATCCCCACGGAGGGCGGGTCCCCCGTCCTCACGGGGGACGAGGAGTCCACCACCGTCCTCGGAGCGGCCCCCGGCCCCCACCGGATCCCCGCCACACCACCGGCGGCCACACCGGGCGACGACACCTCCACACGTACCGAGGTCCTCGCGCCCACCCCCGTCACAGGCTCCGGTGCCGGGGGTGGCCGACCCCCCCAGCCGCCCTCCTCCGCGTCGGGCGCGGCACCGCGGGGCGACGGCCCCAGCGGCAGTGGTCCCGCACGCAGGAGCGGCTCGCGTGGCCGCCTCGACCCGACGGTCCCCGCCCTCGTCTTCGCCCTGGTCCTGGTCCTGGGCGGTGGCTTCTGGGGGGTGCGCACCGCACTGACGCCCATCGGCAGCGACCTCGACATCCCGAACCTGTCGGGACAGTCCGGCGAGCAGTCCGGGTCCCAGAGCGGGGAGCAGTCCGGCCAGAGCCCCGAGCCCTCGGAGTCGGAGACCCCGGTCGCGGCCCCGCAGATCGCCACGCCGACCATCTTCTCCTGGCGTGACGACGGCGGCGACAACCCCGACTCCGTCATGAACCTCATCGACGGCGATCCCACGACCCAGTGGCACTCGCGCTCCTACGACCTCAACCAGTTCCGTGAGGAACAGACCGTGACCATCCTCCTCACCCTCAAGGAGAAGGCCCTGGTCTCCGAGATCGACCTGACCATGGCCCCCGAGACCTCGGGCGGGGAGCTCGTGGTGCGCGAGGTCACCGACCCCTCCAACCCGCGCACGGGAACAGAGTTGGCGACCTCCGCGTTGAGTCCGAACACGACCATCAAACTGGCCCAGCCCACGGAGCTCTCCGCGTTGTCACTGTCGTTCAGGACGATGCCGACGGGCCCCGACGGCCAGAACTGGGCGTGGATCTACGAACTCTCCCTCAAGTGAGTTCACCGACGGACAAGGAGACCTCCTTCCATGAGTGACACCACCGTGCACGACGTCGTCATCGTCGGATCGGGCCCCGCCGGCTACACGGCGGCCATCTACTGCGCCCGGGCCGGCCTGGCGCCGGTGGTCCTGGCAGGGTCGGTGACGGCCGGCGGTGCCCTGATGACGACGACCGAGGTGGAGAACTTCCCCGGCTTCCCCGAGGGCATCATGGGGCCCGACCTCATGGAGCACATGCGCGAGCAGGCCGAGCGTTTCGGGGCCGAGGTCCGCTTCGACGACGCCACCGAGCTCGACCTCACCGGTGACGTCAAGCGCGTCCTCGTCGAGGACGAGGAGATCCTGACCCGGGCCGTGATCCTGGCCACCGGTTCGGAGTACCGGCACCTGGGCCTGGACAGTGAGGAACGCCTCTCGGGTCGCGGCGTCAGCTACTGCGCCACCTGTGACGGCTTCTTCTTCCGTGACAAGGACCTCGCCGTCATCGGCGGGGGCGACTCCGCCATGGAGGAGGCCACCTTCCTCACCCGGTTCGCCCGCAACGTCACCGTCGTGCACCGGCGCGACGCCCTGCGCGCCTCCAAGGCCATGGTGGACCGCGCCAAGGCGGACCCGAAGATCGACTTCGCCTGGAACGCTGAGGTCGCCGATGTGCTGGGTGAGGAGAACGTCGAGGGTGTGCAGCTGCGCTCCACCACCGACGGGACCCTGACCATCCTCCCCGTGGAGGGCGTGTTCGTGGCCATCGGGCACCTCCCGCGCACCGAGATCGTCCGCGGGCAGGTGGACCTGGACCCCGCCGGGTACATCAAGGTGGAGGAGCCCTCGACGCGCACCAACCTCGAGGGCGTCTTCGCCTGCGGGGACGCCGTCGACCACACCTACCGTCAGGCCATCACCGCAGCCGGCTCAGGGTGCCGCGCGGCACTCGACGCGGAGCGCTGGCTGGCCGTCCGGGGCCGGTGAGCCGACCGCTCCCGACCCCTCCCCCCGGGCCGCCACCGCAGGACCCGGCCGCCCGGCGGGGGTCCGGCGGCCTGCAGGAACCGCGCGACCTCGAGGAACGCGTGCTGACCTCCGCCGTGCCCGTCCTCCTCGCCTTCACCGCGGACTGGTGCGCACCGTGCCGGCAGATGGAACCCGTCGTGGGGGAGCTGGCCCGCGAACTCACGGGCCGGGCCCTGGTCCTCACCGTGGACGTGGGGGAGCACCCCGAGGTGGCCCGCGCCCACGGCGTGACCGCCGTGCCCTGCTACCTCGCGTGCACCGGGGGCCGTGAGACCGCCCGGCTGGTGGGCGCCCGCCCGAAGGCGGAGCTGCGCGCCCTCCTCACCCCCCGCACCTGAGGTCACCGGGTGCGGCAGCGCGCGTCGCAGGACGCCCGTGTCGGGTGGCACACTGGGGGGACGCGGCCCGTCCGGGCTGCGCCACAGCGACGGAGGAAGGTCCCGTGAGCGACATGACACGCCCCTCGGGCGGCACGCAGGGCAACAGGCTCGATCCATGGTTCGGCTCCTACGCCGAGCGAGCCCACAACCTGCGAGCTTCCGAGATCCGGGCGCTGTTCTCCGTCGTCTCACGCCCGGAGGTCGTCTCCCTGGCCGGTGGCATGCCCAACCTCAAGGACCTGCCCATCAGGGACCTCGCGGAGTCCGCCAAGCAGCTGATCCTGCGCGACGGCACCGTGGCCATGCAGTACGGCTCCGGGCAGGGCTGGGAGGTCCTGCGCGAGCGCATCACCGAGGTCATGTCCTACGACGGGATCGCGGGCGCGGACCCCGACGACGTGGTGGTGACCACCGGCTCCCAGCAGGCGCTGGACCTCATGACCGAGCTCTTCGTGGATCCCGGTGACGTGGTGCTCGCCGAGTCGCCCTCGTACGTGGGCGCCCTGGGTGTCTTCCGCGCCCGCCAGGCGGACGTCGTCCACGTGGAGATGGACCACGACGGCCTCGTCCCCGAGGCCCTGGAGACCACGATCCGCAGCTGCGCGGGCAGGGCCGCCACATCAAGCTCCTCTACACGATCCCGAACTTCCAGAACCCCGCCGGCGTGACCCTCTCCGAGGAGCGCCGTCCCGTCATCGCCGAGATCTGCATGCGCGAGGGGATCCTCATCCTCGAGGACAACCCGTACGGGCTCCTCGGGTTCCACTCCGATCCCCTGCCGGCGTTGAAGTCCTACTCCCCCGAGGGTGTCGTCTACCTGGGGTCCTTCTCGAAGATGTTCGCCCCGGGGTTCCGCATCGGATGGGCCTACGCACCCCACGCCATCCGCGACAAACTGGTCCTGGCCTCCGAGTCCGCGATCCTCTCCCCCTCGATGGTCGGCCAGATGGCCATCGGCGGGTACCTGGCGGAGTACGACTGGTACGGGCAGGTCAAGGACTTCCGCGCGATGTACCAGGAGCGCTGCGAGGCGATGCTCGGTGCACTGGCGGAGTACATGCCCGACTGCTCCTGGACCACCCCGGCGGGTGGTTTCTACACCTGGGTCACCCTCCCCGACGGGCTCGACGCCAAGTCGATGCTCCCCCGAGCCGTGCGCGGGCAGGTCGCCTACGTCTCGGGCACGGCGTTCTACTACGACGGTCGCGGTGCCGACCACATGCGCCTGTCCTTCTGCTACCCCTCCCCCGCGGAGATCCGCGAGGGCGTCCGCCGTCTCGCCGCGGTGGTCAACGCCGAGAAGGAACTGGTGGAGATGTTCGGCACGGGTGGAGCACCCACCGATGCGCCCGCGGCCACCTCTCCGCTCACGCCCCCCGAGGACCCGGGTCCGGGCCCCGATGCGGTGTGAACCCTGGTGGTCGGACACCACCGAGCCAGCCGCCCCGGACCATTCCCCCCGTCATCCACACCCCACCAGGAGCACGACATGAGCACCTCCCTGAGAGTCCTCGTCATTGCCGGCGGCCTCACCCACGAGCGCGACGTCTCGGTGCGCTCGGGGCGTCGGGTCGCCAACGTCCTCCAGCACCTCGGTCACGTGGTGCGCGTGTCCGACCTCGACTCGGGTCTGCTCCCCCTGGTCGAGGAGTTCGGCCCCGACGTCATCTGGCCGCTGGTGCACGGCTCGGTCGGGGAGGACGGTTCTCTCCAGGCCCTGCTGGAGAGCCTGGGGGTCCCCTTCGTGGGCTCCAACTCCGTGCAGGCGATGCTCGCCTCGAACAAGCCCACTGCCAAGGGCCTCGTCGCCGCCGCGGGTTTCGCGACACCGGGGTGGGTCTCACTCCCCCAGTCCCTGTTCCGCCAGCTCGGCGCCAGTGAGGTCCTCGAGGTCCTCGAGCACGACATGGAGTTCCCGGTGGTGGTCAAGCCCACCGACGGGGGCTCGGCCCTGGGCATCTCCCGTGCGGAGGACTCCGAGGACCTCCGCTCCGCGATGGTCGACGCCTTCGCCTACGGCGAGCGGGTGATGATCGAGCAGTACGTCGAGGGCCACGACATCGCGGTGTCCGTCGTCGACCTCGAGGACGGCCCCGTCGCACTCCCGCCCGTGGAGATCGTCACCGATGACGGCCACTACAACTACGACGCCCGCTACACGACCGACACCACGCAGTACTTCGTGCCCGCCCGGCTCGAAGCCGAACTCGTCGGGGCCGTCAGCGCGGCGGCGGTCGACGTCCACCGCGTGCTCGGGTTGCGACACCTCTCACGCATCGACTTCATCGTCCGGGGCTCGACGATCTGGTTCATCGACGCGAATGTCGCCCCGGGGATGACGGACACCTCGTTGTTCCCCCAGGCCGCAGAGGCGGATGGCTCCTTCGCCGACGTGTGCGCGCGCCTGGTCGCCTACGCCGCCTCGGGCGCCGGTTCCGTGCCGGTGGACGACGAGGGCGGCTCCGCGGTGCCGCTGGACTGAAGGTCGCACCGGCCGTGACCCCGGCCCTGTCCCCGGCCGGATGCCGGACACGTCCCCCGACCTGTGCGCGTCACGTGCGGATGCACCGACGGAGGTGCGGGACAGGCCGCCGCGCCGTGGCCGACGCCCTGTGGGTCGGCACGGGTGTCCCACTCAGGAGGCGAGCGCGCCGGTCCGGTCGAGCAGGTCCTCGAGGGCGGCCCGGGCCACCGGCGCGGTGGTCCACTGCAGCGTGGCCATGCCCATCAGGCTCGCGGCGCGCAGGTTCGGGGTGCGGTCGTCGATGAAGAGGATCTCCTCGACCGGTGCCCCGATGTCGTGGACCGCCCGTCGGTAGATGGCCCGTTCCGGCTTCGTCTCCCCCAGTGGGCCGGAGAAGGTGAAGCTCTCGAAGAGCCCGACCGCCCAAGGGCGGTTCTCGATGGCCCTTGCGATCGCCACCGGTGCGTTGGAGAGGATGCCGAGGCGGAGCCCGCGGGCGTGCAGTTCCCGGGCGACCTGCAGGGCTGCGGGATCGGGGTCCTCGGAGCGGCTGACGTCCTCGGCGACGAGGGCGGCCAGGGTCTCCTCACTGGTCTCACCGAGGCCGCAGTCACCCGCCACGCTGTCCCAGAACTCCCGGTCCGAGCATCCCGCGTCATAGGCGTCCCGGTGGAACCAGGTGGAGTGGTCCACCAGGGACACCGACTCGGCGGAACCGTCGAGGCCGAGGATGCGCGCGACGCGGGTGGGATCGGGACGGTTGGTGACCAGCACGCCGCCGACGTCGAAGAGCACCGCCGTCGTGTGTCGGACCGTTTCAGTCATGTCTTCCCCCTGCGCCACGTGGATGCCATCCATTGTCCCCGCGGAGGACGGTGCGCGGTACGACCTGTGAGGATTCACACCCGTGACGGTCAGGGAGGTGGAGCACATCTCCCACGGTCCGCGTGCACGCCTGCGCGGGGGGACCAAGGGGTGGAGCGGTTCCTGACTGGGCGGTCAGGGGATGGCCGGTCGCTCCCCGCCCTCCCGGGCGCTGCACGGTGGTTCCAGCCACGTCGCACCGGGCAGCAGGCGTCCCGCACGGGCTCGCCCCGTGCCGGGCCAGCACGCGGCCCGGGGCGGGGCCGTGGGGTCCCGCGCCCGGGGGCAGGGCGCCGGGGTTCCACCGGTGGACGGTCACACCCCATCACCCCGGAGACGGGGCTATCTCCGCAGCTCAGAGGCTATTCGGCTCGTCGCCCTCAGGCTCGTCTCCCTGGAGTGGGACCATGAGCTCCGCGAGCCTCCGGAGGTCCTCCGGACCGGCGAACTCGATGACGATCCTGCCCTTGGTGCGTCCCTCCGTGATGGTGACCCTCGTGTCGTACGCCTCGCCGAGGCGGGTGACCAGGTTCTCACCGAGGGGGGACAGTGGGCGACCGCGGGTGGCCCTGAGCTGGCGAGGCCTCCGGGTCTGTCCGAGTCTGACCAACTCCTCGGTGGTGCGCACGGACAGACCCTCTGCGACGATCCGCTCCGCGAGGACATCCATCTCCTCGGTCGACTCCAGTGAGAGCAGGGCCCGCGCGTGTCCGGCCGAGATGACACCTGCCGCCACCTTCCGCTGGACCGCGGGGGGAAGCCTCAGGAGCCGCAGGGTGTTGGCGATCTGTGGCCGCGAACGTGCGATGCGTCGGGACAGTTCTTCCTGGGTCGCCCCGAAGTCGGCCATGAGCTGTTGGTACGCCGACGCCTCCTCCAGTGGGTTGAGCTGTGCCCGGTGCAGGTTCTCCAGCAGCGCGTCGCGGAGGAGGTCCGCGTCCTCGGTCCGCCGCACGATCGCCGGGACCGACTCGAGGCCTGCGAGCTCGGAGGCCCGCAGCCGCCGCTCCCCCATGATCAGCTCGTACCGGGCGTCCGGCCGTTCCTCCAGGAGGGCCAGCAACTCGGGTGCGGGGCCGTCCGACGTGTCGATCGGCCTCACGACCACCGGCTGGAGGACGCCGACCTCCCGGATCGATGCGGCGAGCTCCTCGAGGTCCTCCTCGTCGAACACCTCTCGTGGCTGGCGGTGGTTCGCGATGATCCATGAAGTCGGCACCTCCGCGAAGGTCGCTCCCGGGACCGCTACCAGGTCATCGGCTCCCACTCCCGCCTCCTCCTCGGCGACGCTGCGTTCCGGCACCTGTCCGGCAGTCGGAGCGGTCGAAGGGGCGACGCTTGATGTTTCACGTGAAACATTCCCCCCCTCCCGGGCCGGTCGCGCCTCACGCTGCGTGGGTGCGGACGCCGGGGACCCCGTTCCGTGCACCGGAGGCACACTTGTGCCTGCCTCCCGGGTCACACTCCCCGATCCCCCCGCCGCGGATCCGACTCGCGCCTTCGCGGTGCGTGTGGGCCCACCCTCCGTGCCGTCCCGCCCGCGCGCCGCGGCGGATCCGTCCGTCCGCGCCTCGGCGAGCACGTCCTCGAAGAGCTCGTGACCCTCGTCCGCCCGATCCCGTGCGGGTCTCCCGCCGGATCCCGCTCCTGACCCCCGTCCGGTCACGCCGCCGGCCCCGGTCGGACGCGGATGGGACGACCGTCCCTTCGCTGCCGACCTCGTCCCGGGGACGAGGAGGTCCCGCGCGGAGCCTCCCCGCACCCGCGTCCCCCCCTCCGTGGTCCGTCCTGGGAAGAGGACGTCCAGGGGACGGGTGCCCTCAACCGCTTCCTCATCCTGCTCCGCCGGGATGAGCGCAGCCAGACCGCGACCGAGTCCCGACCGACGACCATGACCGCCGGAGCGCTCGGTCGCACCCGATGTGCCTCGGGTGGGTCGGCCACCGGACGCGACGGCAGCTGCGGCGTCACGGTCCGCGAGTTCCGACGCCTCGTGTTCCTCGCCCGCCGACACGTTCCGTCGCTCTGCGCTCACTGAAAGCCTCCTCATCGTCGATCTCCAGCGGGACGGGACCGAGTGTTTCACGTGAAACATTCGGTCCTCCGCACCCATCTGCCATTGTCGCATCATCCACCGCCGACACTGGTGCCCCGACGGAGTGTCACAACCTGCTTCCCGGCGCCCCCGGGGCAGGATCCCGGCCTCTGTCCTTCCCGCGTGGCCCACTCCCACGGCTACCACCACCAGGCCTCCGGGACCCGTCCGGAGGCTGTGGGCCTGCCGGAACTGAGAACAGCCCGAGGACCCCGCAGCCCGTTCACCGGAAGCTGGGGCTCCTCCCCTGCAATCCCGAGCGGGAATGTTTCACGTGAAACACTCCTCCGTGTGCCGGGCCTGGGCACCGCCTCCGCACACACGCCCCGACCAGTGGGGCCAACCGATCATCGGCACCACGGTGACCGGCGCGCACGCCCGCCAGCGACGGTGGTCACAGCACCGGACTGCCACCCCCGGCCAGACGTCGGCTGAGCTCGAGCGCCGCCTTGCGGTACGCGATCGCGCCGGTGCTCCGGGGCTCGTAGGTCACGACGCTCTGACCATAACTCGGTGCCTCGGAGATCCGCACGGAGCGGGGGATCACCGTGGAGAGGGTGAGGTCCGGGAAGTGCGAGCGCACCTCCTCCTCGACCTCCTGGCTGAGGTTCGTGCGCCTGTCCGACATGGTCAGCAGGATCGTCGACACCCGCAGCGAGGGGTTCAACTCGCGGGAGATCCGCTGGATCGTCGACCACAGCTGGGTGAGGCCCTCCAGTGCGTAGTACTCGGTCTGGATCGGGATCAGCACCTGGTCCGTCGCCACCAACGCATTGAGCGTGACCAGTCCGAGTGAGGGAGGACAGTCGATGAGGACGACGTCCACCTCCCGGTGCAGGGAGAGGAATTCGGAGAGCGCATCCGCCAGGAGGAACTCCCGACGGGGGAGATCGACCATCTCGATCTCCGCACCGGACAGGTCGATGGTGGCGGGAGCCACCACCAGACCGTCGACGTCGGGACAGGGCCGCAGCACCGACGCCAGCGTCTCCCCCCCGACGATGACGTCATAGGTCGAGGGCACACCGGCACCATGTGGCACACCCAGTGCGCTGGAGGCATTCCCCTGGGCGTCCGCGTCGATGACGACGACGTTGAGCCCGCCCTGGGCCAGGGCGGCCGCGATGTTGACCGTCGAGGTCGTCTTGCCGACCCCGCCCTTCTGGTTGGCGACCGTCATGACGACCGGCCTCCCGGGGCGGGGGAACTCTGCCTCCTCGAGCATCCGGCGATCAGCCAGGTTCTGCTCGATCTGTGCGGACAGGGGAGTGTCCGCAGGATTCCGATCGGTCACACGTCCACCTCTCTCGCCACCCGCACAGTCTACGTGGGACGGGTCCGGGAACCTGCCCCACACGCAGGCGGGAACGGCTCCCGTGCCGCCGACGGGGCCGACGCGCGCCGTGCCTGCGCGGAGCGGACCTCAGACCCGCCGACACACCACGACGTAGGTCGAGTCCTCCTCCATGATGCTGGGCACCTCGTGGACCTTGGCCGACAGGTGGTGGCGCCTGAGCTCGCCGGCTGCCTCCTCGACTTCGAGCGGTGCACGGCGTCCCTTGAGGGCCACCAGAGACCCGTGGGGTGCGATGAGCTTGGATGTCAACCGAATCAACTTGGACATGTTGGCCACCGCACGGGCGGTCACCACATCCGCCTTGCCCTTGCCGCGCAGCTCCTCGGCACGCGCCTGGTGGATCGTGACATTGTCGAGGTCCAGGGCCCCGACCACGTCCTCCAGCCACTCGCACCTGCGTTGCATCGGCTCCGCGAGGTGGACGTCGAGGTCCGGCCGGGCGATCGCGATGATGATGCCCGGGAAGCCGGCCCCCGACCCCACGTCGAGCACCTGTCCCTTCCGAGGCAGGAAGTCCAGGACCGCCGCGGAGTTCACGATGTGCCGTGACCACAGCCGCGGCACCTCCCGCGGGCCGATGAGCCCGCGGATCTCGCCCTCGTCCTCGAGCATGCGGGCGAACTCCTCGACCGCAGGGAAGGACAGTCCGAAGAGATCCTCGACCTCGGGTGTGGGGACCTCGGGTGTGGGGACCGCAACCGCAGCGTCGCCACCCGCTCCGACGGGACGGTCCCCGCCCGCGCCAGGGCGTCCAGCGGCAGGACCCCCAGCGGAGGGGGCCCCAGCGTTCCCGTCCGACGGTGACCCGACGGGGGCCTCCACCGTGGGGTCGCTCTCCGCCTGCCCGCTCACTCGTCCCCTTCCGGGGCGGCCGCGGCGGACGCCGCGCCCTCACCGGTGACGTCCGCGTCCGACGCGTCCGTCACCTCCACGACCTCCTCCACGACCTCAGCCTCGTCGCCCTCGTCCTCCGCGGGAAGGATGACCACCCTGCGGTTGGGCTCGGCACCCTCGGACTCGGAGACCAGGCCGGCGGCGGAGACGACGTCGTGGCAGACCTTGCGCTCGAAGGGGTTCATCGGCTCCAGGCGCTGCGGCTCACCCGTGGCGCGCAGCCGGGCGATCGCCTCCTCGGTGACCGCCTGGAGCTGTGCCTTGCGGTCCGCACGGAATCCGGCGATGTCGAGCATCAGGCGTGAGCGCTCACCCGTCTCCGTCTGGACCGCGAGGCGTGTGAGCTCCTGGAGCGCATCCAGCACGTGGCCGTCCTCCCCCACCAGACGGTCGATCGACCTGGGGTTGTCGGAGACGATCTCCACCGACGCCCTGCCGTTCTCGACGTCGATCTCGATGTCCCCGTCGAGGTCGGCGATGTCGAGGAGCTCCTCGAGGTAGTCGGCGGCGATCTCGCCCTCCTCCTCGAGCTGGGCGATGCGGTCCTTCTGCGTGCTGTCACTCATGATGTGTCCTCCGGCGGTGTGTGTGGATGTCAGCGGGGGTGTGGTCCGGGGGTCCCGACCGTCCTCGGCCGGGACCCGCAGAACTCACTCCTGGGACGGGTTCGGCTTCTTCTTGCCCTGCTTGCGGCGGGCCTGGCGACGCTCCTGGCGGCGACGCTCGATCTCCTCGGGGGTGAGGTTGGAGGCGGGCTTGGAGCCGGCCTTGCGGGCCTCCCGGCGCTCGGCCTGGCGCGCCTCCTCCTCCTCGCGCAACGCCTGCTGGCGCCGCTGCTCGCGGCTGAGGCGGCGCGGCTGCTCGCGGCCCGCCTGCTGGGCGCGCTGTGCCTGGGTCTTCTCGGTCGCGCGCTTGACGCCGCGCATCCACATCTCGTCGGGGAGGACCGTCCACTCCTGGTTCGCGAGGTTCCGGTAGACGGAGACCTTCTCGCCGGTGCCCATGACCTCGGGGAAGTCGCTGGCCACCTTCTGGCCCTTGGCGCGGCGCTGGGCCTCGGCCAGCGTGCCCTCGTTGAGCTCGTCGACCTGCTCGGGCGAGCCCTCCAGCTCGGAGCGCTCACGGTCGTAGTCGGAGAAGAAGGGCTTGGCCCACTCCTTGTAGGCCCTCTCGCGCTTGGAGACGAGCTCCTTGTAGGCCGGGGCACCCGGGGTGGGCATGAACTTGATCGTCCACACCTGCTGACCCCAGGACCACGCCGTGGTGGTCACCATGTAGACCAGCAGGCCCATCTGGAAGGCGAGGCCGGTGAAGATGAACATGGCCGGCATCAGGTACATCATCATCTTCTGCGAACGGACCATCGGGTTGTTCGGGTCCGCCTGGGGGGGCATGTTCTTCGTCATCGAGAGGCGGATGGAGAGGAACTGCATGACCACCATCAGCACGATCATCACGACGAAGGCGAACAGCCCCAGTCCGCCGTCCCCGTCGCGGATCGTGTGCGACAGGGGCACGCCGAGCACCGTGGACCCGTCGATCTCCGTGGCCACGGCCTTCGTGATGGGCCCCAGGGCGTCGTAGTGGGTGCCGCCGATCGAGTACGTGCCCTGCATGAGGGGCTTGATGGCGAAGATCGCCCGGTAGAGGGCGAAGAGGATCGGCATCTGCACGAGCAGCGGCAGGCAGGACGCGAAGGGGCTGGTGCCGTGCTTCTTGTAGAGGGCCTGGGTCTCCTCCGCCATCCTCTGGCGTGAGACCGTGTCCGTCTTGCCCTTGTACTTCGCCTGGATCTTCTGCAGCTCCGGCTGCACGGCCTGCATGCCGCGGGCGGACTTGATCTGCTTGAGGAACAACGGGAGGATCAGCACCCGCACGAACAGGGTCAGCACCACGATGGAGAGCACCCAGCCGATGCCGGACCCTGACCCGACGACCAGGCTCAGGACGTCGTGGATCTTCACCCACAGCCACGCGATCGCGACGGCAAAGGGGTGGAGGACTTTCTCCCACATGGGGTGCTCCTTCAGGTGGTCGGGACGCCCAGGGCGTCCACGGGTCGTCCGGCCGGGGCCGGGAGGTCAGTGCGGACGAGGGCGGCGCCGCCCTCGTCGGTGGTGGGGGAGTGGGGGCCGGGCACCCGCTGCGCGCGTGGTGCGTCCGGGCCCGCAGGCCTGGGCGGTGTGAACCCCATGGGGAGCGGCACCTCGATGTCCGCGTTGCCGGCCCAGTCCTCGGGCGGGACCCACGGGTCCGCGCGCCAGCGCCCACGTGGGGGGACGTGGTCGACGCCGCCGGTGCTCCACGGGTTGCAGCGAAGGAGGCGCCACGCGGCCAGCAGCAGGCCCTTCGCGGCACCGTGGACGCGCAGGGCCTCGACCGCGTAGGCGGAGCAGCTCGGCGCGTAGCGGCAGCGCGGGGCGAGCAGCGGGGAGATGAAGTGCTGGTAGGCGCGCACGGGCTGGATCAGCAGCCAGGCCACGGGGCCGGGACGTCCGCTCATGGACGGGACCTGCGGGAGCGGTCCCAGGCACGCGTCAGCGCGTTGTCCAGGGCGCGGCCCAGCTCGGTGGAGTCGTGACCGAGGGCCTCTGCGTGGACGCGCACGACCACCCTCGCCCCCGGGGGGAGTGCCCCGACCCGCGCCCTCATCAGATGGCGGAGCTGGCGCCTGACCCGGTTGCGACCGGTCGCACGGGGGATCTCCCGCTTGGGCACGACGAAACCGACGAGGCGCTCATCGGAGTCCACGTCGGTTCGGCAGTGCACGACCACCATGGCATTCCCCGCACGGGACCCGCGACGGATCGTGCTCCGGAAGTCCTCGGCATCGACCATGCGGTGCGCGTGCGGCAACACCTGCGCCGCTCTCAGGCAGAGAGCTTGGCGCGGCCCTTGCGGCGGCGGTTGGCCAGGATGGAACGGCCGGCGCGGGTGCTCATGCGCAGGCGGAAGCCGTGCACCTTGGAACGGCGACGGGTGTTGGGCTGGAAGGTCCGCTTGGTCACGACAGTTCTCCTCGGGTACGGGGGCGGGCCCCCGGACATCGGTCGGTGTGCACCATTCCCACCGAGATGTCCTCGCAGGGAGTGGCCGGACGTGCCCACAGGTCGGGCACATACGGGAGTCCAGCCTAGGAGCCGCGGCGGAGTGCGTCAACGGCGCCGAAACGGGACATCTGTCCACATCTGTGGACCCATCGGTGGACGGGGACGTCCACACCGGTGAATTCGGGTGTTGTGTCCACAGGAGTGTGGACAGGGAGAATTCGGCGGCATTGCCGCATTCGGCCGTGTAACTACATTTCTGTCATTCGACGGGAAGTTCTCCACAACTCTGTCCCCAAGCTGTGGACAGACTTCCGGAACGCTAATGTGGAGAGCCGATGCGGGAACCCTGGGGCGTCACCCCCGTGTCGAACGTCACCCCGCCCCTGGTCTCTGGAGGTCCCGGCTGTGGGCAATGCACTCTCCGACGCGTGGTCCGTGGCCCTGCAGTCGCTCGATTCCCTGGACCTTGGACCGGTCGCCGCCTCCTTCGTGCGCATGACCAAGCCCCTGGGGGACATCGAGGGCACGATCCTCCTGGCGGTCCCCAACGAGTTCACCAAGGGCTTCATCGAGACCCGCGTCTCCCAGCAGTTGACCGAGGCCCTCTCGGGTGCCATCGGACGTGACGTGCGCATCGCGGTCACCGTCGACTCCTCCCTCCTGCCCGAGGAGGACGAGGACCGGGGGGCCCCCGACACGGCCGGCGGTCCGCAGGAGGACGGTGGACGGGACCGTGACGAGCACTACCCGCCCCTGCAGACCCCGCGCGAGCCCCACGGGTCACGGATCCTCGACGCGGTCAACATCGACTCGACCCAGACGCACCTCAACCAGAAGTACACCTTCGACACCTTCGTCATCGGCCCCTCCAACCGCTTCGCCCACGCCGCTGCCACCGCCGTGGCGGAGAGCCCGGCCAAGGCCTACAACCCGCTGTTCATCTACGGGGACTCCGGTCTGGGCAAGACCCACCTGCTCCACGCCATCGGGCACTACGCGCTGTCGCTGTACCCGCACCTGCGCGTGCGCTACGTCAACTCGGAGGAGTTCACGAACGACTTCGTCAACGCGATCCGCGAGGGTCGCGCCGAGGAGTTCCAGAGCCGCTACCGCAAGGTCGACATCCTCCTCATCGACGACATCCAGTTCATCCAGGACAAGCCCCAGACCGTGGAGGAGTTCTTCCACACCTTCAACACCCTCCACAACGCCAACAAGCAGGTGGTGCTGACCTCCGACCTGCCGCCCAAGCAGCTCAACGGTTTCGAGGACCGCCTGCGCTCACGCTTCGAGTGGGGTCTGCTCACCGACGTCCAGCCCCCCGACCTGGAGACCCGCATCGCCATCCTCCAGAAGAAGGCGGCCGCGGAGAACCTGGAGGTGGACCCGGCGGTCCTGGAGTACATCGCCTCGCGCATCTCCTCGAACATCCGCGAGCTCGAGGGCTCGCTGCTGCGGGTGACGGCGTTCGCGAACCTCACCCAGCAGCGAATCGACCTGCCCCTGGCCGAGCTGGTCCTCAAGGACATGATCTCCGACCCCGAGAACCGAGAGATCACCGCAGCCCTGATCATGGGTCAGACCGCCCACTACTTCGGGGTGACCATCGACCAGCTCTCCAGTGCCGACCGCTCGCGCACCATGGTGGAGGCCCGTCAGATCGCGATGTACCTGTGCCGGGAGCTCACCGACCTGTCCCTGCCGAAGATCGGTGCAGCCTTCGGCGGGCGCGACCACACCACGGTCATGCACGCCAACAAGAAGATCACCGAGCTCATGGCCGCCAAGCGGGAGACCTTCAACCACGTCACCGAGCTCACCAACCGCATCAAGCAGAAGGCCCGGGAGTCCTGACCCCCTCCTGCTGAGGTCCGCTCTGTCCCGACGCTGAGGTCCGCTCTCCTCCGTCCTCGGTGACCCAGGTGTCCCGTCGGCAACCGTCCCCGGCGCCGCGTCCGTCCACCCACCCGGCGCGGTGCGCCACACCCTGCGCCCGCACCGCCACCACCCGGCCAGGTCCCCACCCCCCGGACCGCCCGCCCCCTGCAGCCCCGAGGGTCCCGGGCGGGGGTGGGCGGTCCCGAACGGGGCAGGGGTGCCGGACGGGGTCGGAGGGGGGGTGGGGACCAAGTTGTGATTCACCGGTGGACGCGGACCACCCACGCTGTGGACAATCGAGGTCCTGCTGTGGAAACCCTGCGGAACGACAATTTCCCTCCACAGCGCGCGACGGCGCCTCCACAGATCCCACCCGTGTGACTACACATGCCTGAAATCGTCCTGACCTGCACGGACCTGGGTTGTCCACCGTTTCCACACCCCCGATGACGGCGACGATTCCTGTAATTCCAAGAATGATGTGGACAGCCCTCAAGGCCCCCGACTGCAGCCATCCGCCCACCGGCCACCCACCCCGACGACCTGGGGCGGGAAGACCCTCCCACCACGGCTCGCGTTCGCGCGCCGTGGAGTTTCGCCACCGACGTGCCCGGTCGCGTAGAGTTGGACGGCACATCCGTACCATCCTGGAGGGACCCGGCATGAAGTTCACCGTCGCTCGTGACGTCCTCTCCGAGGCCGTGTCGTGGACAGCCCGCGCGCTGCCAGTGCGTCCAGCGACCCCGATCCTGGCGGGGGTGCGGATCCAGGCCCATGACCAGGTCCTCACGCTCTCCTCCTTCGACTACGAGGTCTCGGCGAACTCCGAGGTGCCCGCCACCGTCGAGGAGGACGGGGAGGTGCTCGTCTCCGGACGTCTCCTCGCCGACATCTCGAAGTCGCTGCCGAACCAGCCCGTCCACCTGGCGCTCGACGGCCAGAAGGTGAACCTCACCTGTGGTTCCTCGCACTTCACCCTCGCGGTGATGCCCCTGGACGAGTACCCGATCCTGCCTGCCCAACCGCAGATGCGCGGGTCCGTCGACTCCCAGGTCCTCACCCAGGCCGTGCAGCAGGTCTCCATCGCCGCCTCCCGCGACGACACCCTCCCGCTCCTCACCGGGGTGCGCATCGAGATCGAGGGCGAGAACATGACGCTCCTCGCCACCGACCGCTACCGCCTGGCCATGAGGGAACTGACCTGGGAGCCCCTGGACACCTCGGTGTCGGAGGCCGCCCTCGTGAAGGCCCGGATCCTCACCGATGTCGCCAAGTCGATGACATCGGGAGCCCGCGTGGACATCGGCCTGTCCCAGGAGTCCCAGCCCGGGGCGTCCTCCCTCATCGGTTTCTCCGCGGGCGGTCGGCGCACGACGTCGACGCTCATGGACGGCGACTACCCGCCGGTGCGCAGGCTCTTCCCCGAGACGACCACCATCCAGGCCGTGTGCGAGCGCCAGGCGCTCCTCGAGGCGGTCAAGCGTGTCTCCCTGGTCGCCGAGCGCAAGACCTCGGTGCGACTGGCCTTCTCGGAGGGCCAGGTGGTCCTCGAGGCCGGACAGGGCGACAACGCCCAGGCCTCGGAGGCCATGGAGGCGGAGCTCTTCGGCGAACCGATCGCGACGGCCTTCAACCCCCAGTTCCTCATCGACGGCCTCACGGTGGCGGACACGGACTGGGTGCGGTTCGGGTTCACCCACCCGACCAAGCCCGCCGTCATGACCGGCCAGACGAAGGCCGACGGCGGCGAGGTCACCTACTTCCGCTACCTGCTGATGCCGATCCGCTTCGGCATCTGAGCGGAGCCGCCATGCGCGTCTCGCACGTGGCACTGGACGACTTCCGCTCCTACAGGCACGCGGTGGTCGAACTCCCCCCGGGCACCACGGTGCTGGTGGGACGCAACGGCCGGGGCAAGACGAACCTGGTCGAGGCGGTCGCCTACCTCTCGGCCTTCTCCTCCCACCGCGTCGCCGCCGAGGGGGCGCTCGTCAGGCTCCCGCACGGGGACGAGGAACCCCCCGGCGGGGCAGTGGTCCGCGTCAAGCTCGTGACGGGCGAGCACCGTGACGAGGGCGCCCCCCGTGAGCAGGTCATCGAGTTGGAGATCGTGCGTGGACGGGCGAACCGCGCGAGGCTCAACCGCACCGGCGTCAGACCGCGTGAGATCGTCGGCCTGGTGCGCACGGTGGTCTTCGCCCCGGAGGACCTGCAGCTGGTCCGGGGGGACCCCGCGGTGCGCCGCCACTTCCTGGACGACCTCGCCACCCAGCTGCGACCGACACTGTCGGTGGTGCGCTCCGACTTCGACCGGGTCGCCCGGCAGAGGGCTGCGCTCATGAAGCAGGCCTCGGCGCGCATGAGGCGGGGGATGTCCCCGGACCTGTCCACGCTGGAGGTGTGGGACCAGCAGTTCGCCACGTTGTCCGCGCAGCTCACCGCCGCGAGGGCCGCCCTCGTCGAGCGGCTCCGGGAGCCTGCGGCCCACGCCTACCAGGAGGTCTCGGACTCCCCGCGCGCCCTGCGTCTGTCCCTCGATGCCTCCGTCGACCGGATCGACCCGCACGACCACGGCGCGGTGCCCGCAGGTGCCCCCGACGGCTCCGCGGGGGTGGCGGAGGACCCGGGGGGACCGGCCCGGGAGGCGGACACACCGCCCTCCGGGCCCGCGGACCTCACCGATGTCGGGGCACAGACACAGCGTCTCCTGGATGCCCTCGCCGTCGTGCGCGGACGGGAGGTCGAGCGCGGTGTGAACCTGGTGGGCGCCCACCGTGACGACCTGGTGCTGGAGCTGGGTGGGATGCCCGTGAAGGGGTACGCCAGCCACGGCGAGTCCTGGTCGGTGGCACTGGCACTGCGCCTGGGGGCCTTCGCCGTCCTGGAGCAGGACGGCGAGGAACCGATCCTCGTCCTCGACGACGTCTTCGCCGAACTCGACGTCGAGCGCCGCCGGGGGCTCGCCCGCATGGTGTCGGGCGCGGACCAGGTGCTCGTGACCGCCGCGGTGGAGGAGGATGTGCCCGAGGGTCTCCAGGGTCACCGCCTGGTGGTCAGGGTCGACGAGCAGGGGGGGTCGGTGGTCGAGGATGCATGAGGACGGACCGGCCGTCCCCCTGGACGGGGAGGACGGCGGGACCGCGGGCCCCGCGCCGGCCGGTGGTGCCGCAGAGCCGACGCCCGAGGAGCTCGGTGAGGTCGCGCTCGGCGTGCTCGCCCGCTTCCAGGAGGCGGCGCGGGCACGCGGTGACCTGCGGCGTGCACCGCGACGCAGGGGCACGGCCCCCGGACCCCGGGAGGCCGACGAGGGCGCCCCCGACGGCGGGGACGAGCCGGCCGACGGCGGTGACGGGGCGGGGGGTGTCCCGGCCGGCACGGCGGCCGTGTCGACCTCCTGGCACCGTTCACCGGGGATGGCCGCCTCCCGCACGCGCTGGGCGGAGCCCCGTGCGCTCGGGGCCGTGATCGGGCGCATGTCGCACCGGCGCGGTTGGGACGGCCCCGCGGCGATGGGGTCCGTGCTGGCCAGGTGGCCCGCGATCGTCGGGGCCCAGGTCGCCGAGCACTGCGTCATCGAGACCTTCGAGGGCCACCGTCTGGTCGTGCGCTGCTCGTCGACGGCGTGGACCAAGCAGCTGCGCCTGCTCCTGCCCCACATCGAGCGTCGCATCGAGGAGGAGGTCGGACCCGGTGTGGTGGACCAGGTGATCGTGCGCGGTCCGGCGGCTCCCTCGTGGAAGAGGGGCCGTCTGTCGGTGCCCGGGAGGGGCCCGAGGGACACCTACGGCTGAGGGGTCGGGGAGGGCGGGACCCGCCTCGGTCCCCCGTCTCGACCGTCCCTCCGGCACCCGCGGCGGGTGACCCCGGACACATCGCCTGGTCGTCGGTGTCTTTGCTGGTCAGAGGCTATTGGCCCGCTTGTCCCCAGGTCCGGGGTACCGGGGGCGGATCGCAGATCCTTGGTAGGATGGGGACGGAGAATTCACCATCAGGACGCGCATTCGTGCGCCTTGAGGGGTCCGGCGCGTGACGTCGGACCGGGGCCCGACGGTGGCCCGCGTGCGTTCGGTTCGCACGCACGGACGAGGGGAGCCTGAGTGGCTGAGACGACTGGGACGGACCGGGGTGATGACGACATCGAACACGAGGTCGTCATCGGCAATGGCGAGGACACCTACGGGGCTTCGGACATCACGGTCCTGGAGGGCCTCGAGGCCGTCCGCAAGCGGCCCGGCATGTACATCGGGTCGACGGGGGAGCGGGGGCTGCACCACCTGGTCTACGAGGTGGTCGACAACTCCGTCGACGAGGCACTGGCGGGGTACGCCACCCACATCGAGGTGACCATCCTGGCCGACGGCGGCCTGCGGGTGGTCGACAACGGCCGCGGCATCCCGGTGGACATGCACCCCACCGAGCACAAGCCCACGGTCGAGGTCGTCATGACGATCCTCCACGCCGGCGGCAAGTTCGGCGGCGGCGGGTACGCGGTGTCCGGCGGCCTCCACGGGGTGGGCATCTCCGTGGTGAACGCGCTGTCCACCCGGGTCGACACGGAGGTCCGCCGTCAGGGCCACGTGTGGCGGATGTCCTTCGCCAACGGTGGTCACCCCATCACCCCGTTGGTGCGCGGTGAGGGCACCGACGAGACCGGCACCACCCAGACCTTCTACCCGGACCCCGACATCTTCGAGTCCGTGGACTTCAACTTCGAGACCCTGCGCCAGCGTTTCCAGCAGATGGCGTTCCTCAACAAGGGCCTGCGCATCACGCTGACCGACGAGCGTCCCGGCGTCCAGGACGAGGGCGACGAGATCACCGGTGACGAGGCCGGCACCTCCGACGACCCGGTGCCCGGCGTGCGGCGTGTGTCCTACATGTACGAGCACGGACTGCGTGACTACGTCGCGTTCCTGGACTCCACGAAGAAGTCCGAGGTCATCAACTCCGAGATCATCGACTTCGAGTCGGAGAACCCGGAGGGCACGATGTCCCTCGAGATCGCCATGCAGTGGACCGGGTCCTACAGCTCCTCGGTGCACACCTACGCCAACACCATCAACACCACGGAGGGCGGCACCCACGAGGAGGGCTTCCGCACGGCGCTCACCACGGTCATCAACCGCTACGCCCGCGAGAAGGGGCTCCTCAAGGACCGCGACGACAACCTCTCCGGTGACGACGTGCGTGAGGGCCTCACCGCAGTCATCTCCATCAAGCTGACGGAGCCGCAGTTCGAGGGGCAGACGAAGACGAAGCTCGGCAACACCGAGGCCCGCACCTTCGTCCAGACACAGGTCTACCAGCAGCTCAACGACTGGTTGGACGCCCACCCCGCGGACGCCCGCGCGATCGTCGCCAAGGGCATGCAGGCACAGCTGGCCCGGGTCGCCGCCCGCAAGGCCCGCGAGGCGACCCGTCGCAAGACGGCCCTCGACACGGTGTCCATGCCCTCCAAGCTGCGTGACTGCAGCTCCAGGGATGCTTCCGTGTGCGAGATCTTCATCGTCGAGGGCGACTCGGCCGGTGGTTCGGCGGTGCAGGGACGCGATCCCGAGCACCAGGCGATCCTGCCGCTGCGCGGGAAGATCCTCAACGTCGAGAAGGCGCGACTCGACCGCGCGCTGAACTCCGAGACCATCCAGGCGCTCATCGGCGCCCTGGGAACGGGCATCGGGGAGGAGTTCGACCTCGCCAAGCTGCGCTACGCGAAGATCGTCCTCATGGCCGATGCGGACGTCGACGGCCAGCACATCGCGACCCTGCTGCTGACCTTCCTGTTCCGCTACATGAAGCCCCTGGTCGAGGGTGGTCACGTCTACCTGGCGATGCCGCCCCTCTACCGTCTCAAGTGGACCAACGCCCCCCACGAGTTCGTCTACACCGACAAGGAGCGCGACGAGCGCCTGGCCGCCGGACTGGCTGCCGGCCGCAAGATGCCCAAGGACCGCAAGGAGGGTGGCATCCAGCGGTACAAGGGTCTCGGCGAGATGAACGACCAGGAACTGTGGGAGACCACCATGGACCCCGCCCACCGCATCCTCAAGCAGGTGGAGGTCGGGGAGGCCGCCGCCGCGGACGAGGTCTTCACCCTCCTCATGGGGGACGACGTGGAGTCACGTCGCGCCTTCATCCAGCGAAACGCCCAGGACGTCCGCTTCATCGACGCCTGATCGCGCCTGAGCAATCCCAAGGAGAACATCCACAGTGAGCGACCAGCCCTCCCAGCCGGACGAGGCACGCACCACCCCCCAGGACGGCGACGCCGCCGTGACCCCCCAGGACACCGCGGTCTTCGACCCGCACGGGAGGGTCGACGCCGTCGACCTCGAGGGCGAGATGCAGAAGTCGTACCTCGCCTACGCGATGTCGGTGATCGTCGGGCGCGCCCTGCCCGACGTGCGCGACGGCCTCAAGCCCGTCCACCGCCGCATCCTCTACGCGATGTATGACGGCGGGTACCGCCCCACGGCGGGGTTCTACAAGTGCATGCGCGTCGTCGGGGACGTGCTGGCGCACTACCACCCCCACGGCGACGCCTCCGTCTACGACGCACTGGCGCGACTGGTCCAGCCCTGGTCGATGCGCTACCCGCTGATCGCGGGGCAGGGCAACTTCGGGTCGCCCGGCAACCTGGGCCCCGCCGCCCCCCGGTACACCGAGTGCCGGATGGCACCCCTCGCGCTGGAGATGGTCCGCGACATCGACGAGGACACCGTCGACTTCCAGGACAACTACGACGGCCGTTCCCAGGAGCCGGTCGTCCTGCCCTCCCGTTTCCCGAACCTGCTGGTCAACGGGTCCGAGGGGATCGCGGTCGGCATGGCGACCCGCATCCCCCCGCACAACCTGCGTGAGGTCGCCTCCGGCGTGCAGTGGGCACTCGAGCACCCCGAGGCCACCCGCGAGGAGCTCCTCGAGGCACTCATGGCCCGCATCAAGGGCCCCGACTTCCCCACGGGCGCCACCATCCTGGGGCGTCGCGGCATCGAGGACGCCTACCGCACGGGGCGCGGGTCCATCATCCAGCGCGCTGTGGTGGACGTGGAGGAGATCCACGGCCGCCAGTGCCTGGTGGTGAAGGAACTGCCCTACCAGGTCAATCCCGACAACCTCGTCGCCAAGATCGCGGACCTCGTCAAGACCGGGCAGATCACCGGGATCGCCGACATGCGCGACGAGACCTCGGGCCGCCACGGCCAGCGCCTCGTCATCGTGCTCAAGCGCGACGCCGTGGCGAAGGTCGTCCTCAACAACCTCTACAAGCGCACCCAGCTCCAGGACTCCTTCCCGGCCAACATGCTGGCGCTGGTGGACGGCGTCCCCCGCACGCTCAGCCTCGACGGGTTCGTGCGCTACTGGGTCCGCCACCAGATGGAGGTCATCGAGAGGCGCACCCAGTTCCGGCTGGTCAAGGCCAAGGAACGCCTCCACATCCTCGACGCCTACCTCAAGGCCCTGGAGGACCTGGACCGGGTCATCGCCCTGATCCGCCGCTCACCCACCGCCGATGCGGCCCGCACCGGCCTCATGGACCTCCTCCAGATCGACGAGGTCCAGGCCGACGCGATCCTCGCCCTGCAGCTGCGCCGCCTGGCCGCCCTGGAGCGCCAGAAGATCCTCGACGAGCACGAGGCCCTGCGCGCCCGCGTGGAGGACCTCGAGGACATCCTCGCAACCCCCCAGCGCCAGCGCGACATCATCTCCTCCGAACTCGCCCAGATCGTCGACAAGTTCGGCGACGAGCGCGTCACACGCATCCTGCCCTACGGCGGGGAGATGTCCATGGAGGACCTGATCCCCCAGGAGGACGTGGTCGTCACCATCACCCGCGACGGCTTCGCGAAGCGCACCCGCACCGACGCCTACCGCTCCCAGCGGCGTGGCGGCAAGGGTGTGCGCGGGACACAGCTGCGCGGGGACGACGTGGTCCAGCACTTCTTCGTCACCACCACCCACCACTGGCTGCTGTTCTTCACGAACCTCGGGCGCGTCTACCGCGCCAAGGCCTACGAGATCCCCGAGGGCGGCCGCGACGCCAAGGGTCAGCACGTCGCGAACCTCCTCGCCTTCCAGCCGGAGGAGACCATCGCCCAGGTGCTGGCCATCGAGGACTACGACCAGGCCGAGTACCTGGTGCTCGCCACCAAGTCCGGACTGGTGAAGAAGACCCGGCTGTCGGAGTACAACTCCCCGCGTTCGGGCGGGATCATCGCCATCAACCTGCGTGAGCAGGAGGACGGCACACCCGACGAGCTGGTCTCCGCCCAGATCGTCAACGCCGACGACGACCTGATCCTCGTCTCCCGGGAGGGACAGGCCTCCAGGTTCACCGCCTCCGACGAGCAGTTGCGTCCCATGGGGCGCTCCACCTCGGGGGTGAAGGGCATGCGCTTCCGCGGTCACGACGAGCTGCTGGGCATGGAGGTCGTGCGCGAGGGCGCGGACCTGCTCATCGTCACCGAGGGCGGCTACGCCAAGCGCACCCCGGTCGAGGAGTACCCGACCAAGGGCCGTGGGATCCTCGGTGTACGCGTGGGCAAGCTGGTCGAGGAGCGCGGCGCGCTGGTGGGTGCGCTCATCGTCGACCCCGACGAGGACGTCATGGTCATCACGGAGTCCGGCAAGCTCGTCCAGGTCAGTGCGGCGGACGTGCGTCCGACCGGACGCAACACGATGGGTGTGATCTTCGCCCGGCCCGACGAGCACGACCGCATCATCGCCATCACCCGCAACACCGAGCACGAACTGCCCGAGGAGAACGGCGAGGAGGGGGCAAGCGACCCCACGTCGACCACGACGGACACCCCGGCGGAGGCACCTGCCGCCGACGGCACCGCCGGGGCGCCCGCAGCGTCGCGGGAGGACGCGTCGCCCTCGTCCGTCCCGGGGACAACTGTGGACCCGGAGGGGACCACGGACGGTGGGGCGGCTGACGGGAGCACTCCTGACGCTGTAGCGTCGGGGCAGGACGGCGTCGAGGAGGGTGACGAATGAGTGCAAGCGTCGGGACGGAGATCGAGATCTCCGAGGACGCGCCGCGCCAGGTGAACCTGGTGGTCGCCCGGGTCGATCCGTGGACCGTGATGAAGGTCGGGTTCCTGCTCTCGGTGGCCATGGGGATCGCGACGGTCATCGCCACGATCGTCGTGTGGGCGATGCTGGACGGGATGCACGTCTTCTCCTCGATCGAGGACTTCCTCAACCAGATCAGTGCCACGAAGTTCGTGGCCCTGCTCGACTACGTCAAGCTGCCCAAGGTGGTGTCCTACGCGACGGTCTTCGCCGTCGCCAACGTCATCATCATGACGGCGATCTCCACGCTGGGGGCCCTGCTGTACAACGTCATCGCCTCCCTGGTGGGCGGTGTCCGGGTCTCCCTGATGGACGAGTGACCCACCGTTCCCCGCGGTGCTGGCCGGTGGTCCAGTTCACTGGACGCGGTTTTGTCGCCGGCGGGGGGCTCGGGTAGCATTGTCCGGTGCCCGCACGGGCACGGAGGGCCTATAGCTCAGTAGGTTAGAGCGCAGTCCTGATAAGACTGAGGTCGATGGTTCGAGTCCATCTAGGCCCACCATCCGCAGTCGGCGGAGATGTGGAGGACCCCCCGTGAAGAAGTGGATCACGACCCTTGCTGCCGTCGGCACCGCTGCGGCGATGGGGTTGGTCGTCCGTCAGGTCATGGAGGACCTGTCCACCAACGCCGACCTGTGGAGGTCCGTCACCGACGATCCCTCGGGGCTCTGACCCCGGAGGGCGCACGAGGGCGGGGTCGGAGTCGCCGGATCGGGAGGTCCGTGACACCGGCACACGTGCGGGGCTCGCGTCCCGTCACTCGAGGGGCCATGGCGCAATTGGTAGCGCACCTGCTTTGCAAGCAGGGGGTTACGGGTTCGAGTCCCGTTGGCTCCACAGTTCCGGACACGGTCGAACCCCTGACAAGGGCGTTCCCGCCCGGCACGAGGGCGAACGGCTCCGCGAGCCGGAGGGTTGCCTCCTCGTCCCCAACGGATCAGTCGGGCAGCCGTTCGGCCAGCGCCGCAACCGTCGTGTGGTCGATCAGCAGTGTCCCGCCAACGGCATCGATCGCCGTCCCCATCCCTCGCAGGAGCGTGTCGAGCTTGTCCTGCGGAAGACGGTTGATGCCGCCCGAGGTCGAGGCCCGCTCAAGCCAGGCATCACGCCCGATGGTCGACTGCCACGCGAAGGCCAGACGCTCGACCGGCCCGAATGCGCCGGTCGCACGCAGACCGGCGCCGGCACGGTCGATGATCGAACCGTAGGGGTCGGCGCGTGGCGCGGCAGCCCAGGGATTGAACGGGAGACCCGTGTCCAGGGAGGCGAAGACCTCGGCGAACTCGGCAGCCAGTTCTGGCGATGGGAGTCCCAGGTTCCAGAAGAGCGCGATCTGACCGCTCGGGCGCAGGACGCTCGCGGCCTTCGACGCCCCTGCGTCCGGGTCGATCCAATGCCAGGTCTGCCCGGCGATCACGCCGTCGAAGGTCCGACCGGCCGGGTCCCAGTCCTCGAACCGTCCTGTCTCGACCGAGAAGTCCTTGGCGCGCGCAAGCGCCGCCATGTCCGGATCGGGCTCGACGCCGAGCACGGAGAGTCCGCGTTGGCGCAACGGCTCGGAGGAGATGCCGGTGCCGATTCCCACGTCGAGGACCGTGGGACCCGGCAGTCGATCGCCGATGGCGCCGATGAGTGGGGCGGGGTACCGGGGCCGCGCGCGATCGTACTTGTCGGCATCCGATCCGAATGACTCAGCGAGTTCGCGGTGGTTGTGCGGGGCGTCGTCCGCCGGAGGAGTCCCAGGAGGTAGAGTGACCATGCGCCCACTCTAAGTGGGCGGGTGCCCATTCACAAGCGGACGGAGTGCGATGCCTACCGGAGTGGCGCTGCGCGATGCGCGTTCCCGTCTTCTCGCCGCTGGGGAGCGGGTGCTGCTCCGCGACGGACCAGAAGGTCTCACGAGCCGGACCGTGACCGAGGAGGCCGGTGTCGCCAAAGGCGTTCTGCACCGGCACTTCGCCGACTTCGATGACTTCCTCGCGACACTCGTTCGCGAGCGAATCGCTGCTGTCGACGCGATGTCGGTCGACCTGGGCGACCGAGCTGGCAGACGGACCGTGATCGAGAACCTCTCGACGGCGCTCGTTCGGTTGTTCGACCCGCTGGGGCTGGCAGTCGTCCGACTCGTGCTCTCCCGCGACGGGCTTCGCGCGCGGCTCCGGACAGGGGCTCGTCAAGGAGTTCCGATGCTCACCGAGGCGGCCGGCGGCCTGACGGAGTACTTGGTTGCCGAACAGCGGCTCGGCCGCATCCGTGCCGACGCCACCCCCGCTGTACTGGCCAACGCGCTCATCGGTACGGGGCATCTGCTCTTCGCGGCCGAACTCGGTGGTCCGCCGGACGAGTCCGCCGTCCACGAGGTCGTCGAGGGGATCATCGTCGGCGCCGAGCCCGGCGTCACCGAGCGTCGGTGACAGGACTGTCTGCTTCGCAGAGATCCTGACGCTTCAGCTGTCTGGCGCGGCAGCACGCCACTGCCCAGCGCGCTGTGGGCGGTGGACACCGCGTCCGCGTGCGGGCGGCAGCACGCGGGTGCCCGAGGGGATCCCGGTGACACGGTCCCCACTCCGACCGGGCAGGAGTGTGACGACGAGGTTGCTGGTGACGATGACGGCGATGCCGACCCACTCGTTGACGGCGAGTGCCTCTCCCAGGATGAGACAGCCGATGAGGGCCGCATGTACGGGGTTGGTACTCATGACGACGCTGAACAGGGAGGCGGGCACCCGGCGCAGTGTGACCAGGTCGGCCAGGTAGGGCACCGCCGAGGAGAGCACCCCGCAGGCCACGGCCAGCAGGAGCGCCCCCGGGGTCGGGGGTCGGAGGAGGAAGGTCACAGCGGCGACCGGCGCCCAGATGAGGGCCGAGACGCCCGCGGCGGCCGAGGTACCGCGCCCCCCGGGGATGCGGGCACCGACCACCTGATTGAGCAGGATTTAGGCGGCCCAGGCAGCGGCGGCGGCGAGTCCCAGGCCGATCCCGAGGAAGTCGCTGGACGGCTTCGGGGCGGTGATGAGGACGACGCCGACTGCCGCCATGAGTCCACAGACCGCGTCGGGTCGCCGCCTCGAGGTGGCGAGAGCCAGGGTGAGGGGCCCGAGGAACTCAAGGGTGACGGCCAGGGCGAGGCCGAGCCGGTCGATGGCGGAGTACAGGGCGATGTTCATGACCCCGAAGACCACTCCCAGTAGCAGGATCGGCCACCATTGGCGCCGCGTGAGGGTGCGGAGACGTGGACGGGCGATCGGGACCAGCACGGCGGCGGCGACGAGCTGGCGCACCGAGACGACACCGAGTGGTCCGAGGGCAGGGAAGGCGAGTGAACCGAGGCCGGCCCCGACCTGGTTGGACAGCGTGCTGAGGAGCATCGTGGCGACCCCGAGGACCCGCTGCCGCGCAGCAGGTGCAGATGTTTCCGTCTTCTCCATGGACAGCAACGTATGGACACGGGAACCATCCACAAAATGCAAAGCACCAGCAGTGCCATACGCTTGGCGCATGGCAGTCGAGCTCGCTCACCTCCGTGCCCTGGTCGCCGTCGTGGACGCAGGCACGTTCACGGACGCGGCCATCGACCTCGGGGTCTCCCAGGCCGCCGTCTCCCGGACGCTCAAGGCCCTGGAGAACGACCTCGGTGTCACCCTGATCCGTCGCGGGCCCCGGCACAGCGTCCCGACCCCGGTCGGCCTGGCGGTCACCGACCAGGCCCGACGGGTGCTCGTGGAGGCCGACAGGATCGCCGACGTGGCCGGCTCGGGGCGTACCAGCCTCCGGCTCGGCTATGCGTGGGCCGCCCTCGGCAGCCACACCGTCGCCCTGCAACGTCGATGGGTGAGCACCCATCCCGGAACACGTCTCGCGCTCGTCCGCGCGAACACGACCACCTCCGGCCTCGCCGAGGGCCACTGCGACGCGGCCGTCGTGCGCACCCCCGTCGACTCCGACCGGTTCGCCTCCGTCGTCGTGGGCCTGGAGCGACGCCTCGTCGCATTTGCCACCGATGACCCCTGGAGGAGTCGGCGCAGCCTGCGCATGGCCGAGGTCGCCGGGCGCACCGTTCTCATCGACGCCCGCACCGGCACCACCCACCTCGATCTCTGGCCAGCGGGTCAGGGACCCCACTCCGTCGTGCACACCGGCGACGTCGACGAATGGCTGGACGCGATCGCCGCCGGCGAGGGTGTCGGGACCACCGCGGAGGCCACCCGTGCCCACTATCCCCGACCCGGCGTCACCTACCGGCTCATCGCGGACGGGCCCCGAATCCCCGTCTCCATCGCCTGGCGCAGGGACGACCCGCCACCGCTCGTCCACAGCCTCATCGACCTCGTCACCGAGCTCTACCGGAGTGGTCCCCCCATGAGCTCGACCCCCCACCCGGGACCATGACACTGACAGGAATCCTCGCCGCGGGCCGCACGTGGGACCGAGGTGGGCCGCGACGGGGTGTCCAGCCGCTCGGCCCCGTCGGAGATGCGCCGCGTGACGGCGCCAGCATGCTCGCGGCGGTCGACCCGTTCGGTCAGGGCCCCGACGACCGCCGGGGATGGCCTCAGCCCACGGCCCTCTCCAGGAGCTCCACGATGCGCTCCTCCTCGGCCGGCCCGATGTGCAGGAGGGCGAAGGAGGTCGCCCACATGTCGCCCTCGTCGAGATGGGCCGCGCCCTACGAAACCGAAGGTCGCGTAGCGCGCGCCGAACTTCGATGCCGCCTGGAAGAAGCAGACGACCTTCCCGTCGCGGGTGTACGCGGGCATGCCGTACCAGGTCTTCGTGCCGAGGTCCGGGGCGTGCTCCTTGACGAGTGCGTGGATCCTCTCCGCCATGGCCCGGTCGTCCTCGGGCATCTCCGCGATCTTCTCGAGCACGGCGACCTCGGGGTCGACCTTGGCCCGGCCCTTCCCGGGCCGCGCCGCCTTGAGCTCCTTCGCGCGTTCCTTCATCGCGGCGCGTTCCCCCGCGGTGAACTCGGTGGGTTCGTCCTGGGTGGTCATCAGTGGTCTCCTCCGCGGATGGGTGGACCGGGCCCGGCGTCGGTGCCGGTCCGGAGGTCGGTGTCCACGCTAGGGGACAGTGTGCGCCAGCGCGCGCGGAGGGACCGGTGCGGTCAGTGGTCGCTCCCGCCCTCGTCGCGTCGGGGTGGTCACGGGGTGTGGGGAGCACCGTGTCCCACTGACCGCCGGACGGACCTCCCCCGGGGGTGGGGCGCACCTAGACTTCCCACGTGATCAAGTACCTGGGGTCGAAGAGGACACTGGTCCCCGCCCTGGGGAGGATCGCCACGGCCACCGGGGCCACCACGGCCGTGGACCTCTTCACGGGTACCACCCGGGTGGCGCAGGAGTTCAAGAGGCGTGGTCTGCACGTCACCGCCTGCGACATCGCGACCTACTCCGAGGTCCTGGCCCAGTGCTACGTCGCCACCGATGCCCGTGATGTCGACCGGGAAGAGGTCGGGGACGCCCTCGCACGCCTGTCCGCACTGCCGGGACGGCGGGGCTACTTCACCCGGACCTTCTGCGAGGACGCCCGCTACATCCAGCCCGCCAACGGTCGGCGCATCGACGCGATCCGTGACGTGCTGGAGGCGGAGTACCGGGACTCCCCCCTGTTCCCCGTCCTCCTGACCAGCCTCGTCGAGGCGGCGGACCGCGTGGACTCCACCACCGGCATGCAGATGGCCTACCTCAAGACCTGGTCCCCGCGGTCCCACAACGCCCTCGAGCTGCGTGCCCCCCACCTCCTCGAGGGCCCCGGTCGGGCGGTTCGAGGGGACGCCGTGGAGCTCGTGGGATCCCTGCCCACCGTGGACCTGATGTACCTGGACCCTCCCTACAACCAGCACCGGTACTTCACGAACTACCACGTCTGGGAGACGCTGGTGCGGTGGGACGCCCCCGAACACTACGGGGTCGCGAACAAGCGTGTGGACAGCCGGGACGAGTCCACGAAGTCGGTCTTCAACCGCAAGCGCGAGATGCCGGTCGCGCTCGCGGGGATCATTGCCTGCGCCCGCGCGGAGGTCCTGGTCGTCTCCTACAACGACGAGTCCTGGGTCAGTCCCGGAGACATGGTGCACTCGCTGCGGACCGCGGGGTACGAGGACGTACGGGTGCTGGCCTTCGACTCCAAGCGCTACGTCGGCGCCCAGATCGGGATCTTCAACGCCTCGGGCGAGAAGGTCGGTCGCGTCTCGCACCTGCGCAACACGGAGTACCTCTTCGTGGCGGGTCCGACCGAGCGCGTCGGGTCCGCGGCGGGGGCGGCGACGGCGGGGGTGGTGCCAGGTGCGGACCTCCCCGGGTCCCTCGGGTCCGTGTCCGCCCCACCACGCGCCCGTCCCCGGGATTGACGCCCGGTACCGCGCCGGAATGGACCGTCCCCGGACGCGGACGACGTGGGAACCTGGACGGACACATGCGCAACGGGAGGGTACCCATGCGGGGATACGCGGTCTTCGACCTGGAGACGACCGGTTTCAGCCCGAGGTCCGACCGGATCGTGGAGGTCGGTGTCGTGGCACTGCACCCTGACGGTTCGGTCGAGGACGAGTGGGAGACGCTCGTCAATCCGGGCCGTGACGTGGGTGCGACCCGCGTCCACGGCATCACTGCCTCCGACGTCCTGGGGGCACCCCGTTTCCGGGACGTCGCCGAGGACCTGGAGGAGGTCCTGGAGGGGCGGGCCCTGGTCGCGCACAACGCCTCCTTCGACGTCCGTTTCCTCACCTCGGAGATGGTCCGCGCCGGACGCCTGGCCACTGGCGCGGTGCCGCCGTCGGTGTGCACCATGAGGAACGCCCGCCGCTTCCTGTCGGTACCGAGCGTCGGGCTCGCGGACTGCTGCGCCGCGGCGGGTGTCGACCTCCGCAACGCGCACTCCGCGCTGGGCGACGCCAGGGCCACCGCAGAGCTCTTCGGGTACTACCTGACGAGGGCGGGTGGGTCCCTCCCCTGGGCTGATGTACTGGGGGAGGTCGACGGTTTCTGCGGGTGGGCGCCCCACGGGCACGGTTCACCCCTGGACCCCGGCACGGAACGTCCCCGTGGTGGTCCCCGTCGCGCACGGTGGACGCGTGCGGACGGAGCCGCTGCGCGTGGGGCCGGCTCGCGGTGGATGACCCGGGCGGTGGGCACGAGGGACACCGCGGACGGCGCCGACGCCGAGGAGTACTTCGCCCTGGTGGACAGGGCGCTCCTGGACCGGTGTCTCAGCCAGTCCGAGCAGGCGGAACTGCTGGGCTTCGCGGCGCGCTCGGGGTTGTCGGAGCAGGGGCTCCTCGACCTGCACGTGCGCTACCTGGGTGAACTGGCCCGTGCGGCATGGGAGGACGGTGTCCTGGAGGACTCCGAGGTCGAGGAGTTCACGGCCGTGGCACGGCTGCTCGGCGTCCCCGCCGGAATCGCGTCCGGGACCCTGCGCTCCGTCGGCACGGAGACGGGACGGGGAGCCACTCCCGAGGGTGGGGTGGGCCGCGTGGCGGGCGACGGACGGATGGGGGGCTCCCCGGGCTCCCCGAGGCCGTGCAGGGCGGGTCGCGGGTTGGTGCTCGACGCGGGAGACCGCGTGGTGGTGACCAGCCCGCGCCTGCTCTCCCGGGAGGAGTGGGAGCGGCGGATCCTCGGGGCCGGTCTCGAACCAGGTGGGATTCGTCGGTCCGCCAAGGTGCTGGTGGCGGGAGATCCGGACTCGATGTCGGGAAAGGCCCGGAAGGCCCGGGAGTACGGGATCCCGATCATCACGGAGGAGGCGATGGTCAGGCTCCTCGATGAGCGCGTGACCGGTGCGGAGGTCCGCTGAGACCCGGCTGTCGGACGGTGCGCGGAGCAGGTGCCCGCACGCCAGCGGATGCGACCCCCGGGAGGGTGTGTGAGGGTTGGGGTGTTGATGCTTCCCATCGACATCAAGAGAGGATGGACATCATGGGATTCTTGGGATTCCTTCTACTGGGCCTGATCGCAGGGGCGATCGCGAAGGCCATCATTCCCGGTGACCAGCCGGGTGGTTGGTTCGCGACGCTCATCCTGGGCGTCATCGGTGCCATGGTCGGCGGCTGGCTCGGCGGCCTGATCTTCAAGGTCGACGTCATGCAGGACTTCTGGTCCCTCAGCGCCTGGATCATGGCGATCGTCGGTTCGATCATCGTCCTGCTCATCTACGGGGCGCTCACCGGCCGGAAGCGCTGACACCGCACACGTCATCGGACTGTCGGTGTTGTCGCAGCTCGCGACGGGTACCGACGTACCCGCTGACCATCGGAGCCCCGACCCATCCGGGTCGGGGCTCCTCCGTGTCCACCCACGTCCGTCAGGTGGTGGTCCGGGCGGCGGGCCGCAGGGACCGTGCCGGGGGGGTGGGCGCCCGGGGGGAGCCCCCGGGTCGGGGTGTGGGTGGCTCCCGGCCCCGGTGCGTGGCGGACATGCGGGTCCGGGGCGTCACACCGAGCGAGGTGCATGGGCTAGACTCTCAGGAAGCGAAGCGTTTCGGTAACAGGTGGACCATGCAGGACCAAGGCTGTTCAGGCACCTCTGTCGATGGCTGACGGCGCCGTCGGGACCTTCGCAGAGCCGGGTGACCGTCCCGGCTCCCGTCCCATCGAAGGAGATGTCGAGCTGATGAGACTGTCTCGTCACGCAGTTGTCGTCCCCGCAGTCCTCGCCCTCGTGGCGGGCGCGGTCGGGGTCCCGGCAGCGGCACGAGCTGCTGAGGCACCGCAGACCGGTGGCGGGGCGACCAACGCCTCACTGTCGGACTCCAGCGCCACCCAGCAGCGCTGGTTGTCGGTACCCGGGTCGAGGGTCGTCCTCAACCCCTACACCTCCGGTGCCAGCACCGAGCTGAAGGGGAGTTCAGGGACCGACCTGCCCCTGTCCACCGGGTTCTATGCCTGGGACAATGCGGTGTCGACCGCGGATGTGCTCACGACCTACCTGCGGCCCGCCGAGGGCGAGGGATCCACTGCGGATCCCGGCAGCGACAAGGTCCTGTGGAACCAGGTCTTCGACTCCTCCGCCTCGGTGTGGAACACGCTCAGCGGCGCGACGGCGACCGTCGGTCAGGACGGGATGACCGTGCGCGTCCTGGACGGGAAGAACTGGTCGGCCGCCTACTCGGACCCCATCACCATCAACCCCGCGACGAACCCGAAGCTGGAGATCGTCGTCCCCTCCGTGACGGGGAAGTGGGCCATCAAGCTCAACACCGCCGACGGCAACGGCGACGACGCCCAGACGGCGGTCGTCGCCGACACCTCCTCCACAGGGGAGTCCGTGCAGACCTTCGACCTGGCTGCGGCGATGCAGGCGAACAAGATCTCCGCGAGCACCCCCTTCCGCATCAAGCTGTGGGCCTCCAACGGTGGGTCAGGTCCGGCGCCGTCGGTCACCGTGAAGTCGATGTCGATCAGGACGGACTCCGGAACCGCGGTGGCCTGGAGCGACGACTTCGAGACGACGGCCGGGTGGACCCCCCAGAACTCGGACATCTCCCTGACGGCCGCAGACGGGGCCGCCACCCTCGCGCTGTCATCGAAGGCGGGGGAGAACTACCGCTACGTGCAGTCCAAGGCGATCACGGCCGACCTGGGTGCCACCCCCTACCTGTCGGTCCACGTCGACTCGATGACAGGTGGTCAGTGGGCGCTCAAGGTCAATGACGGCAGTGGGGACAAGGAGGTGCGGCACGACACCACCGACACCGGTGAGCTGGTGTTCGACCTCCAGAAGATCACGGGCTGGACCGGGACCAAGACGTTCTCGATCAAGGTGTTCCAGATCGGGAAGGGCACCTCGACCACCTTCGGACGGATGTCGGTCCACGCCTCGTCCTCGGCCGCGGTGCTCTCCCAGGCCGACTCGGTGGACTACTCCTGGACCCCGGCCTCCCTGTCGATGACCGGGCACTACAGCTCGGGCACGATCAGCACCGAGGAGTACTTCGACTCCACCGATGTCGATGCCTTCGTGCGTTCCATCGATCCCGAGGGGCTTCCCGAGGGATCCGTTCCCGTCGTCGGCGGAGCCTTCGAGGGGTCCGGCACGACCTACGACTCCACCTCGAACACGATCACCATCGTGGGTGAGCACGCCACACGGACGATCGCCCTGCCCGAGGGGTCCGTGCCCACCTTCTACAGCTCCCAGGCAGCTGCGGAGCGGGACATGGGGGCCTCGGCCACCCCGACCACCACCTCCGGTTTCTGGACCGCGGACCTGTCCGCGGATGCCGAATCTGTCGTGGGCGTCGGCTGGGCGATCAACGCCAAGTCCGGGAACGCGCTGTCCCCGTCCGACGCGGACGGGCCGTCCAACTCGCGTGCCGGAGCACTCGGCGCGGCCTCGCGCGCCGCGGGCTCACTCGGTCACTGGCAGTCCTTCTGGGACGGCTACGTCTCCAGTGTCCCCGCGGTCGAGGACTACTCGATCCAGCGGGTGGCCGACGGAGGAGTGACTGCCGACCAGATGAAGTCGTTCTACTACAAGGCATGGGTCAACCTGGAGATGAACGTCCTCCCGGCCACACCCGAGACCGGCAACCAGTACCTGCAGCTGGGCACGGGCAAGCCCTCGCTGTGGATGCACGGGACCCCTGGCACCAGGAACGTGGCCAGCTGGGACTCCCTGCTGGGCATGCAACAGCTCGTCTACACCGATCCGGACGCCTCCTGGGACTCCTTCATCGGCATGATGGAGTCGGTCTCCATGACCGGCGCAGAGCCGACCGACACCAACGGTGTGGGGACGGACTCGAGCCCGGTGATCGGCGCCCTCAAGGGGGAGTCGCTCCCGTCCCGCAAGGCCCAGACGGCCTGGATCCTCTACTCGGTGACGGGTGACAAGGACAAGCTGGCCTCGATCTACGACAACCTCCGGGCCAACCTCATCTGGGCGAGCCACAACATGCGGTGGATCTACGGTTCGAACAACTACACGGATGAGCGTGACGCGGAGTTCGTCGCCTCCCTGATCTACGACCTCAACTTCGGGTCCCGCATCGCGGAGCTGCTCGGCCACGAGGACGACGCCACCACCTTCACGACGATGATCACGGACCTGACCAAGGACTACGAGGACTGGTTCTTCCCGACCACGCAGAACAGCGAGGGAACTGTCTTCCCGACCGTGCAGAAGGTCTTCCTCGACACCTCACGGACCTCGAGCCCGTGGTCGGACCCGACCGAGGGGCCCGACTACCGCGATCAGGAGGGGCGCTGGGTCAAGGCCGGATGGTCCTTCTACACGACGACCGCACTGATCGCCGACCAGCTGGACGACGAGTACCGCCAGAAGGTCATGGAGCGGTACATGCGCGACTACGACGACACCGAGCAGCTGGCGGGCCTCGGACACTTCGCGGTGAAGGCACCGGACATGCAGCTCACCACCTACGGACTCCTGGACGGTGAGGCGATCGGCGGAGCAGCGACCGGTGCCAGCACCTCGACGGACTCCTACTCGGTGGCACAGCTGCGCGACATGGCCACGGTCATCGTCAACTCCTTCAACAGGGACATGGTGAAGTCCGGCTGGTTCGCAGAGGTGTACAACTCCACCGGCGACCACAAGGCGGGCGGCACGCCGAACGCCAGCGGTGTCCGGCCCTCGTTGTTCGGGATCTCGAACTACATCGACAACATCTGGATCGCGAATGGCTACCGGGTCGATGAGGGCACCCCGACGGTGGTGCGCCTCGATGGTGCCACGGGCGGTGTCACTGGCCTGAAGTACCTCGGCAGGTCCCTCGACGTCGACATCGACGGGACCTCCGTCAAGCTCTCCGGCGATGCGGTGGGCGAGGGTGGCCTGACCGACAGCGTCGACATCCCCGTCGCGGGCTCCTCGGTCCTGGTGCCCGCATGGTCGGAGGACAACGGCGGCACCGACAACGGTGGGTCCGACAATGGTGGGTCCGACAACGGCGGGTCGACGAACGGTGGAGACTCCTCCGCCACCCAGGGGTCTTCAGCCTCGGGGTCTGACCAGTCGGAGTCCACGGGCCTGGCCCACACGGGTCTGTCCACCGCAGTCCTGGTTGCACTGGGCCTTCTCGCCGCCGGTGGGACGGGTCTGACGCTCGCCTCACGCAGGCGTCGCGGCTGAGTCGGGGCTCTCGGCCGAGGAGCAGGGGCGGGGCAGTGTCCGGAACGAAACGGGCACTGCCCCGCCCCGCTGTGTGCCGACCTCGCTCGCACCGGGTCCCCTCGGATGCCTTCCCAGAGGATCTTTCACAATCATCCGGTGCGCAGGACTGGGGTCGCGCACGTGTGCGAACGCCCGTAGCGTCACCACCATGACGCTGGCGGTCCTTGCGGGCCTGGTCCTGGTGGGCGTGCTCATCGGGGTGGTCCTCCGTGTCCGTCAGGGGCGGGTGCGCCACGCGGAGGGAGCCGCGGTCGACCTCGTTGAGCCCGACTCCCGCCTGACCGTCCTCCAACTGTCCACGCCCATGTGCACGCGTTGCCCCGGGACTGCGCGCCTCGTGCGCGGGGTGGTCGACCAGCGTCCCGGTGCCCACCACCGCGAGATCGACCTGGTCGACCGCCCCGACATCGCCGACCGCTTCCACGTCGCGAGCACGCCGACCCTGCTGCTGGTCGACGGGTCGGGCCGGGTCCGGCGACGCATCGTCGGCGCACCCTCGCGGGACGACCTCACCCACGCCATCGACGAGCTCCTGGAGGTGCCAGCATGACCACTTCACCCGACAGTTCCCCGTCCTCGTCGACGGGTGGTGCCCGGGCTGTGGGGCGGACCTCGCCCCCCGACGCGCATGCCCCGCTCCCCGCGGGGGGACCCAACGGCGCCGGAATACGCCCGACCCGGGTCGACCCCCGTGGTCCGCGCTTCGGTGCCGCGATCACCTCGGTGCTGCTGTTGGTGACCATTGCCCTGGACCTGCAGGGGGCCCGCACTGCGGCCCTCGTCCTGCTCGCGGTGCTGGTCGTGCTCTTCGCCTGGGGTGCCTTCGCCGGGGTGGGACGTCATCCCTGGGGTCTGCTCTTCCAACGCCTGGTGCGCCCGCGTCTGTCCCCGCCCGACGAGCTCGAGGACGCGGCTCCGCCGACCTTCGCCCAGGGGGTGGGCCTCCTGGTGACCGGGGTCGGATTGGCGCTCGCGCTGGTGGGGGTGCCCCACGCCGTCGTGGTCTCGGCCGCGATCGCCTTCCTTGCGGCGTTCCTCAACGCTGCCTTCGGGTTGTGCCTCGGCTGCCAGCTCCACGTCCTCCTGCTGCGGGCCGGGCTCGTGGGTCGGGGGAGGGCATCGGCGGGCTGAGGGGAGGCATCACCCCCTGGACGACGACGCCGCCCCACCGGGGATGGGTCCGGTGGGGCGGCGTGGTCAGTGCCCGGTCGGGACCGGGGACCGTCGGTGGATCAGTTGGTGGCTGCGTGGTCCTTGGACCAGGCGGCGACGGCCCTCGACGACCCCGCGGATCCGGGTTCCCGACGACCGGGTTCCCGACGATCGGGCCCCCGACGACCGGGCCCGTGCCCGGCGGGCCGGTGGGGGCCGGACCCCCTCCCCGGGCACGGGGGCGCCACGTCACTCCGGTGGGACCACCGCCCACCTCCCGGCAGGGGACGAAAGGGCTTCCTCCGACTGAGGCAAGGCTTCTGTTATCTGCACATGGATGCAGACATGCAGGTGAGCGCTCCGGGTCCCGGCCCCCGGCGGTCGGCGCCCGTGGGGGCCCGCCTCGTTCGCGGCGCCGGACCTTCCGTGCCCAGCGCTGGACCCTCCGCTCCCGGCACGGACCTCCCCGACCCGGGCGCAGACGTCCTGGCCCCGGGCACCGCCGACGACGAGCACGTCGCCCTGGCCACCGAGGTGTTCTCGCTGCTCTCCGACGAGACGCGGGTCCGGCTGATCCTGGCACTGGAGGACGGGGAGCTGCCCGTCGGCGTGCTCGCCAGCCGGGTGGGCCGACCGCCCACGGCGGTGTCGCAGCACCTGGCGAAGCTGCGCTGGGCGCGCGTGGTGGCGACCCGGCAGGAGGGCACCCGCGTCTACTACCGCCTCGTCGACGAGCACGCACGCACCCTCATCCACCAGGCCCTCTTCCAGGCCGAGCACATGGTCGACGAGGTCCCCGCCCACCACCGGGCCGTGGCACGCACCGCGGCAACGGCGGAGGGGGCGGCCTCGTGAGCACCCCACCGGCACCCGGGCAGTCCCCCGACCCCGGGCAGTCCCCCGACCCCGTGGAGGCTCCCGACCACGTGCAGCCGACGACCCCGACCGGCCCGGCCCCCGCATCCCCGCTGCCCGCGACCGCCACGACGACGCAGGAC
>NZ_CCXH01000093.1 GCF_000820725.1 Actinomyces polynesiensis | reverse complement strand
CCCGCTGCCGCGACCGCCACGACGACGCAGGACCCCGGCCCGCAGCGCGCCGGTGCCGACGTCCCGCCTCCCGCCACCGCCCACGAGGCCGACGCGGACCCGGGACTGTGGCAGCGCATCGACCGCGGTGACCTCCGCCGCACGGTCGCCGTCGCCGCGTGCGCCGTCGTCGTCGGCGTCGCCGGGGCCCTGGGTTCACCGACCTGGGTGCTGGGACCCGTCTCGGTCGCAGCCCTGATCGCCGGGTGCTGGCCGATCATCGTCGAGGCCTGGGAGGACGTGAAGGAGCGGCGGATGAGCATGGAGCTGTCCATGCTCATCGCCATCGCCGCGGCCGCCGCCATCGGGGAGTGGACGACCGCGCTCGTCATCACCACCTTCGTCCTGGCCGCGGAGATCCTCGAGGACCTCTCGATGGACCGGGGCCGCGACGCCCTCTCCGACCTCATGTCCTTCCTCCCCACCACGGTGCGCGTGCGTCGGGGCAGTGAGGTCGACACCGTCCCCCTCGCCGAGGTCCGGCCGGGCACGGTGGTCGTGGTCGAGCCGGGCTCGCGCGTCCCCGTGGACGGCACCGTCCTGGCGGGATCGGCCAGCCTGGACCAGTCCCGCCTGACCGGGGAGTCGCTGCCGGTGGACGTGCAGGTCGGGGACCCGGTGCTGGCCGGCTCCATCGCGGTGGCGGGTGCACTCGAGGTCACCACCGAACGCACGGGCGAGGACTCCACCTTCGGGCAGATCATCGCGACCGTGCGGGAGGCCCAGGAGTCGCGGGCCCCCGTCCAGCGTCTCGCCGACCGGCTGGCCGGCATCCTCGTCCTCGTCGCGCTCGCCGCCGCGCTGGTGACCTTCGTGGTCACGCGCGACGCCCGTGCCACCATCTCCGTGGTCATCGTGGCCGGGGCGTGCGGCATCGCCGCGGGCACCCCGCTCGCCATTCTCGCCTCGATCGCGCGTGCGGCCCGCTCCGGGGCGTTCGTCCGCGACGGGACGCACCTGGAGGTCCTCTCCGGGGTGGACACCGTGGTCCTGGACAAGACGGGCACGCTCACGCTCGGGCAGGCCCGCGTCGTGGCCGTGCGCCCCGCGCCCGGGGTCGACGAGGGCGACCTGGTGGCACTGGCCGCAGGCGCCGAGTGGCACTCCGAGCACCCCGTGGGGCGTGCCGTCGCCGACCTCGCGCGGGAACGCCACCTCACCGTGGCCGTCCCGGAGGACTCCGACCACTCCCTCGGCATGGGGGTGTCCGCCCGGGTCGGGGGACACGAGGTGCGGGTCGGCAGTGCGCGCCTCGTGCGGGACGCCCCCGCCACGGTGGAGGCACCCTTCGGGGGGACGACGCCGGTGCACGTCGCGGTGGACGGACGCTGGGCGGGTACCCTCCTCGTCGCCGACGAGCTGCGCGAGGGCGCGGCCCGGTGCGTCTCGGACCTGCACGACCTGGGTCTGAGGGTCCTCATGCTGACCGGGGACACGGAGGCCACGGCGAGGGCCATCGCCGGGCAGGTCGGGGTCGACGAGGTCCGCGCGGGCCTGCTCCCCACCGACAAGCACGGGATCGTCTCCGCCGAACGCGCCGCGGGACACGTGGTCGCCATGGTCGGTGACGGGGTCAACGACGCCCCCGCGCTCGCGGCCGCCGACGTGGGGATCGCGATCGGATCGGGGACCGATGTCGCCCGGGAGAGCGCCGACGTGGTGCTCATCAGCTCCGACCTGGGGGACCTGGTCACCCTGGTGCGCACGGCACGACGCGCGCGACGCACCATCATGGTGAACTTCGTGGGGACGCTCGTGGTCGACGCGATCGGCATGACGCTCGCCGCCTTCGGGGTGCTGGGCCCCGTGGCCGCCGCCGTCGTGCACGTCGGGTCCGAGTCCGCCTTCATCCTCAACTCGGCACGACTCATCCCCGCAGGGCCGGGTCGGGGGAGGCCCCCGCGCGGGCGCGCTGACCGCCGGACGCCGGGGCGCCGGACGCCGGGGCGTGGCT
>NZ_CCXH01000092.1 GCF_000820725.1 Actinomyces polynesiensis | reverse complement strand
CGACGGGCCGGGGTCTGGGATGCTCGGGGAACCACATCCCCGGGGAGGACGCCCTCATGACACATCACAGGCACGGTCACACCCACCTGCGGGAGTGCGGACGCGGGAGGGACCACGGGCACGGCGACGTGCCCGCACCCGTGCGCGCACTGGGGAGGGTGGCACTGGGCTCGATGCTGGTGTTCACGGGCACGAGCCACCTGACCTGGGCACGACGCGAGTTCCGGGCACAGGTTCCCGACGCCATCCCCCTGGACCCGGACACGACGGTCCTCGCGTCAGGAGTGGTGGAGGTGGCCCTCGGCTCCGCCCTGGCCGTGGCCCCGGTCCGGTACCGCCGGACGTTGGGGGTCGTGGCTGCCGCCTTCTTCGTGGCCGTGTTCCCCGGCAATGTCTCCCAGTTCGTCCACCGGCGCGACGGGTTCGGGCTGGACAGCGACGCGCGGCGCCTCACGAGGTTGTTCCTCCAACCGGTCCTGGTGTGGTGGGCGCTCGCCTCCACCAAGGCCTGAGCCCCACGACACCCGGGACCCGCTGACCGGCATCCTGACGCTGGTGGACCAGGTGTCCCGTGGGACACCCTCGCGCGCCCGACTTGGTGAAGTCCATACTCGGTGCAGAAGAAGTCCGTACCGAGGGGAGTGTGTCCGAATGCCGCAGGTCTCCGCGCTGGCCCGCTCCGTCCACTCCTCGGGGATCCGTCGCATCTTCGAGCTCTCCGCCACCATGGACGATGTCATCAGGCTCTCGGTGGGTGAGCCCGAGTGGGAGGTGGCGCCCCACATCCGCGAGGCGGCCGCACGTGCCTGGATGGAGGACTTCACCGGGTACACCCACAACTCGGGGATCCTCCCCCTGCGGGAGGCGATCGTGGACAAGCTGCGACGCCGCAACGGGTACGGGGTGGACGTCGACCGGGTCCACGTCACCGCCGGGGGCTCCCAGGCCCTCCACCTGGCGATGGTCATGACACTCTCGCCGGGCGAGGAGGTGCTGGTCCCCGACCCCGGCTACTCCACCTTCGCCATGGCCCCGCGCCTGGTGGGGGCGGTGCCCGTGCCCTACCCGCTGGAGGCGCGCGACGCCTTCGTGCCCGACGTCGTGGCGCTGGAGTCACTGGTCACGGAACGGACCCGTGCGGTCGTGGTGAACAGTCCCTCCAACCCCCTCGGCGTCGTGTACCCACGCGCAGTGGTGCAGGCGCTGGTCGACTTCGCCCGGCGCCACGACCTGTGGGTCATCAGCGACGAGGTGTACGAGGAACTGACCTACGACGCCGGCTTCACCAGCGCCGCAGCCCTCGACCCCGACCGGGTGACCGGCGTCTACTCCCTGTCCAAGACCTATGCCCTGACGGGGGGCCGCATCGGGTACCTCGTCACGCCCCCGGGCATCGCGGACCGGGTCCGGGCCGCCCAGGAGGCGATCGCCAGCTGCGTCAACGCACCCGCCCAGGTCGCCGCGCTCGCGGCGCTCACCGGGCCGCAGGACATGGTCGCCGAGTCCCGTGCGCACTACCTCGCCAACCGTGACGCCGCCTCCGCCCTGCTCACCTCCCGCGGCATCCACCACCTGCACCCCGGTGGCGCCTTCTACCTGTGGATCGACGTCTCCCACGTCTCCGGCGGTGACGTGGCGACCTGGGCGGAGGAGTTCCTCCTCGAACGACGGGTGGCCGTGGCGCCCGGATCCGCATTCGGCGCGCGCGGTGAGGGGTGGGTGCGCGTGTGCTACGCCGGCGCCACCGGGGACCTGCTCGAGGCGCTCGCCCGTCTCCCCGCCCCCGGTGAGGCGGCCGTGCACACACCGCGGGTCCCGGCCGTGCACGTGGGCTGACCGCCCGCCCGACTCCCCGCGGGCAGGGGGCGGGACGCCCTCGTCGCCCCGACGCCGTCGCGTTCCCGTCGCCCTACGATGGGGGACGCCGACACCGCCCGCACCCGCGCACCCGCGCCGACGGCTCCACCCGCGCGGGAACGGCCCCAGGAAAGGGATCGTCATGAGCACCTGCATCCTCGTCTCCCCGGTGGAGGCGGCCGACCCCACCCCGCTCCGGCAGCGCCTGCACGTGGTGGACCCGTCAGAGCCCCGCGTCTCCGTCCTCGACCTCGGGGTGACCCGGGGTGACGGCATCTTCGAGGTGCTCGGGGTCGTGGACGGACACCCCCAGGCGGTGGACGCCCACCTGCGCAGGCTCGCGAACTCCGCCGCGATGCTCGACCTTCCCGCCCTCGACCTGGGGGCCGTGCGTGCCGCCGTGCTCCAGGTCGCCTCACTGGCGGACCCCGCTCCGGAGATGCTCGTCAAGGTCGTCGTCACCCGTGGCGTCGAGGACCCCGAACCCACCGCCGCCACCTGCTGGGTCATCGCCTTCCCCGCCGGGGACCACACGGGGGAGCGCCGCGAGGGCGTCTCCGTGGTCCTCCTGGACCGCGGGTACCCCCACGACATCGCCTCGCGGGCACCGTGGCTGCTGACCGGGGCCAAGACCCTGTCCTACGCCGTCAACAAGGCCGCCCTGCGTGAGGCCTCGCGCAGGGGGGCCGACGACGTCGTGTTCACCAGCTCCGACGGCTACGTCCTGGAGGGCCCGACCTCCACCCTCATCGTCCGCTCCGGGAACCGGGTGTGGACCCCGGCGACCGCCCAGGGCCTGCTGCGCGGGACCACCCAGGCCAGTGCCTTCGAATTCTTCGCCTCCCGCGGCTTCTCCACCGCGGAGGTCCTGCTGCAGGTCGGGCAGCTCCAGGACGCGGACGCCCTGTGGCTGGCCTCCTCCAGTCGACTCCTGGCCCCCGTGCGCGAGGTCGACGGCTGGGCGGTGCCGGTGGACGGGGAGCTCACCGCCGCTGCGAACGCCCACCTCCTGGGGCGCACGGAGTAGGCGCGGGACGTCTGCGATGGAGGGGTCCGGGCGCTCCGCGGGAGGCGTGGGCACCCCGCCGACCGGCGGCGGGGAACCGGGTGGCGCGCTGCGCCGGGGTCTCCACCTGGTGGGACGGTACGTGCGCAGGTCCCCGCTGACCTACGGCTGGTTGGGCATCCTGCTCGCGACCACGCTGGCGCAGGGCGCGATGACGGAGTCCGAGCTCGACCGGGTCCTGTGGCAGAGGTCCACGAACATCCTCAACCTCACGGAGCACCCGGTGCGGGTCCTCGTGGGCAGCCTCTTCTGGATCGACGGCAGTTCCCTCCTGCCCTACGTGGTGACCTTCACGGTGTTCCTCGCCCCGGCCGAGCGGTGGCTCGGGGGACGCAGGTGGCTGGCGGTCGGGCTCACCAGCCACGTGGTGGCGACCCTGGTCAGCCAGGGGGTGCTCCTGTACGTCATCTCCCGGGGCCTGGCCCCGTCCACGCTGGCGGGGGTGCGTGACGTGGGGGTCAGTTACTTCCAGGCCGGGGTCACCGGGGTGCTGGGACACCACCTCGCCGGTCGGTGGCGGTGGGCGTACCTGGCGGGAGTGCTGGTGGTCTACGTGGTGCCACTGGTGGCCGACCCCGGGTTGACCACCCTCGGCCACCTGGTGGCGGCGGCGGTGGGGATGGCATCGGTCCCCGTCGCCCGGGCGGCGGGTGGGACGCCCTGGGACCCGGTGCGCGGGTGGGACGCCGCGGTGCGGTGGTGGCGCTCCCGGAGGGCGTGAGAGCGGGAGTCGCCGGGGTGGGGCCCGCGGGTCCGGGCCCAGGGGGGTGGGGCTCAGCGGCGCGGGACCTCGACGACCCGACCGGCGAGCGGGCCCGCCTCCCAGTCCCGGTCGGAACGCCCGTGGAGCTTCATGAAGTCGTCGACGAGGGCGTGGAACTCCTGCCAGCCCGCCAGGCTGAGGTCCAGGTGTGTGTCCACCACCTCCGCGAGGACGTCGTAGCTGCGGGGCACCTGCCAGCCCAGGTGGGTGAACAGGCGGCGCGCGTAGGCGTCGGCCACGAACACCCCCCGCCCGAGCAGGTAGAGCATGATCACGTCCGCGGTCTCCGGCCCGACACCACGCAGTGCGCGCAGGCGGGCCCGCAGGATGGGCGTGGGCAGGTGGACGAGGGCGGGCGCCGTCGCGCAGGGCCCGTCCGTGGGCAGGGCGTCCGCCCCGCCCTCGTCCACCCACCAGGCACACAGACCGCGCAGCGCGGCGGCCTTCGCGTTCTGGAAACCCGAGGGCGCCACCAGGGAGACCAGGGTCGCCGGGTCGCACGCCAGGAGTCGTGGCGGGTCCGTGATCCCCGCGGCGCGCAGCCGCGACAGGGAGCGTTCCACGTTGCGCCAGTTCGTGTTCTGCACGAGCACGCAACCGAGGAGGACCTCGAAGGAGGTGTCGACCGTCCACCAGTGGGGACGGGGACCGATGATGCCACGCAGGGTGTCCGGCAGGTCGGCCAGGGCGATGGGCGCCGGGGACCCTCCCCCCGCAGGGCGGGAGGGGAGTGTGCGGTCCGCCTCCATGCGCGCGGCCCCTCCCTCCTGTGCCCCGGTCCTGGGTGGTCGGGACGTCCGGCCACTGCACAGACGGTAGCGCGGTGACATGCTGGCGGGGTGCGCAAGGCCCTCATCATGATCATCGCCCTCCTGGTGGTGTGCGCGGGGGCGTACTACGCGTGGTACATGCTCTTCTCCACGAGCGTCGGCGGGACCTCCGTGGTGGGCTCGCCCCTCGACCTCGCGTCCTCCGGGGACGGGGAGAGTGGGACCGGAGGGGGCCGGGCCCCGGGGACGCGGCGGGCGGGATCAGTGACGAGGTCGCCCGCAGCACCTTCAAGAGTTTCGCGATGGCCATGGCCCGGGACGACCCCGACACCGCCTGTGCGTTCTCCGCCTACCGGGGACAGCAGGTGGCGGCCACGGACCTCCTGGACGACTGCCGCACGAAGGTGGAGGAGGAGGTCGACTCCCTGTCCGACGCCGAACTCGCGGCCCTGTCCGACTCGCTCCGCTCGGCGACGTACACGGCGTCGGGGAATGCGGGGGACGGTGGGGTCGGGGTCTCCACGACGGTCCTGGGTGAGACGCTGTCGGGCACCGTCGTGGACGCGGGAGGCCAGGCGCGCGTCGAGCTGACGTCGCTGGCCCGGCAGTGACCGTGGCGTGAGGCCCCGCGGACCCGGTGCCCGACCGCGTCGGTCTGAGGCCGGTGGTCAGTGGTCGACGAGGACGGCCCGCACCCCCTCCAGCTCGGCGTCCCCCAGTCCCAGCCCCTCGTGCAGGTAGCCGTCGAAGTCGCCGAAGTCGGCATCGACGCGGTCGAGGGCCGCCCGCAGGTAGTCCGCGTCCACGTCCAGGAGGGGGCGGAGTCGGTCGGCGTCCAGACCCGCCTGCGTGGCGCGCTGCAGGTCATCGGCGAAGAGCGCATGGACCGCGGGGGCGACGGCCAGGTACTCCCGGGTCACCGCCTCGGGTGTGGCACCGGCAATCGTCATCAGCACCGCCACGGCCCACCCGGTCCGGTCCTTGCCCGCGGTGCAGTGGAGGAGGACGGGCTCACCGCCTGCGCCCAGGACCGTGCGCACCACCTCGGCGAAGCCAGCGCGGGCGGGCGCCTCGCCCACGAACTGCTCGTAGGTGTGGCGCATGAGTGCCCGGGCGTCGAGGTTGGCGAGGAACTCGTCGGGGCTGGTCGTGCCCTCGGCCAGGGCCGCGGGGAGGGAGGCTGCCGATCCGACCGTCCCCGAGAGGATGTCGACGGGGACGAGCCGCACGCCCGGGGGCACGTGGTCGGGACGGCTCGCCGCCTCGTGGGCCGTGCGCATGTCCACCACGACCCCGAGGTGGAGTCCCTCGATGGCTGGGTCGGAGGCCGCGCCGGGGTCGGACAGAGCCGCCGAGCGGAGGAGTGCCCCACGTCGGAGGGTGCTGCCGGAGGTCGTCGGCCAGCCGCCCACGTCGCGCAGGTTGGGGACGTGACGGGAGGGGATCTCGTGGGTCGTGCTCACAGGGCAGAGCCTATTGCGTGTCCCGCCCGCCGGGGGGTCGCACGCCGATCCCGCTGGGTGGCCCACCAGGGGTCCCCGGGGTGATGCGCCCGGCAGAGCTCCCGGGGTGCTTCGCCCGGGCTCCCCGGGTCCGCGTGGGCGGTCGGGGGGATCAGGCGTTGAGGACCGGGGGCGTGACGAAGAAGTGCCAGGCGATCCACCACCAGAAGAGCACGAGCATCAGGCGTGCCGCCCGGGACCCCGACATCCACCCCAGCAGTCGCCCCGTCGGCGCCACCCTGTCCGGGTGACGCGAGGACCACACCACCAGGACCACCACGCCCGCGCCGATGACGAGGTAGGCCGCCTCCGTCACGGCCCGCGCGGTCATCGTGCCGCTCCCGGGCGGCCCGCGGCGCCGTCACCGGGCGCCACGCCACCGGTCCGCACCACGCGCAGCACCCCCAGGGCCTCCAGGAGGCCGACGCCCAGCCACAGCCACACGAGGGCGAGGACCAGGCGCCGGTAGTCGCTGTCGAAGAGGGAGGTGACGACGTCCGAGAGCGGGGGGTGGTCCTGCTCGGCGGCGGGACCCGAGGTGCTGAGGAAGTAGTTGACCAGCTCGCAGGCACTGAGGGCGAAGACCGGGCACGCCCACCACACCATGGCCCGGCGCAGGGGACGGTCGGGTCCGGGGACGGCAGGTGCCTGCCGGTCCGGGTCCGGCTCCCCGCACGGGGGCGGTCCGCCCCGGGTGGCGGTGAGGAACAGGACCGGCACGGCCAGCGCCACGAACAGCAGGGCGTCGACCGGCGAGTAGCGTCGCGCCACGGCCAGCACGGCCCCGACGCCGAGCACCACCGCAATGGTCCAGGGCGCGGTGAGGCGGACCGGCGGGTGCGCCGCGCGCACACGCGCGGGGGCGGCGTCCGTCCTGCGCCCCGCCAGGCAGACGAGGGCGACAGCGGAGAAGACCACCCCGTCGATGGGCGCTCCCCGGTAGAAGTGGAAGCCGGCGGCGATGGCCGGGACCGCCGTGCCGACGGCCCACAGGGCTGTGGCCGCCGTGTCACTGTGCCCGGGCGGGATGCGCCTGGGCACGGGATCGCTCACCGGTGCGTGTTCCTCACTCGGCGGCGTCGGTGGACGGTGCGGAGCCGCCCTCGTCGGAGGGGGTGTCGGAGCCCGCCCCGTCGGGCGCCTCGGCGGAGCGGATGGCAGAGGCACGTGCGGCGAGACCCGCCGCGGTCGCCAGGGACACCCCGAGGGCCACGGGACCGAGCCAGGAGGGGGCGAGCTTCCCGCGCAGCACGTGGTCGGCGGAGTACCTGCCCGCGCCGGTCAGCGCGACCGCGGCGGAGGCGGCCGCGAGGACGCCGGGGAGCTCGAAGCCGCCCTGGGACGCCCAGAAGCCGCGGGGGGCGTCGACCGTGGAGGCGACCACCATGGTTGCGGCGCCGGCCGCCCCGCCCAGCGGTGCGGCGAGTCCGAGTGCCATGAGGCTCCCGCCCCCGAACTCCCCCAGGCCTGCGAGCAGTGCGGAGAGCTTGCCGGGACGGAACCCGACACTGTCCATGAACGCCCCGGTGCCGTCCAGGCCGTGTCCACCCAGCACCCCGAACAGCTTCTGTGAGCCGTGGGCCGCCAGTGTCGCCCCGACCCCCGTGCGCAGCAGCAGCAGACCCAGGTCCCGTCCTCGTGTCGTGCCCATGGTGATGGCTCCTCCCGATGTGTCGCCGACGGGCCGACCCGATGACGGTCCGTCCGGCCCCTGGTGGCACGCTAACCCCGCGGCCCCGGGGGCAAGGGATCGGTGCGGGTGACCCGGCTGACTCCGGCGCGGGGCCGCACCAGGTCCGCACCGGGCCCTCAGCGGCGGTCGACCAGTTCCGAGGTGTTCTGGGAGGTGCGGATGATCGCGATGACGAACTCGATGGACAGGCGGAAGGTGATGATCCAGATCAGGGGTGGGATCCACCCGAGCAGGATGGCGGCGACGAGGACTCCACCACCCTGGCCACTGCCTGCGACGACGATGCCCGAGATGATCTCCGTCAGCCAGAAGAGCGCGGCCACGGCGATCCCCAGGATGTAGATGAAGCTCGCGAACCTCAGGGTGACGAAGTGGCGGAACTGCAGGTCGAAGAGCGCCTTGAAGAACCCCGGTCCGTCCGCCGCACTCGGGAATGCGCTCGAGGGGGTCGTCGGTCCAGTGGACGGTGCGCCGGAGGGTTGGCCCTGGGGGGAACCGTAGGGCTGTCCCTGGGGCGAACCGTAGGTCTGCGCCGGGGGGACGTTGGCGGACTGCCCGGGAGGTGTCCCGTAGGGCTGCTGGGGGGCTGTGCCGTGGGGGTCGCGGGGATCCGAGGGTGGCGGGGTGGTGGGGGGAGGTGGGGTGCTCATGTCGGTGGCCTTCCGGTCGTGTCGGGAGTGGCGCCCAGTGCGGTGCGCGCCGTGTGGTGTGCGGACTTCGTCGTGTGCATGACGGGATGGTGGTCCCGGACGAGGGCGCCGCCGGACCCCGTCATTGGGTCCTGCCTACCACATTGTGGCGTGAGTCACACGCTGGGTCCGGTGGGTGAGTCAGCGGAACACCGGTGGCGGGCGTGCTCCGCCTGCCGGTGGCCGCCCTCGGGGAGTCCTGGTCTGGGGTGCGGTGCGGGTGGGCGCGGGCCCCTCAGCCGCGCACCACGATGTTCTCCGGTTCCTCCCCGGCCAGGAGGTGCTCGATCTGGCGTCGGACCAACCGCGCGATGCGCGGGTAGGTGGCGTCGGTGTTCCCGCCCTGGTGGGCGGTGATCAGCACCCCGGGGGCGTGCCAGAGCGGGTGGTCGGGGGGCAGGGGCTCGGGATCGGTGACGTCCAGGGCCGCGCGCAGGCGGTGCGCGCGCAACTCCGCGAGCAGCGCGTCGGTGTCCACCACCCGCCCTCGTGCGACGTTGACGAGGAGGGCACCGTCCTTCATCAGCGCGAGGAGGTCCGCGTCGAAGAGGTGTCCGGTGCCAGCGTTGAGCGGGACGGCGAGGATGACGACATCGGCCGAGGGAAGCAGGTCGGGGAGGTCCTCGAGGGCGTGGACCTGCACGCCGTCCTGGACGCGGGCGTGGTGGGCCACGGGGGTGATGGTCACCTCGAAGGGCTCCAGACGGGCAGCGATGGCCCGGGCGACCGATCCGTAGCCGACGATGACCACGTGGCGGTCGGCCAGCGCCGGGCCGAAGGGGTTGTGCCACTCCCCGCGGTCCATGGCGCGGACCGCGTCGGGGATGCCGCGCTGGGCGGCCAGGGTGAGGGCGAGCGTGAGTTCGGCGGTACCTGCCGACTGCACGCCGCGGCCGTTGCACAGGGTCACACCCGGCGGCAGGTGCCCGACGGCGTGCTCGTAGCCGGCGCTGGGCAGCCACACGTAGCGCAGATGGGGCAGGGTGGTGAGGATGTCGAAGGCACCCGGGCGGGAGAAGTAGTGCGGGACCTCCACCGCGGTGACGCGCTCGGCGACCTCGGCGGGCAGCGGTGCGGAGAGGTCCCAGTGCACCAGGTCCACGCGGTCGCGCAGGTCGGCCAGACGGCGTTCGATGTCCTCGTCCGGGAGGGTGACGGTCAGCATGTGGGTCCTCCTGTGTGGAGTGGTTGTGCGGGAGTCGGGTGTGCGGGGAGTCGGGTGGGCGTCTCCACGGGCGGCGACGGGGGTGCCCCCACCGCGCGGCCTCCCGGCACGTGGGTTCGACGGGGGGACGTCATGCCAGTGGGAGCCAGTCGAGGACCCGGCGGATCTGGGCGTCCCACAGCCCCCACTCGTGCACCCCGTCGGGGTACTCCACGTGAGGGTCGGCCCCCGCGGCGCGTGCGGCCTCCACGAAGTGCTCGGAGTGGGGGAGCAGCTCGTCCTGGCGACCGCAGGACACCCACAGTGCAGGCAGTTCACGGGGGTCGCAGCGCGCGAGCAGCGCCAGGAGGTCGTTGTCCCCACCGGGGGTGAAGTGGCCGCCGAAGGCGCGGTCGCGCACGTCCGGGGTCAGGTCGAGGAACGGGGAGTCCGGGTCGAGGGCGCTCCCACCGGTCAGGGCACTGCGAGCCAGGGCGCTGCCGGCGAGTGCCCCCGCCCGCGCGGACAGGTCGAGTGCGCCGGAGAAGCTGGCTGCGGCGGCGAACCGGTCCGGCCGGGACAGTGCCCAGCGCATGGCGCCGTAGCCGCCCATGGACAGGCCCGCCACGAAGGTGTCCTCCCGGCGGGTCGAGACCCGGAGGAAGCGGTGGACGACCTCGGGCAGCTCCTGGGAGAGGAAGGTCCAGTAGGCGCTGCCGTGGACCTCGTCCTGGTAGAAGCTGCGCTCAGCGCGCGGCATGACCACGGCCAAGCCCTTCTCCGCGGCATGGCGGTCGATCGAGGTGCGCCGCAGCCAGATCGACTCGTCGTCGGAGAGGCCGTGGAGCAGGTAGAGGAGCGGTGGGCCGGCAGGGCCGCCGGGGGCCTGCACCCCGTCCTCACCCAGGCCGATCAGGGTCCGGGGGTGCTCCGGCATGATCACCGTCATCGCAGTGGAGACCTGCAGGGCATCTGAGTAGAAGTGGACGTCCAGCACCGCCATGGGAATCCTCCTCGTTCAGTCCCCTCCCATCATCGCAGCGTCGATGGGATGCGGGGACCGGTGTCCGGGGCGAACGGCCCCGTGACCACGGGCGACGACGCGCTGGTGGGAGTGTGTCGCCCCGGGCTGCTCGGGTCGCCAGGTCCCTCGGTCTCATCCGACCTTCGCCAACGCCTCGCGCACCCTCGCGACCACCTCGGCCCGGTCCGCCGGGTTCCCCTCGAAGTCCTCGTGGTCGCCGTCGATGACCAGCAGTGGACTGGCGTCGTACTCCTGCTCCCACTGGTCGTAGTGGCGGAGCAGGTCTCGGTAGTAGTCCTCCAGTCCTGGATCGACCTCCGGCTGTTCGAAGGGACGACCCCGCTTGCGGATGTGGCGCATCATCGTCGCGAACGAGACCCTGATGAGGACCATGAGGTCCGGGGACTTCCGGTACGGCGCGCCCTCCAGGTCCTCCATCATGTTCGCGAACAGGGCGTTGTACGTCTCCCACTCGACCTCGCTGACGTTGCCGCGGTCGTGGTTCATGCCCATGAACACGCGGTCCTCGTAGATCGAGCGGTCCAGGATGGTGTCCTGACCGGTCGCCCTCTCGCGCTGGCGGGCCCTCTTGATCGCTGCGAACCGGCGGTTCAGCAGGTAGACCTGCATGAGGAAGGCGTAGGGATTGCGGGCATCCGCCTCCCCTGCGGCCCGCCGGGCGTCGGCGATCGCGTTGCCCCGGTAGAAGTCGTCGATGACGGGGTTGTCGTCGACGGGCTCGTAGACGGCCAGCGCTCCGAGATCCTCGGCGAGGATGCCGGTGAGCACGGTCTTGCCGCTCCCGATCGGTCCCGCGAGTGTGATCAGCATGTCCCGTCCTCCCGGAGCGTGTCGCAGCGCGATTCCACTGCCATTGTCCGGCGCGTGGCACGGGGCCACCAGCGCTGGCACCCCGGCGTGGGCCCATCGGCGCGCACGGGGTGTTGACCGCTGCGCCGCTGCGGTGCCAGCATGGGGTCGTCGCCACGCAGCACCGCGGCCGACGAAGTCCCGCAGTGATCCCACGGAAGGAGCAGACCATGGCTGTCCACGTGTTCACCCATGCCCTCCCTTCCCCCCGGGCCCTCTGACGCTCCACCACCACTTCCGGAGCAGGGCCCTCCTCATCAGGAGATCACATGCCCTCGTCCGTCGACTGGGACGCACTTCGACTTTCCTTCACCCGAACACCTGACCTCGACGAGGACCAGCGATGGTCCACGTGGGAGCAGACCGCCCACACCGTCGACCGCGGACCCCAGCCCTTCCCCTCCTGGGTCGTCCAGCACAGCGGCGCCGTCGACACCGAACTCGGTGTCCTCAAGACCGGCAAGGAGGCCGACGCCTTCCTCATCGAACGTGCCCTCCCCGCCGGGCAACGCACCGGGGCACCCGGGGAGTCCGTCCTCATGGTGGCCAAGCGCTACCGCACGGCCGAGCACTCCTCCTTCCGACGCTCCCAGGACTACGCCCAGGGACGCCGGGTGCGTGACTCCCGGGAGATGCGTGCCATGGCGCGCGGGACCGCGTTCGGCCGGGAGGCCGCCTCCGGCTCCTGGGCGCGCACCGAGTTCGACCTGCTCTCGAGCATGTGGGGGGCGGGCCTGCCCGTGCCCTACCCCGTGCAGATCGTGGGGACCGAGGTCTGCATGGAGTACATCGGGGACGAGGGCGACGCCGCCCCGCGTCTGGCCGAGTCCACCCCGGCGACCCCCCGTGAGGCGTGCGCCTGGCGGGACCAGTTGCGGGAGGTCGTCATCGGCCTGGCGGGACTGGGCTTCGCCCACGGTGACCTGTCCGCCTACAACGTCCTCGTGGACAACCGACCGGGGTCCGGGGGACAGCTCGTGGTCATCGACGTGCCGCAGGCCGTGGACCTGGTGGGCAACCCCGCCGGGATCGACTTCCTGGCCCGGGACTGCCGCAACCTCTGCACCTGGCTGTCCTCGCGCGGCGTGGTGGTCGACCCGGAGGAGTGGCTGCAGGACGCACTGGCAGCGGCGGGGTTGGGCGGGAGGCCGACCGCCCGGTAGCCCGGGGAGCGGGACCTCCCCACCGGTGGTCCCTCCTCCCCAGCACTCCGGCCCCTCCACAGCTGCCCCCGACGGGCCCCGGGTGCAGGTGGTGCCCGATACGATCGGGGTGGTCCCACCCAGGACGACTGGGCCACGGTGGGGACCGGGAGGAACCGATGCGCTTCATCGCCACGGCGGACTGGCAACTGGGAATGACGGCACGCTACCTGGGGGACCAGGCGAGGCCGCGCTACCTCCAGGCCAGGTTCGATGCGGTCCGGCGCATCGGGGAGGTGGCGAGGGAACGCGGGGCCGAGTTCGTCGTCGTGTGCGGTGACGTGTTCGAGTCCAACCAGCTGGACCGCTCCGTCATCACCCGCACCTTCGAGGCGTTGCGCTCCTTCACCGTCCCGGTGCTCCTCCTGCCGGGCAACCACGATCCGCTGGATGCCGCCTCGATCTACGACGACCCGGCTTTCGTGGGGCGCGTCCCGGACACCGTGGAGGTCCTGCGCAACGCCGGGGTGCACGAGGTGGTGCCGGGCGTCGAGGTGGTCGCGGCACCCTGGTCCTCCAAGCGGCCCGGGTGCGACCTGGTCGCCCGGGCCTGCGCGGACCTCGCGCCCGTCCCGCCGGGCACGGTCCGCGTCCTCGCCGGCCACGGCTGCGTCTCCTCCCTCAGCCCCGATCCCGACGACACCGCGGTGATCGACCAGAGCGCGCTGGAGGGCGTGCTCGACGCGGGCCTCGTGCAGGTCGCAGTCCTCGGTGACCGCCACTCCACCACGCAGGTGGATCCGCGCATCTGGTACCCGGGGACCCCGGAGGTCACCGACCGCACCGAGGTCGACCCGGGCAACGTCCTCGTCATCGACGTCGACCCCGGCAGCGGAGCGGTCGAGGTGGAGCCCGTCCATGTGGGGCGCTGGAGCTTCGAAGTCGTCGACCAGGGGCTCAACTCCGGGGAGGACGTCACCCTCCTGGAGCAGCGCCTGGCGGGGATCGGGGCGAAGGACCGCACACTGGTCTGGCTCAGGCTCTCGGGCACCCTCACCATGGCCGAGAACGCGCGGCTCGAGGAGGTCCTCGACGACGACTCGGCGCTCTTCGCCCTGCTGAGCCAGTGGGAGAGGCACAGCGACCTGACCGTCATCCCGGATGACCACGACTTCGCCGACCTCCACGTCGGGGGATTCATCGACGAGGGCGTCCACGAGCTGGCCGACCAGGCAGCCGACACCTCCCGGCCCGAGGTCTCCGAGGCGGCGCAGGGGGCCCTGCGCCTGCTCTACCGCCTGGCCCGCGACACGGAGGGTGGTGCGGCATGAGGATCACCCGTGTGCGGCTGGTGGACTTCCGCGGGGTGGCGGACTCGGTCGTCGAGTTCGGCCCGGGGGTCACGGTGGTGGAGGGACCCAATGAGGTCGGGAAGTCCTCCATCGCCGAGGCGGTCAGGTTGGTGCGGGACTACAAGGCGACGTCCTCCAACAAGGACATCCGCAGCATCCAGCCCGTGGGACGCGACGTCGGTCCCGAGGTGGTCCTCACCCTCACGACGGGTCCCTACGAACTCGAGTACCGCAAACGCTGGCTCAAGCGTCCCGTCACCGAGCTGCACGTCCGCGCGCCCAAGCCGGAGGAGCTCTCCGGGGACAGTGCCCATGACCGCTTCCGGGCGATCCTCGAGGAGACCCTGGACCTGGACCTGCTGGTGGCGCTGGAGGTCCAGCAGGGCCAGTCCCTCGCCCAGGCCGACCTGGCCCGCATCCCGGCCCTGCGCCGGACACTGGGCAGCAGCGGGGAGCAGGGATCCGACCACGATGCCCTCATGGAGGCCGTCGAGTCGGAGTTCCTCCGCTACTTCACCGCCGGTGGCAGGCCGACGGGGGAGTTCCGACGTGCCCAGGAGGAACTGGGGTCCGCGCAGGACGAACTCCGCTCACTGGAGAGGAGCAGTGCCGAGCTCGACGGTTTCGTCGACCGGCGCGCGCACCTGGGGACGGTGGTCGACGATCTCGTGGGGAGGCTGGCGGAGGCCCGGGAGGACCTGAAGGTCCGCGAGTCGGATGCCCGACACCTGGAGGAACGCACGCAGGCCGTGACCGCCCTGGCCAGGGCGGTGGCCGACGCCGGGATCCGCTGTGACCGCGCCCAGGAGGCCGTGGACCGTCGGCACTCGCTGACTGCAGCCGTGGGGACCCGGACCGACGATGTCCGGGACGCAGCGGAGCGTCTCGAGGTCCTGGAGGCACGGCGTGACGCAGCCGAGAAGGACTTCCACGAGGCGGAGGCGCGTGCCGCGGCGTGCCGGGAGGCAGAGGCCGCCGCCCGGGAGTCCTCGCGGAGGGCCTCGGACGCCCTGGCGCGGCGACGTGAGGAGCAGGAGCTCGCCGACCTCCGGGACCGGGTCGTCCGGGCCCGTGCAGCCCGGGAACGCCTCCGCAGGGCGAGGTCCGAGCTGGACGTGGCGACGGTTGACCAGGACACGGTCGAGACCCTCGTCGGACTCGACAACGCGGTCCTGGTCGCCCAACGCACACGCGACGCGGCGGCCGCACTCGTGACGGTGCGGTCCCTGGGCGACCAGCAGGTGCTCGTGGACGGGGAGGCCCTGGTCGGGGGCACCGAGAGGTCCACCCGCGTCCACGACTCCCTGGGCATCGAGGTCCCCGGAATCGCGCGGGTGGAGATCACGGCGGGCGAGACGCCGGGAGAACTGGACCGCGGACTCTCCGACGCCCGGGCTGAGCTGTCCGAGGCCCTGTCCACCGCAGGTGTCTCGACGATCGGGCAGGCCCGAGACCTCGCGCGGCGCCGCAGCGCCGCGGAGGCGGAGATGG
>NZ_CCXH01000091.1 GCF_000820725.1 Actinomyces polynesiensis | reverse complement strand
CGGAACGCACTGGGGACGACGACCTGGAGGCCGTGGAACAGCGGCTCTCCGACCTCACCGCCCGGCTCGGGGACCCCGAGGGGACCGGCGGGGACACCGCGGCGACCACCGCGGAGCCGCCCTCGTCGACGGAGGAGCTGAAGGCGGGTGCCGAGTCCGCGCGTGCGGCGGAGGAGGAGGCCGCGGCCGCCCTCGCCGCGGCCGGGAGGGCACTCGACCGGGCGCGCGACGCCCGGGACGCCGTTGCCGGGAAGGTCCTGGTCGCGAGCACCGAGGTGGAATCGGCCCGACGCGAACTCACGCGGCTCCAGGAGGACCTGGAGGCGGAGCGGGCCCGCGCCGACGACGCGACGCTCCGAGGTGAACTCGAGGAGGCGACCCGGGAGCGTGACCTCCGCCAGGAAGAGGCCGACGCGGCGCGGGCCGCCCTGGAGGCCACCGACCCCGACACCGTCGCCCTCCTCCTCGACAACGCGCGGAAGCTCGTGGACTCCACCGACACCGACCTGCGCTCGACCGGCGAGGAGATCACCGGCCTGGAGACACTGATCGACGACCGGCTGTCCCGGGGAATCGGGAGTGCGCGCGAGGAGGCGGCGGCCCGCGTCGAGGCCGCGACGGCCACGTGTGGACGACTGGCGCGGGACGCGGCAGCCGCGCGTCTCCTGCGCGAGACGATGGTCCGCCAGCGCGACCTTGCCCAGCAGCGCTACGTCGCCCCCTTCACCGAGCGCATCGAGCAGCTCGGTCGTGTCGTGTTCGGGCGTGACTTCCGCGTCGGGATCACCCCCGAGCTGGCGATCGAGTCACGCACCCTGGGCGGGCGGACCGTCCCCTTCTCCTCACTGTCCGCGGGGGCGCGTGAGCAGTTGGCGCTCATCGGGCGCCTCGCCTGCGCGCAACTGGTGGCCGCCGACGAGGGCGCCCCCGTGATCCTGGACGACACCCTGGGCTTCTCGGACCCCGCACGACTGCGTTCGGTCGCAGCCGTCCTGGGCGCGGTCGGCTCCGCCACCCAGGTCATCGTGCTCACCTGCCAGCCCGAGCGCTTCGCCGGGATCGGCGGGGCCGGGGTCGTGCGCCTGGAACGGGCCCCGGACCGGGTGGACGAGGACTGAGGCAGGACGTCACTCGACCCGCGCGGGCGCCCCGCCGGGCTCGTCGGCCCGCAGGAACCGTTCCCGGCCGATAGGGTTCCCGACATGGGGACCCGACGATGAGCGTGCGCATCGGCGTGGTCGGTGGCGCCTGGCGGGCGCAGTTCTTCGGTCGCCTCGCCCGTGACCTGCCCGAGGACTTCGAGTTGGTCGGCATGACCGCGCGCACCCCCGCGACGCGGGAATCCTGGCGGCGGACGTTCGGGTGTCCGACCCACGACTCCGTCGGGGCCCTCGTGGCCCAGTCCCGTCCGGACCTGGTGGTCGTCGCGGTGTCCCACGCGGCCAATGAGGACGTCGTCCGCGAGGTGGTCGACGAGGGGGCCCACGTCCTGGCCGAGACCCCGCCTGCAACCGATGTCGCGGGCCTGCGTCGGTTGTGGCACGACGTCGGGGCGACGGGGCGCGTGCAGGTCGCGGAACAGTACCCACTCCTACCGGGCCACGCTGCGAGACGGTGGGTCGTGGAGCAGGGGACCATCGGGGAGGTGACCCAGGTGCAGGTCTCCTCCACCCACGGTTACCACTCGGTCGCGCTGATCCGCAGCTTCCTGGGCGCCGGCTTCGGCCCCGCCACCGTCACCGCGCACCGCCACACCGCACCGCTGCTGGACCCCGAGGACCGGACCGGGTGGCACGTGGACCCGCAGGTGCGTGAGGCGACGACCACGTTGGCGGTGCTCGACCTGCCGGAGGGGACGGGCCTCCACGACTTCACCGACAACCAGTGGCACAACCGACTGCTGCACCGTCGCATCCTCATCCGCGGCACCCGGGGGGAGATCCGGGACGATTCCGTCCTGCACCTGCCCGAACCGGAGACGATCGTGCGCTCGTCCATCGACCGCGCCCAGCTGGGTCACGACCTGGACCTCGACGGGTACGACACCTCCCACCTGACCTTCGAGGGTGCCGTGGCCCACCGCAACCCGTTCCTCGGCGCACGCCTGGCGGACGAGGAGATCGCGATCGCCACCCTGATGCGCGCCGCGGGCGCGTGGGCGCAGGACGAGGGCGAGGCCCCCTATCCGTTGGCGCAGGGACTGCAGGACCAGCTCCTGGCCCTGGCGATCGAGGAGAGCGCCCGGACCGGAGCCGCCGTGCACACCCGGGTCGAGCCGTGGGGGCGCACCGTGTCGTGAGGCCATGGGAGGCGTCGGCAGGGGGGCAACCCATGAGGGATGCGCCCATCGGAAGTCGAGCCATCCAGAGGGGCTCGCGATCCACACGGAGATCACTCAGTGGCAATCGGTCATGGTGTGAGCCCTCGCTCGTGGCACCAGCACCCGGCCCCCACCACGCGGCCCGCACCACCCGGTCGCAATGACGCAGCCTCCGGAGGCTTCCCTCCGGAGGCTGCGCCCAGGTGCCGCACGGTGCTCAGGACCGGGACCGGCGGACCTTCCGGGTGGCCAGGGCGGCGGCGCCGCCCAGCAGTGCCAGGGCCGCGAGCACCCCGATGCCCAGGGCGTCGGCCCCGGTCCGGCCCAGCGGTCCCTCTCCCGCAGGTCTCCCTCCCGCGGGCCCCTGGGCCGAGACCGCGGTGGTCTCACCGGTAGACCCCGTGGACGCCGGGGCGGACGTGGTGGAGCCTCCCGTGACCGGTGCCGTCGAGGACCCGGTGGACGGCTCGGTGCCGGGCTCCACGGACGCCCCGTCGGAGGGGTCAGGGGTCGGCGTGGCCTGTACGTCGGCGGAGATGCGCGGGTCCTCATCGGTGTCGATGCCCGAGAGGCAGCGCTTGAGCTCGGTCTCCTTGTACCAGTTCGAACCCTCCGACACCGGGGTGCAGGACGCGTTGAAGGGCACCTCGACCTCGTTGAGCAGCATGCGCACCACCGGCGTGTAGGCCGCACCGGTGGCCGGGTCGACCCCTTCCCGGGCCGCGGTGTCCCACTGGATGTTCGCCGCCATCGGGGTCACCGACTCGCCACGCCGCTCGTTGTCGTCATGGCTGTAGACGTCGTCCATGGACTGCGGGTCCGCGATGTCGGGCGCGGACTGGGTCGACCCGGGCGCGGCGATCAGGGCGGAGAAGGGGATGATCGTCTCCGCGTGGGCGAAGCGGAAGGTGGCCGCCGTTCCCCCGCCCGCCAGGCGCTCGTCGATCGCGGAGAAGAAGTCCTCCAGCAGCGGCTCGGCGACGACGTAACTCTCGTCGTGGCCCTCCAGGCTCGGGCCCTTCTCGTAGAAGTCCTCCGCGTCGAGCACGTAGGCGAACCACTCGGTGTCGGCCTCGTGACCGACGAAGTACTTCGTGAAGTCGAAGGAGTGGTCGCCGGTGTTCTCGGCCTCCATGTCGGCGCCGATGATCAGGAGGTTGTAGAGATCCATCGCGGCATCGACGGGTGTCCTGATCTTCTTCGACGTCTCCCCGCAGGCGTCCGGTTCCTGTGCGGGGTCGGCGTTCGGTGCGCAGTTCAGGGCCCCGTTCTTCGACCCGTCGACGGTGTTGTACCAGACGTGGCCGTCGGTTCCGATGCTCTCGACGAACTCCTCCGTGAAGATGCCCGAGAGCAGGTCCAGGGCGCTCTCCTCGCTGCGGGGCTGGGACTGGATGAAGTCGATGGCGGCGGCGATGGTCCCACCGTCGTCGGTCTGGGTGGCGATGTAGTCCTGGTAGGCGGAGGCGAGGTCGTACGAGGTCGTCCCCGGTTGCTTCTCGCTCCCGTCCGGGTTCTCCAGCTTGTGGAAGTAGAGCAGGTCGGGGGTGCTCCCCATGGCGGAGACGTTGTCGGCGAGCGAGCCGCCGGAGGCTCCCACCAGGCCGGAGACGAAGCTCGTCCCCGATTCGATGGCGCGGGCCTCCCCGGAGGACTCGACGGTGATGGTGTCATCGGCCAGGTCCGCCGCGGTGAAGAGTGCCCGGTTGCGCTCGAACGCGCGTGCCCCGATGCCCTGTTCCTGCTGGATGCCCTGCCCGGTGAGCATCCCGTAGCCGTTGTCGACATTGGCGGCGATGATCGCCTCGAGGTCGGCGAAGAAGGCGTCGCGCACCTCCGGCGACACGAAGGCGTCCTCGGCATCCGCCGTGCGGGCCACCTGCACGAGGAGCGCGTCGTACTTGTAGGAGGACAGGCCCCGGGACCCGTGGCGGCCCAGGGACTGCGTCTGGACGACGGTGTACCCGTCGGGGGCCTGGGAGTAGGCGGCGATGTCCGATTCCGAGGGCTCCACGTAGGGCTGCTTGGAGCTGTAGTGGAGCGTGGCCGGGCCGCTGTTCTCCTCGGCCTGTGCGGCGGCGGGGAGGATGACCGCGCTGGCCGTGACGCCCAGGGTTGCGGCGAGGGCGATGAGCGAGCGGCGGGAGCGGGGAGTGCGGTGGTCGGTGGGCGGGTGGCTCGGTGAGGATGTCATGGGATCTTCCGGGTCGCGTGGTGCCGCACCGCTGGGAGTGCGGCAGTCGGACGTCCGGATTCTCACGACCCGCAGTGGCGCCCACGTGTCGGGCAGGTGAACGAGGGTGTGTCCGCCCGCGTTCCCCGCCCGCCGCGCCCGCTCAGGAGTCCGCCCGGAATGACCTCTGACGAGGGCGGACAGGTGTCGGGTGCGCCCTCGTCCCCGGGGCTCCCACCGGGGGACGGGCCCCCGGTTTGGGCACTCTCACCCCGCGATCAGCTGGCTGAGCAGGTTGATCGTCGAGGCCACCACGACGGTCCCCAGCAGGTAGGAGATCAGCCCCTGGTTGAGCGCCATTCGACGGAACTCCTTGGTGGACAGGTTCGTGTCGGAGACCTGGAAGGTCATGCCCAGGGTGAAGGCCAGGTAGGCGAAGTCCCGGTAGTCGGGGGAGGTGTCACCGTTGAAGTCCACCCCGGAACCGCCGCCGGCGTAGTACGCGTGTGCGTAGCGCAGGCAGAACAGGGTGTGGACCGCCGACCAGGACGCGAGGATGCCGAGCACCCCCAGCTCCGCGCTGGCGACCACGTCCGCGCGTTCCGTCAGGACCAGGAGCAGCATGAGACCCGCGATGCTCGCCAGGCAGGACAGGATCAGGAGCGTGTCGTCGATCCCCCGGCCCGGGTCGTTGTCCGTGGCGTGCCTGCGGGTCCCGGCGGCGTCCAGCCGGAACACGAGGAACCAGGTCGACAAGGTGAACAGACCCGCGGCCACCACCCATCCGGCCATCAGCCCCAGGGCCAGGTGACCGGCCAGGCCCGCCCCGACGGAGGTCAGCACCCCGGTGGCCAGGCTCGTCAGCAACCGCGCCCGCATCGACTCCCTGAACAGGTTCATGGTCCCGACTCTAGGGCGAAGTCGGGCGGGTCCTCTCCCGTGCCCCCGCCAGACGCTCCAGCACGGTCGGGACCGCCTCGATCCCCGGGACGCTGTGGGCCGCCGCAGTGGGGCCGTCACCCACGTGCACACCGACGTCGCCGGGGACCAGTGAGCGGAACGCGCGCTCATCAGTGGTGTCGTCACCCGCGTAGAAGACGGCGTCTGCACGCACCTGCGCGCGCAGACGTGACAGCGCGCGGCCCTTGTCACCGCGCAGTACGGCCAGCTCGACGACCCGCTTGCCTCCCAGGACGTCCACCCGGGGCGCGCCGGTGGCGCGGTCACCCACGATGGAGAGGTCCTCCGCCGCCGCACGAGCCCGCTTCTCCAAGGACTCCGCAAGCGCCGCGTCCTCCATGGCGCGCGTGTGCAGTGAGACGGAGCTCGGCTTGCACTCGACCCAGGCCCCCGGCGCACCTGCCGCCAGGGTGGACAGACGTTGGTCCAGTTCGACGAGGGCGGCCCGCTGGGTGTCGTCGAGCTCGATGGGCACGGTCGTGCCGTCGCCCAAGCGGGTCTCGAGTCCGTGCGAACCCACCAGTACGGTTCCCTCGGGTGCCTCTGCGACCTCGGCGAGGGAGTCCAGGGCACGCCCGGACACGAGTGCAACCACGGTGTCGGGGAGCTGCACGAGCCGGCGGACCGCAGCCGCGGCCTCCGGTGTCGCGCGTGAGGCCGAGGGGTCCACCCTGAAGGGCGCCAGGGTTCCGTCGAAATCGAGTCCAACGAGCAGGTGTGGCACCCGCGCGATGCGGTCGAGGGATTGGCCCAGTGCCGGGCCCAGGTCGGTGCCGGAGCCATGACTCCGCATGCCTGGACCGATGTGGTTCACGCCGGTGTGCGCGCTCTTCTCGGCATGGACGCTCTCGCCGACGTGCCCGGTCCCAGCGGTCGCGTCGGATCCTGTGTCGGCCGTCCCGAGGGTGCCACCCGCAGAGGCGCCGATGTGCGACCGCGCAGGGTCTCGTGGATCAGGCGCCATGGGCGCTCCCGGCCGGTGTGGAGTGTTCCTCGCCGGGAGCATCTCCCGAAGGCGCCGACTCCGGGACAGTGGGGCCTCCCTCGTGCGCGCCCCCTGCGATACGTGCCCCGCTCCTGTTCGCGCTCCCGGCGGCGAGATGGGCATTGGTCGCCGCCTCATCGAGGCGGTCGAGGAAGTCCCGGGTCCAGCGTTGCAGGTCATTGCGGGCCACGGTGCGCCGCAGGGAGCGCATGCGGCTGCGCCTCTCGCGTTCGGGCATGCGGATGGCACGCAGGGTCTGGGCCTTCACACCGTCGATGTCGTGGGGGTTGATGAGCAGTGCCTGGCGCAGTTCGTCGGCGGCACCTGCGAACTCACTGAGGATCAGCACCCCGTCATTGTCGACACGGGTGGCGACGTACTCCTTGCACACGAGGTTCATCCCGTCCCGCAGCGCATTGATCAACAGCACGTCGGAGGCCAGGTAGAAGGCGGCGAGCTCTCGGCGCGGCAGCGAGCGGTGCAGGTAGTTGATGGCGGTGTGCCCGACGGTGGAGAAGTCCCCGTTGATACGTGAAACGGCCAGCTCGATGTCATCGCGCAGGTCCTGGTAGGTCTGGACGCGCTCGCGGCTGGGGACCGCGATCTCCACCAGGACGGTGTCCTCCACGTCGATGCGGTGCTCGGCGAGGAGCTCCCCGTGGGCCTTGATCCGGTGCCGGATGCCCTTCGTGTAGTCCAGGCGGTCGACCCCGAGCAGGACGGTCTTCGGATTGCCGAGCTCGCGGCGGATCTCCCGGGCGCGTGCCCGGACCCGGGGGTCGCGCCCGAGTTCGGCGAAGGAGGCGACGTCGATGGAGATCGGGAACGCACCGAAGCTGACGGGCCGGGTGGTCTCGGCTCCCCGGTCGGAGGTGTCGTGGGACCCGGAGTCGCCGGCCTCACCGCCGAACTCGGCGCCTGCGGGTGTCTCGATGATGCCGTGGTGGACCGTGTAGCCGAGCAGGCGGCGCACCGTCTGGGCGAAGTTGCGGGCGTCCTCCGCGCGTTGGAACCCCACGAGGTCGGCGCCGAGGAGCCCTTCGAGGATCTGGCGGCGCCACGGCAACTGGGAGTAGATGCCGGGAGGCGGGAAGGGGATGTGGTTGAAGAATCCGATGGAGACGTCCGGGCGCAGTTCGCGCACCATGCGGGGGACGAGCTGCAGCTGGTAGTCCTGCACCCACACGCGTGCCCCGGGCTCGGCCGAATCGGCCACCGCCTGGGCGAAGCGTCGGTTGACGGTGCGGTAGGACTCCCACCAGTCCCGGTGGTACCGGGGTGGCGCGATGACCTCGTGGTAGAGCGGCCACAGTGAGGCGTTGGAGAACCCCTCGTAGTAGCGCTGCGTCTCGTCCTCGCTGAGCGTGATGGGGACGACGGTGAACGGACGGCCCAGAGTGGTGCCGGTTGTCTCGAAGGGCTCCATCGACTCGTCGGCGATCCCCAGTGAGCCGATCCAGACCCCGCCACTGCGTTCCACCACTGGTTCCAGTGCGGTGACGAGGCCGCCCGGGGAGCGTTCCCAGTGCCATTCGCCCGCCTCGTCGCGGCTCCCCTCCACCGGGAGCCGGTTGGAGACGACGACCAGCGACGATCGCGTCTGGGGTGGGGTGCGGGACTCCTCGTCCTGGCGTGGTGCGTGTGATTCAGTCACGTGCCTACTCCTCCGGGGCGCCGCAGCCCGGCGCTCGGGCCGGCGACAACCGCGCTCCCACCCTATCGGCGGGCTTCGCACATCTCTCGGGGAGACCCGGTAGGGTCGGGACTCGCCGGAGGGACTGGCGGGGACGGCGGGTCCAGGCCTCCCCGGTGGGGCTGGGCTGTCCCGGCGGTTCAGGTCTCCGGCGGGGACGGACCGTGGACCCGGTGCCCCGACGATGGCACTGCGTGGCGTTCAGGCACGGTCTGTCGGCATTGGGCACGGGTTGCTGCGTTCTGGGCACGGATAGGACCCGTGCTTGGACTCAGTAGCCAGCGCCTGAACGCAGTAGCCCGTGCCTGAACGCTGGCAGGACGCGCATGCCGAGACTCAGTGACCCGTGCCGTGCGCATTGGCGCACGTCACTGAATCTTGGGGGTCCTGGGGGTTCTGGAGGCTCTGGAGGGCTTCCGGTGGGGTTCGGGGATGAGGTGAAGGGGGGTTCGGCCTGTCAGGTGCAAGGGTGCCGGGGTGCCGCGACCGGAAGTGTCGTGTTGCGTCTCAGGCGGCGGAGGCCGACGTCCCCACGGTGGAGACGGTGACCCACTGGGGTCCGCCGGTGACCCGTTCCAGCTCCGCGCAGCTCAGCTCGATGGCGGAGTGGTCGTTTCCGCACGCCGGGTACACCGTCGTGAAGCGCTGCAGTGAGGCGTCCAGGTACACCGTCGCCGCGGGTGGGTTGGCGAAGGGGCAGACACCCCCCGGCTGGTGGCCGGTGAGGTGCTCGACCTCGTCCCCGCGGAGCATGTGCGCCTTCACGCCGAACGTCCTCTTGAAGGAGCCGTTGTGCACGCGGGCGTCCCCGGCCATGACGACCAGGATCGCCGTGTCGGGCTCCGGCCCCCGGAAGCTCAGCGTCTTCGCGATGCGTGCCGGTTCGACGCCGAGTGCTGCGGCCGCCTCCTCCACGGTTGCTGTGACCACGGACTGCGGAGTCACGATGACGTCGTCCCCGTGGCCGCGTTCAGTGAGGTACTGCTGGGCCGTCTCGAGTGACATGGGGGTCTCCTCCTCATCGCTGCTGATCGTCGGTGTTGCATCGACTCTCGCCCCCATCACCCCAGGGTCACCATGGAAGACCACACCGCGGCGCCCTCGTCGTGGGGGGTAACGTCGGGGACGCCCACGAGGCGACCACGGGGACGCGCCCCCGGTCCTCACCAGGACCTGCCGAGCGCCCGACACACAGGGGAGAGGCGCGTCGCGCGCCCGGGGACATGGACGCACCGGCATCGGGTGCCCGCCCCGCTCCCACACCGCAGGGGTCGCACGGTGCTGACCCCGCGGAGATCCAGACGTGAGGATGCACAGGAAATGAAGTACGCAGTCATCGGTGCCGGGGCCATGGGATACCGCTACGGTGTCCTCCTGCAGGAGCAGGCGGGAGTGGCGGTCGACTTCATCGACACGTGGGAACCGAACATCCGGGCGGTGCGCCGCCAGGGAGGCGTGTACGTCTCGCGCGACCACGAGGGTCGCCACCTGGTGCCGATCGACCTGTACACGCCCGAGGAGTACACGGGCACCCCCGACGTGTGGATCGTCTTCCTCAAGCAGATGCAGCTGGCCGGGGTGCTGGAGCGCTGCGCCCACCTCTTCCGCCCCGAGCAGTACGTCTTCAGCGCCATGAACGGCATGGGGCACGTCGAGAAGCTGCGGCAGTACTTCGCCGACGACCGCATCGTCGCAGGCACCGCCATGATCGCCACCGTCCTCAACGGCCCCGGTGACGTCGACTTCATCGGCAAGGCCGGTGCGGGCACGATGCACATGGTCAACCTCACCGAGGAGCCGGACCACACCACGCGCGCCATGTTCGCCGACTTCGAGGCCGCCAACCTCAACCCCGTCCTCACCGAGAACTTCATGGGGACGCTCATGGCGAAGGTCGTCTTCAACTCCGTCGTCAACACGATGTGCACGATGTTCGGGATGACGATGGGCGAGTTCGCCACCTACGAGGGTGAGCAGGACATGGCGCGGATGCTCCTGGACGAGGCCTACGACGCCTGCGAGCGCGCCGGGATCCAGCTCATCGAGACCCGCCAGGAGTCCGTCGCCTCCGTGGACTTCGTCAGCCGGATCGGCAACCCCCTGCACCACCCCTCGATGTACCAGGACTTCTCCCACGACCGTCCCACCGAGGTCGACTACATCAACGGCTACATCGCCCGCCTGGGGCGCGACCACGACTACATCTGCCACCTGCACGAGTTCGTCACCCACCAGATGCACCTCGCCGAGGCCATGCGTGACCTGGAGGCCGCGAAGGCCGAGGCCGCCGGACAGTCCGGGCAGGGTGCTGCGGAGCGCGCGCAGGAGGCCGCCGCCTGAGGGGCCCACCGCGACCCGTTCCAGGTGGTGCACATGCCATCCCCTACGCTGGTCGACATGGCGGAGCCCGTGGAACTCGCGGCACTGGTGGGGATGGGTCCCTTCACCCGGGGGCGCGCGTATGCGCGTGAGGGCCGTGTCCACCTGCTCCACCACGACCCCGAGACCGGCGAGGTCATGGGCCTGTGCCAGGGTTCGGGGACACACACCTACGCCACCACCCTGGAGTACGAGTACTCACCTGCCGGCGTCCTCACCGCCGTGGAGGGGGAGTGCTCATGCCCGGTCGGGTACAACTGCAAGCACGTGGTGGCGCTGCTGCTCACCGCACTGGGTTCCCCATCCGCTGGCGGGGCGGGTGGCAGAGGTCCTGCCGGGGTGTCGTCGCCCTCGTGGCGGTCCGTGCTGGGGGACCTGCTCCCCGCCGCTTCCGACACGCTCACCCGCCTCGCCCTCGCCCTGGAGTTCCACCCCGAGCGTGCCCCCGGGGAGCAGGCCGCGCGTGGACACAGCCGTTCCCCCCTGCCCTGGCGCGTGGACCGGGGCTCTCCCGGCATCCTCAACGCCCGGCCCCTGCGCATGGGGAAACGGGGCCGGTGGATCGTCACCGGGGCGACGTGGACGAAGATCGCCCAGGGCTCCGTGGACGACGCTGATCCGGACCAGCTCGACGCCCTCCGGGAACTGCGCCGCACGGATCCCGAGTGGGATCCCTACTACTCCTCCTCGCGGCCGTGGATCGATCTCTGCGCCGGGACGTCCCCGGACCTGTGGCGCGTCCTGGCGCGGGTCGTGGGGACCGGGGTCGAGCTGGTCGAGTCCGACTCGTTCCGGCCTGTCGTCCTGGAGCCGACCCCCGCCCGTGCCGATGTCTCCATCGTCTCGGACGAGGGCGGGAACCTGCACCTTGAGGCCGCTCTGCGCCACTCCGGACTCGTGCCCGACGCGCAGCGGGTGCAGTGCGGTTCGCCCGTACACGGCCTGGCGTGGCGTGACGCCGAAGGCGTACTGCGCCTGGCAGGCCTGGAACGCCCGGCCTCGCGCACCTGGCAGGCCCTCGCGGGCCAGCGTGAGTCGGTGGTGGTACCGACCCGGGACCGTCCCGACTTCGAACGGGAGATCCTCCCGCGCATCGGCGGGGGCGCCTGGGTCTCCCCGGACTCCAGCTACGCCCCGGCCCCGCCGCAGCCACCCGAGCTCAACCTCGACATCACCCCGGGGTCCCGTAGCGACGGATCCTCCCGACCGGTCGTGCGTCTGCAGTGGACGTGGCAGCGTCCCGGCGGACCGGCCCTGGGTGTGGAGCAGCCCCTGCGCTCCTCCACGGACGAGGGCGGGGCCCAGGTCGCCCTGCTCACCGAGGTCTCCCATGTGCTGGTCGGACTGGAAGGCACGGTCGAGGCGGCGGCCCTCCCGTGCCCCCGCCCACTCCAGGACGCCCGGATCGAGGGATTGGCGATCGCGACCCTGGTGGAGGAGGTCGTCCCCCGACTGGAGGCACTGGGTGTGACCGTGCTGCACCACGACGTGCCGGAGCTGCGTGACGGCGGAGCTCCCCTGGTCCGCATCGAGGTCGCGTCGGAGGGCCCCGACTGGTTCGACCTGGACGTCCACGTCGAGGTCGGCGGGGTCGAGGTCCCCATGGCCTCCCTGGTGCGTGCCCTCACCCTGGGCGAGGACGTCCTCTTCCTGCCCGACGGGACCTACGCGCACCTGGACGACCCGGCGCTGGACCACCTCCGCCGCCTCCTGGCGGAGGCCGCGGAGCTGTCCGACCAGCGACGCTCCACCCTGCGCGTACCGCAGGTACGCCTGTCCTGGTGGGAGGAGCTCCTGTCCCTGGGGATCGTGGACACCAGCGAGCACGCCTGGTTCCAGGCAGTGCGCGATGCGGTGGCGCAACCGCCGGAGCCTGCGCCCCTGCCGGTCGGCCTGCGAGCCACATTGCGCCCCTACCAGGTCGAGGGCTTCGAGTGGTTGGCGCGCCTGCGCCGCTCCGGACTGGGCGGCGTGCTCGCCGACGACATGGGGCTGGGCAAGACCCTGCAGGTGCTCGCCATGATCCTCGACGAGAGGGACGGGGACGGCGCCGCCCTCGTCGGCGGGGAGGACGGGTCCGAGCGGACCGAGGGGGCTTCCGCTGCTGCCCGCGACAGGGGCCCATGGCTGGTGGTCGCCCCGACCTCCGTGGTGCCCAACTGGGTGTCCGAGGCCGGGCGGTTCGCGCCGGACCTGCGGGTCGTGGCCATCGAGGCGACCAGGGCCAGGCGGGGGACTGACCTGGCGGAGGCGACGCGTGGGGCCGACGTGGTCGTCACCTCCTACGCGCTGCTGCGCCTGGAGGAACAGGACTACACCGACCTGGGCGTCGCCGGACTGGTCCTCGACGAGGCCCAGAACGTCAAGAACCACAACTCGCGCACCTTCGCCGCCGTGAAGAAGGTCCAGGCTCCCGTGGTCTTCGCCATCACGGGCACGCCGATGGAGAACCACCTGGGGGAGCTGTGGTCGATGTTCGCACTCACCGCTCCGGGGCTGCTGGGCACACCGGCCCAGTTCGGGCAGTCCTACCGCAGGCCGGTGGAGCACGGGGATGACGCGGACGGGCAGCTCATGGCCCTCCTGCGCCGCCGCATCGCCCCCTTCCTGCTGCGTCGCACCAAGGAGGACGTGGCCCTGGACCTGCCCCCCAAGCAGGAGCAGGTCCTCGACGTGGAACTCGCCCCCGCCCACCGCCACATCTACGACCGGCACCTCCAGCGCGAGCGCCAGCGCATCCTCGGGCTCGCCGAGGACCTGGAGCACAACCAGGTGGAGGTGCTCGCAGCCCTGACCCGTCTGCGCCAGCTGGCCATCGACCCGGCACTGGTCGAGGAGGACTCCTCCGCACCCTCCTCCAAGATGGAGGTCCTGGTGCCCCTGCTGGAGAGGGCTGCCCAGGAGGGGCACCGGGTGCTGGTCTTCAGCCAGTTCACCCGCTACCTGCGCCGCATCGCGCAGCGGCTGGACCAGGCAGGTGTGACCTACTCCTACCTCGACGGCACCACGCCGCGCCGCAGGCAGGTGATCGAGGGCTTCGCCCAGGGTGAGGACCCGGTCTTCCTCATCAGTCTCAAGGCCGGAGGGGTCGGTCTGAACCTGGCCATGGCGGACTACGCCGTCCTCGCAGACCCCTGGTGGAACCCGGCCGCCGAGGCCCAGGCCGTGGACCGCGCCCACCGCATCGGCCAGACCCGACCCGTCCACGTCTACCGACTGGTCGCACGCGACACCATCGAGGAGAAGGTCCTGGCCCTCCAACAGCGCAAGCGCGACCTCGCAGCCGGTGTGCTGGCCGGGGATTCCGCCGAGCTGGCTCCCACGGGGACCGAGGGTGCGGGGGTGACCGAGACAGGTCGGGCGGTCGGCGCCGGACCCGGCGTCGGCAACGGACACAGTGGTCGCAGCGCTCCGGTGGCTCGCACGCGTGCCGCCGGGGGCGCCACACTGAGCGCCGAGGACCTCCAGGTCCTGCTCGGGTGAGGTGGGGGACGCATCTCGACATGCGGCGAAAAATACCCCATGGGGTATGGTGACTCCTGGATCTGGACCAGAGCTCAGGGGGCGCAATGAACACGAGCACAGGGGCGGTCAGGGAAGAACAGGCCCGACGCAGGCGCATCGTCCTCGTCGGCGGTGTTGCGGGGGGCATGAGTTGCGCGGCACGTGCGCGACGCCTGGACGAGTCGGCCGAGATCATCGTCCTTGAACGTGGGGAGCACGTCTCCTTCGCCAACTGTGGCCTGCCCTACTTCGTCGGCGGGGAGATCGCGGAGGAGAGCAGTCTCCTCGTACAGACCCCCGAACGCCTCCGGCAGGCGCTCGCCCTCGATGTGCGCACGCGCCACGAGGTCACCGATCTCGACATCGAGGCGCGCGAGGTGACGGTGCGGACACCCTCCGGGGAGGAACACCTCGGGTACGACGCCCTGGTGCTCTCCCCTGGGGCGCGGGCCTTCGTCCCACCGATCCCGGGAGTCGACTCCCCGCGGGTGCACACCCTGCGCGATGTCGGTGATGCGCGGGCACTGCGGGCAGGGGTCGGCTCCGGACTCACGAGGGCCGTCGTCCTGGGAGCCGGATTCATCGGCATCGAGGCCGCTGAGGCACTGGCACACCAGGGCCTCAGTACCACTGTCGTCGAGCTCGCCCCGCACATCCTGCCACCCCTGGACGAGGAGCAGGCATGGCCCGTCGCCCAGGAACTGCGTCACCTCGGCATCGATGTGCGCACCGGCGTGTCCGCGGACGGGATCCTCCACGCGGAGTCGGTCGACACCGTGGTGCTCTCCGACGGGACCCACCTCGAGCCGACCTCATCGTCATGTCGGTGGGTGTGCGCCCCGCCACCGAGGTCTTCGAGCGCGCCGGGATCTCCTGCGAGCGTGGTGCGATCGTGGTGGACGAGCACGGTCGCACCTCCGCGCCCGGCATCTGGGCGGTGGGGGATGCGACCCTGAGCACGGACCCGGTCACGGGTCTGCGGCGCCCGGTGGCACTGGCAGGACCTGCCAACAGGGCCGGCCGCCAGGTCGCCGACGACATCGTGCGCCCGGACACGGCCCGTCCCATTCCCCAGCCCCTGGGCACGGCCATCGTCCGGGTCGGGCGCCTCACCGCCGCCATGACCGGCGCGAACCGGGCGGCCCTCGAAGCTGCCGGCATCGACCACCTCACCCTGCACCTGCACCCCAACCAGCACGCGGGGTACTTCCCCGGGGCCAGGCCCCTCCAGGTGGCCGTCCACATCCGTGCGGACGACGGGCTGCTGCTCGGTGCCCAGGTGGTGGGCGTGGACGGGGCGGACAAGCGCATCGACGTCCTCGCCACGGCCATCCGCAACCGGATGGAGGTCGGGGACCTCATCGACCTCGACCTCGCCTACTCCCCTCCCTACGGACAGGCCAAGGACGCGGTGAACCTGGTCGGGATGGTGGGGTCCAATGTCCTGGACGGCATCCTCAGGCTCTGGGAGGCCCAGGACCTGGAAGAGGTCATGGCTTCCTCCCTGGTACTCGACGTGCGCAGTGGCGCCGAGACCGCGACGGGTGCACTCTCGGGGTCCCTGCGCATCCCCCACACCGAGCTGCGTGGACGGCTTGACGAGGTACGGGATGCAGCGGCGGGACGCCCGGTGCGGGTCCTGTGCCAGTCGGGGGTGCGCTCGGCGATCGCGCACAGGGTCCTCGTCCAGGAGGGATTCGACTCCGCGTCACTGTCGGGGGGCATGCTCACATTGCGCACGGTGGTGGGAGCCCGGGCCGATGAGGTGCTCGTGGTCGAGGAACCGGTCGGAGGACGATCCTGATGTCGCAGCCCGAATCGCAGGACGAGACCTGCCGACGCGTCGCCAACAGACTGCGCCGGGCCCGTGGGCAACTCGATGCCGTCATCCGCGAGGTCGAGGAGGGGGGGAGTTGCCGGGATGTCATCACCCAGCTCGCCGCCGTGACCCATGCCCTCAACCGCGCTGGCTTCGTCGTGGTCGCCGGGGCCATGCAGGCCTGCGCGAATGACCCCGAGGGTGCACGCGAGCGGGACGGGCTCACCCCCGCCGAGCTGGAGAAGATCTTCCTGTCACTGGCGTGACAGGAGAGGGAAGAACGACTGGCGGGCGCGGGACCCGGGTTCCGCACCGCAGAAGGAGATCACCATGTGTCGACGAGTCACGTGCAGGACGTGCGGAAAGCCCACCTGGGCCGGATGCGGGCAGCACATCGAGGAGGCCCTGGCCGATGTCCCGCGCAACCAACGCTGCCAGGGTCATCCGGAGGGCAGCGGGACCGGGACCCCCGGCGGACGCAGCACCGGCGCGGGCACCGGCCTCTTCTCGCGACTCTTCAGGAAGTGACCTCGGGACGTCCCGAGGACCACGACGAGGGCGGGCCCGACCCGACTCCACGGGCCGCGCCACGGGGCGCGGGCACCGACGGAGCGGGGACCGGAGGGTCGGGACGCAGTGGTGGAGGACAGTGTCCTCCTCGTCCGCCGGGTGGGATGAGCCCGGGAGAGCCGGTCTCAGTCCTCCGCCGCCGCGTCGAGGGCGACCATGCGCCTGTCGAGGCTGCGCAGCATCCGGTCGGCCACCTCAGGGTCGGTGCCCGGTTCGCGGCGCGCCTGGACAACCTCCGCGCGGCAGGCCTCCAGTGAGGCACGTCGAGCAGATTCCATGGCCTCGCGCCCCTGGATGAACTTCTGCATGCGCGGGGACTTCGGGGTGCCGCCCTCGGCCTCATCGAAGGTGGACTCAGCGACGTGGCGTGCCCACTGCGTCATGCGTTCCACCAGTGCTGGGGGGATGTCCCGGCGCTGGACGACCGCTGCAGTGGCGGCCGTCATCATGCGGGTCCGCAGGGCCTGCTCTGCGGCCGCCTCGGACTCGGCCTCGGAGTCGATGTGCAGGGCGTGCACGAGGGCGGGCAGCGTGAGCCCGGCGACCAGCAGCGTCACGAAGAGGACTGCGATGGCCACCACGAGGATCGCGTCGCGGGCGGGGAAAGCGGTGCCGTCGCTGAGCGTTGCGGGCAGCGACAGTGCGAGTGCCAGGGTGGCCAGACCCCGCATTCCACCCCACGTCATCACCACGACGTCACGCCCGGACCTCGGCGCGTCGTCCGCCACCCCGCCGCGGTGCACCGCAGCCCACATGAGCAGGAACCACCCCGCCCGCACCACCACGAGGACGAGGGCGATCACGAGGCCGTCCAGGAACAGCCGGCCGATGGCCGGACCGACGTCGAGGGCGATCTGGCGGATCTCCAGCCCGATGAGACCGAAGGCGACACCGGTGATGCACGTCTCCAGCACTCCCCACAGGGCGTCCTGGGTCAGGCGGTCACCCGAGCGGGCGGGGTCCTCCGAGGAGCGCATCTGGAGGCCCGCCACCACCACGGCGATGACGCCGGAGGCCCCGAGGTGTTCGGCGACGAGGTAGGCCAGGAAGGGCAGTGCGAGGATCGCGGAGGACCGCGCCATCGGGGAGTCGATGAGGTCGGTGCCTCGGCGGACCAGCCATGCGCAGACCCACCCCACCGCCACCGCGATGACGGCCCCGATCAGGAAGCCGGTCGCCATGGCGCCCAGGTCCGGTCGGTCCCCGGCCAGGGCCGCGGAGAGCGCGAGCTGGAACACGACGAGGGAAGCGGCGTCATTGAACAGTCCCTCGGACTGCAGGGTCATGAGCACCCGTCTCGGGATGGGCACGGAACCTGCCACGGACTCCACGGCCACGGGGTCGGGCGGGGCGACCATGGCCCTCAGGGCGATGGCTGCCGCGACCGTGATGCCGGGGATGATCGCGAGTGCCGTGGCGCTCGCCGCAGCCACCGTGACGACCACCAAGCCGACCGCCAGCCAGACCAGGGACTTCCACCTGCGACGCATGACCTGCCAGGAGGTGCGTTGCGCTGCGGAGTAGAGCAGGGGCGGCAGGAACACCGGCAGGATCAGCTCCGGGTCGATGTCCACGGAGAGACCGGGGACCAGGGCGACCAGTGCGCCGACGACGACCATGAGGGCGGGCCAGGGCAGGCGGGTCCGGTCGCCGATGCCCACGACGGCGGCGGAGACGAGGGCGAGGACGACGATGAGGACCAGGGTGTGCACGCGGTGATTGTCCCACCGTTGCAGCGCTGCGGGGCTCCGCCCTCGTGGCGGCACCGCCCGTGGTGAGGACCCGCCCGACCCCGTGGCCGATGAGGATCTCCAGTGCCGCGCGCCGGTCGGGAACGAGGTCGAAGGCCCGGTGGAACGTCACACGGGCAGGCCCCGCTGCCTCCGCCAGTCGGGCGAGCGCGGACTCGTCCACGCGGTGGTCCTCCCGCAGGGCGCCGATGACGAACCCGACCTCGATCCTGTCAGCGCCCTGCTGGGACGCGGCCCGCATCCCCGCGGCGTCCTCGACGCAGATCTCCACCGTCGTCATGGTGCCCACCGCGGGTGGTCGGTGCGCCGCATCCTCAGCCCAGGTGCTCCTCGACGAACTCGACGATCTCCGTCTCCACGAGGGCGCGGGTCGCGGGGTCGTTGTGGATCTCGTGGCGGTAGCCCGACCACACCCGGGTGCGCACGTCGTGGTGCCCACTGAGCTGCAGTTGGTTGGAGACGTGGTAGGTGCCCTCGCCGTAGTTCGCGACCGGGTCCATGTCGCCACTGAGCAGGAGGACCGGAAGGTCGGGGCGCACCTGGGGGTACCACCCCGGGGAGTTGACCCGGTCGTAGAGGTCGATGAAGTCCTGGACGAAGCGCAGGGTCATGGGGGCCGTGAAGTTGTTGAAGGGATCGCTGGCGTGGTCCCGCACGACGTCGGGATCCACCGCGATCCAGTCCGTGGGGCCGTTGACGTGGGTGTAGCGCGACACGAACCCGTCGAACATCTGGTCGACGTAGCCGTCGTCACGTTGTGTCCCCTCTCCTGCCGCGATGCGCGCGGCCAGGCCCGCCCGGTCCACCACTGCGTCGATGCCGTGGATCTGTGCGGCCACCCCGCACAGTGCCACCCCTGCCAGGTCGTCACCGTGGTCGGAGGCGTATCCCCGCCCGATCATCGACCCCCAGGAGTGCCCGAAGAGGAAGTAGGGCAGGTCGGGGTGGAGTTCACGGACCCTGTCGTGGAGCGAGGCCTCGTCCTCGACGACCGTCACCGCCCCGTCCTCGCCCGTGTCCCCCCACTCCCCCGAAACCATGGCGGTCCGGCCGTGGCCGGCGTGGTCGTCGGCGGCCACCACGAAACCGGCGTCCAGCAGTGTCGAGATCATGTGGAGGTAGCGCCTCGAGTGCTCACCCAGGCCGTGGACGACCTGGACGACCGCCCGGGGAGGGCGCACCGGCTCGTAGACCCACGCCTGGATCTCGTCGCGGCCGTTGTGGGAAGGGAACGGGACCTCACGGATGCCCATCAGTCACTCCTCGACGCGGTGCCCACGCTGCCCTGCGCGGGACTTGCCCGGACGTCGCCTCCACGATAGGTCGCACACGGGGTGCCCGTCGGGAAGCCGGTGCGGTCCCATGATCCGGGAGACCGATTCGGGAATCGCGGGTGCGCGTGGAACCATGCCATGGGGCGTCCCCGGCGGGCACCCGCAGGACCGGGGGTGGCCCGGTGGTCGAGGATCGCCACGCACGCGCAGGGCATGCCGGGTGCCGAGGCTGAGGAGAGCCGAATGGGAGTTCACGTACTGGGCTGGGTCGGCCTCGCGGTCGTCGTCCTGGCCCTGATCGCCGTCGACATCTTCGGGCACGTCCGCAAGGCGCACGTCCCGACCATGAAGGAGGCGGCGTGGTGGACCCTCGGGTACATCGTGCTCGCCCTGCTCTTCGGGCTCGTCATCTGGGCGGTCTACGGGGGCACGTACGCCATCCAGTACTACGCCGGCTGGATGACCGAGTGGTCCCTGTCCCTGGACAACCTCTTCGTCTTCGTCATCATCATCGGTTCGTTCCGCGTCCCACCGCTCCTCCAGCAGAAGGCACTGGCCTCCGGGATCATCATCGCCCTCGTCTTGCGCCTCATCTTCATCCTCATCGGCGCCGCCCTCGTCGAGCGCTTCACCTGGGTGTTCCTCATCTTCGGCGCGTGGCTCCTGTGGACCGCCTTCTCGCAGGCGAGGGAGGGCGTCCAGGGGGAGGTGGAGGAGGAGCCTGAGTACCGGGAGAACCGCTTCGTGCGGATCATGCGCCGGATCCTGCCCGTGACGGACGGCTACGTGGGTGACCGCTTCTTCGTGCGTCACGCGGGGCGGACCTCGGTCACCCCGCTCGTCCTCGTCGTCTTCGCGCTTGGATCCGCCGACCTGATGTTCGCCTTCGACTCGATCCCCGCGATCTTCGGTCTCACCCGGGAGCCGTTCCTGGTCTTCGCGTGCAACGCCTTCGCCCTGCTCGGGCTGCGCCAGCTCTACTTCCTCATCGACGGCCTGCTGGAGAAGCTCGTGTACCTCCACTACGGCCTCGCCGTCATCCTCGGCTTCATCGGCGTCAAGCTCGTGTTCCACGCCCTGCACGAGAACACGCTGCCCTTCATCAACGGCGGGCAGGGGATCGAGGCGGTGCCCGACATCGGGATCCCGTTGTCCATGGCCGTGATCGCCGGATCGCTGGTGGTGACCGTGGTGGCGTCACTCCTCAAGTCACGGGCGGACGCGCGGCGCGACCCGTCCTGAGGGAGGCCGGCCCCGTCGGTCGGGCCGGAGCGGTCGGACCGCGTCCGCCGGGTCCGGCCCCATCCGAGTTCGTCCCCGCCCGAGCCCGGCCCCGCCCGAGGCAGCTCCCATCCGGGCCCGCCTCCACCCGGACCCGGGTCAGCCCACCCTCGCGCGCAACCACTCGGTGGCGCAGTGCATGTAGCCCCGGGTCACCGGCGCCCGGGGCGCATAGGTCTCGAAGGCGTGCGGGGCGCCGACCACCTCGTCGAGGGTGCAGTCCACCCCGGCGCGGGTGAGGGCCTCCGCGCAGGCACGGTCCTCGTCCCGGAAGAGCTCGATGTCCCCCGTGCCGATCCACGCGTCGGGCAGACCGGACAGGTCCGTGCGCCGGGCGGGGACCGCGTAGGGCGGTGTGGTCGCCGCCCCCGGCTGCTGGCCCAGGTAGGACGACCACCCCACCCGGTTGGAGTCGTTGGTCCACACGAAGTGGTGGACGGCGTCGTGCCCGTGGTCGGCGGCGGTGCGGTCGTCGAGCATCGGGCAGAAGAGCCACTGGGCGGTGGGTTGGGGTCCGCCCTCGTCGTGGACCCTCTGGACGAGGGCGGCGCTGAGCCCGCCCCCCGCGCTCTGCCCGCCGATCGCCAGCCGAGCGGTGTCGATGCCACGCTGCGCCGCGCGGTGCACGAGCCACCCCCACGCGGTGTGGCAGTCGTCGATGGCCGCCGGGTAGGGGTCCTGCGGGTCGAGGCGGTAGTCCACGGAGGCCACGACGATGTCCAGCGCCTCGGCCACCGCGATGCAGCGCGCGTCGTCCTGCACGGCGGCCCCCACCACCAGCCCCCCGCCGTGGATCCACAGCAGGGCGCCCCCGTTGCCCCCTCCCGCGAGGGGTGAACACCCGCACGACGGCGTGCTCCCCCACCCTGATCTGCCCGCGCCGCATGCCGCGCGGCATGCGGCGCGGGGGGAAGGAAGCGGGCCAGGTGGTACCCGGCCCACCGGAGCAGGGGATTGGTGACGTCCAGCGCGGGCGCGAGTGTGAGGCGTCTGCGCAGCTGGGGGTGCAGCAGGGCGGGGTCCATGGGTCCTCCTCCGGGGTCGTGCACCACCATGGTGGCATCCCGACGGGCGGAGGGCACGGCCACCCCGGACGGGTCCGCTCAGTCCACGGCCCGCAGTGCCCCCACGAGGGCGGCGTCGAAGGCCGGCAGGTCACGCGGGCTGCGACTGGTGATGAGGTTGCCGTCCACGACGACCTCCTCGTCGACCCACTCCGCTCCGGCGTTCCTCAGGTCGGTGGCGATGCGGGAGGTCGACGTCATCCGTCGTCCCGGCACGACCCCGGCCTCGATGAGGATCCACGGTCCGTGGCAGATGGAGGCCACCGGCTTGTCGGCGTCGAAGAACGCCTTGACGAAGGCGATGGCCTGCGGGTTGGTGCGGATCTTGTCGGAGTTGAGGGTGCCGCCCGGCAGGACGAGGGCGGTGTAGTCGCCGGGGTCGGCCTCGTCCAGGGTGACGTCGACGTCGAAGTCGTCACCACGGTCCCAGTCGTGGATGAGCGCGGTGATGGTGCCCGGCTCCTCGGAGACGAGGACCGGGTGGGCGCCGGCCTCCTCGACCGCCTTCCAGGGTTCGGTGAGCTCGGGCTGCTCGACGCCCCGCTTGAGCAGGAATGCCACCTTGGGTGCGTTCGTGTTCGTCATGTCGCTGCCTCCTCGTCGTGGTGGTGCTGCGTCCGTCCACGATATGCGGGGACGGTGCCGACCGCCGGTCGAGAGGTGCCCGCAGGCAGGCCGACGGGCGGAGCGCCGGCGTGGCCCTCCCGTCCGCACACTGGACGAGTGGGGTGGGGGGCGCGCCCCGGGTTCCCTCCGCGCGTACCATTCCGGTCCATGACCGGTCGGGGAGTGGTCGGAGGCCACGTCCCGGTCCTGCTGGACCTGGACGGGACGATCTGCCTGCTCTTCGCGCACACCGACCTGGACCCCCTGCACCGACGGGTGGCAACCCTGCTCCGGGCGCACGGACTGGAGCACCTCGCGGACGGGGACGTGTTCACCACACCGACACGCGTGGCTGCCGCACGGCGTGGGAGCAGGCTGCGGCGTGGGAGCTGGTCACGGCCCGCGACCGAGCCCGACACCCTGCGGACCGACCCCCTCCTGTCCGGGATCGACGCACTGCTCACCGAGGTCGAGCTGCGCGCCGCGGACACCGCGCCGTTGGTGGCCGGTGCCGAGGAGGTCATCACCGGATGGGTCGACGCCGACCGGCCCCTCGCGGTCGTCACCAACAACTCCCCCGCCTGCGTGGGTCGCCTCGCGCGGCGGTCCCTGCCCGCGCTGGCCGAGGTACCCGTCATCGGGCGCGACCCGCGACGTCCCGAGCGTGCCAAACCCGATCCGCGGGGGATCCACCTGGCGCTCTCCCTCCTCGGTCGGGACGCACCCGTCGACGCCTCGTCCGCCGTGATGGTCGGGGACTCCCTCTCCGACCTGGCTGCCGCCCGGGCGGCGGGCTGTCGCTTCGTCGGCATGGGCCCCACCGCGGCCAAGCGGTCACGCCCGAGGGGTGCGCCGGGGGAGACGGGTGCAGGCCCCGTGGTGGACTTCCACGCGCTCCGTGACCGGCTCGGCTGAGGAGGACCCCCGTGGGCGACCGGGGACAGGTCCGCGACCGCCGGAGGTGTTGCCGCCGGAGCCACCCGTCGGGGCGCGGTGCAGGCATCAGTCCGCGAGCGTCGGGTCCATCGTGAGCTCGACGTTGGCCCAGACCTCGTACCCCAGGGGCTCGAGGGCATCGATGACGAGGTGACGGACGCGGTCCTCCTCGGCGATCCCGCAACTGGCGTCCGGGACCAGGAAGACCACCTCCAGGTAGACGCGGGTCCCGGTCTTCGTCGCCCGTACCAGGGGTTCGGGGAGCCCGAGCTCGGTCCGCGCGGCCTCGACGGCCTCGTCGATGCCGGCCTGCAGTGGTGCCGGTGGCGCCGCCTCGAGGACCTCCAGCAGGCCCGCCCGCATCATCCGCAGCGGGACCGGGACCAGCATCGCGGCGACGACGAGCACCAGGGCGGGGTCGGTGTAGGGCTTGACCCCGGACCACCCGAGGGCGCCCATGAGGGCCGCGAGCCCGGCCCCCACCACGATGACGGCACTGAGCACGCAGGAGGCCCGCCACTGCTCGGCCTCGGCAGCGACCAGGTCGGAACCCTCGCGGCGGCGGAGCAACCATCACGTCACGACGGCCGCGCAGAGGAAGGTCACTGCTCCGTAGACCGCCACCGGGCCGGGGAGACCTCCGTGCCTCCCGCCCGGATGGTACCCACGGCATCGGTCGCCGCGTGGACGAGGGCGCCCAGGAGGGCCGCACCCTGGATGATGACGGCCAGGGGGACCAGGGTGACCAACCCGAAGGGGAAGGTGCGGGTCGGTGCACCGCCGGCCGCGCGACCCGCGAGCATGGAGACCCCCGTCAGGGTGGTGCCGAAGATCGTGTACACGCCGTCGAAGAGGACGATCCCGGACCCGGTGGTGATGCCCCAGACCACCCCGAGGACACCGAGGAGCACGGACAGCACCAGGGATGCCGTCAGGGAGTGGGACTCCCGGCGCTGCACCTCGGCCCTGTCCATGTGGTCACCCTTCCCGTCCGACCCACCGTGCCGGTCGCCGGGACCACCATGCGCGCAGTGTTCCGGGTACCCGCGTCGGTCGTCCCGTGGTCCGTACGGGCCCATTGTGCCCTCACGTCCTTGGGCGGCGGTGTCCCGTGGACACGGCGGTGCCCCCCGGCAGTGGCCGGGGGGCACCGGGACGTTGGCTCCGGTCAGCGGAACATGGTGACCGTCGCCTTGGCGAGCACCTTCGGGTCCTTCTCGTAGTGGTGCAGCGGGGTGAGCGGCAGGTCCAGGCCGAGGAGCGTGTACACCGCCACCTGGGCCGCGCGCACCGAGTACTGCTCGGTGAAGACCATGTCGAAGGGCATCTCGACGAACTGGCTGATGAAGGCCAGGTTCTTCGAGCCCTTCGGCACGACCAGCGGACGATCGGTCGTGGTGCGCTGGTTGAACAGGGCCGAGGCGTAGGGCATGTGGGCGGGCACGCAGTTGATGACCGTGTCCATCAGTTCCTCGGTGCGCGACGAGACCGGGTTGGCGGAGTGGTCGATGCGGCCGAGGTGGCCCAGGGTCTCCTCGAGCATCTCGCGTCCGGTCATCTCGATGAAGGGCTTCTTCACGAAGTCCCCGACCTCACGCGGCTTGAGCGCGTACCCCCAGAACACGCCCTGCTCGGGCGTCTGCGCGTGGTAGTGCGGCTGGTGGTGGACCACCAGGGAGATCAGGCACGAGGAGTCGACGAAGGTGTTGAGCGCATTGCCCGGCAGCTGCTTGGTCAGGCGTGAGATCTCGTTGATGAAGGCGTGGTCGGAGGTGGTCACCGTGAAGCTCGTCCACTCCGACTGGGAACGGTCCCCGAAGAACTTGTCCGGGTTGCCCAGGTTGTAGAAGTGGTCGGTGGCCTGCTTCCACAGCAGGGCACTGGGGGCGTAGCGCAGGTCCTCCACGATGGCGGTGTCCAGGTCGCCGATCGAGGTGGAGTCGGTGATCGAGCCGTTGGTGTCGAAGACCAGGTCCTCGGGTCCGACCTCGATGACACCCTCGGCGCCGCCCTCGTCGACCTTCTCGTACTTCAGGCCCGTGACGATGATGTCGTCACGCAGGGGGGTGTCGGCGAAGACGAACTCGGTGACCTTGCGGTTCGTCACGAAGGTGACCCCGTGGTCCTCGAGGTAGGAGCGCATCGGGAGGATGACGGACTCGTACTGGTTGTAGGGGGTACGGGTGACGCCCTCCAGGGTGTTGATGCGGGAGAACTCCAGGATCATGCGGTTCATGTAGCGGCGCAGCTCCGCCACGGAGGAGGCCTCCTTGAAGGCGAAGGTCGTCTTCCACATCCACCAGAAGTTCGTCGTGAAGAAGTGGGGGGTCTCGGCGAACCACTGCTGGATCGACATGTCGTCGAGTTCGGACTCCCGCGACTCCGGCATCATCATCAGCTTGGTGAGCAGGTAGCGCTCGCGGTTGGTGAACTGCATGTGCTGATAGGAGTTGGGTCCCTTGATGCGCAGGCCCTCGGAGTCGATGAGTCGGCCCACGTCGTGGGTGGGGTGGGCGTGGTCGAAGTCGAGGATCTCCTCGGTCAGGGACTTCCCGGGGTGGTCGAGGGAGGGGACGGTGCCCATGACGTCCCAGAAGTTCTCGTAGGTCTCCTCGTTGAGCATGCGGCCTCCGCGGTTGAGGAAGCCGCGGGAGTTGCCCAGCGGGCTGTGGCCGTACTCGTTCTCGAAGGTGGACAGTGCCGCACCGTCGTTCGCGCCGTGGGTCTCCAGCCCGAGCATGGTGATCTGGGACCCGTCCCACTTGCCGTCCCGGATCAGGTAGATACCGGCGGCGAGGTTCCCGATGCCGGTACCGATCATGTAGGCCTTGCGTGTCATCGCAGTCGTCCTTCCTGGTTGCGCGACCCGGTGGGTCCGGGCACGTCCTCTTAAAACGGAGTGTACTCCATTTGGAGCACGCTCCGCATGTGGGATGATGGGGGCACCCTCCTCCAACCCACCTGCAGGTCCGACCAGAGTGGGCAGGGAGTGAGGGCAATGGCGGAAGGGGCGGGCGAGGAGCACATGGTGGGGACAGGAGCAGGGGCGGCAATGGGCGCAGGTACTGGGTCGCACGTGGACACTGCCGAGGACCCCGGGCACGGCGTCCTGCCCCGCCCGGGCCTGCGTGAGCGCAAGAAGAAGGAGAGGCGGGCACGTGTCCTGGCCGCGGCCTCCCGCCTCTTCGCGGAGCGCGGGTACGAGGGCGTGACCACCTCGGAGATCGCAGCAGTTGCCGATGTGGGGGTGGGAACGCTCTTCAGGCACACGGGGACCAAGGCGGAGCTGCTCGTGGAGGTCATGAACCAGCGCATCGCTGAGGGGATGGAGGAGGGGCTCGAGCGTGCGAGGCAGGGCCGCACGGTTCAGGAATCGATCCTGGCGATCCTGGAGCCCCTGGCTGAGGAGTCCTTGGCCCACCCGGGCAACATGGTCGCTTACGAGAAGGAGGTGCTCTTCGGCTCGGAGGAGGGACGAACCTCCTCCACGGCGCGCATCTCCCAGGTGGAGGCTGCCATCGTGGAGGTCCTCCGGCTCCACGGCTCCCGTCCCCGCAATGCGCGTATCGCAGTTGAGGACGTCGCCCACACGATCTACGCCACCCTCTTCCTCGACATCATCAAGGCCTTGGTGGGTACTGCGGCGCCCGAGGACCTACCCGAGCGTGTCCGGCGCAGCGTCGACATGCTGGTCGGCGCCCTCCTCGAACCCTGACCCCCCGGCGAAGTCCGCTCAGTTCCGGGGTCGAAGTCCGCTCAGTTCTCGGCGTGAGGTCCGCACTGTTCCGACCCCGAGGTCCGCACGGCCTGCGCTCCGAGGTCCGTCCCCCTGCTGCTCCCAGGACGCAACCCGTGCCCGGCCGCGGACCGTCCCCGCGGCAGGCGGCCGGCGCCGGGGGGACGTCGTTCAGGCTCCCGGCAGGGAGGTCGTGGTCGGGATCCACACCCGCATGGTTGACGGTCCCTTCTCGCCCCACCGGTGATAGGGGATCAACGCGAGGTCGAGGTCCCCTCCCGGTCGTCCACCACGACCCGCGGCGTCGGCCTCCGCGTAGGGCCAGGCGGTGTCCCGGTGGGCCGCGGCCCGCCCGGTGACGAGCACCCGGTCGCCCTCGTCCCTCAGGCGGGTGGAGGGGTCGACGAGGATGTCTGCGACATCGCGCCCGCCGAGTTCGGTGGACTCCGCGCACATGACCAGGGGTCCACGCTCGACGGCCACGCACCCACGCACCGCGTCGATGCGGTCGTCGGGCAGAGTCACCCGCGGCGTCACGTCGAGGTCGAGGTCGAGGGTGTCGCCCTCGTGGAACTCCCGCTCGACCCGCGCCTCCCCGACGCCGACGGGCACGCCGTCCAGGCTCGCGCCGGTCGACCAGGCGGGGATGCGCAGGCTGATGGTCGAGGTCCCCCGGGGTGCCTCGAGGACGGTGATCCTGATCCTTCCCGAGGTGGGGTAGTCGGTCTCCACGCGCAGGCCGAAGGGCCGGCCGTCCACCAGGTGCGTGCGGATCTCCGCCGGTGTGTACTGCAGGATCCGGATCCCGTCCGCGTCGAGTGCTGCGACGTAGGCGCCCAGTGACGCCAGTGTGCGGGAGATGTTGGTCGGGCAGCAGGAGACCTCGAACCAGGGCGCCCGCAGTTGCGTGCTCGCCCGCGTGCTCTCCGCGTCGGGTTCCACCGCCTCACCCGGCACGCGCTTGTGCAGCGGGTTGGCGTAGAAGAAGGACCGTCCGTCCGACGAGGGCGAGGTCGCCACCACGTTGAACAGGGTCCTCTCGATGACATCGGCGTAACCCCCATCACCCGTGGCGAGCAGCAGCCGCCAGGCCACCATGACAGAGGCGATCCCGGCGCAGGTCTCGCAGTAGGAGCGGTCCGGCGGCAGCTCGAAGTCCTCCCCGAAGGCCTCGTCCTGGTGGTGGGAGCCCATTCCGCCGGTGATGAAGGTGCGTCGGGCGAGTGCTGCGTCGTACTGGCGTCGCGCTGCCTCCAGGAGTTCCGCGTCCCCCGTCTCCACCGCCACGTCGATCGCACCCGCGCACAGGTAGAGGGCACGCACTGCATGCCCGCGGAGGACCCGGGCCTGCCTGAAGGGGATGTCGTCCTGGAAGTACTCCGGTCCGAACTCGATCGGACCGAGCGTCCCCAGCCCGCGCCGGTCGATGAAGAGCCGTGCCTGGTCGAGGTAACGCCGTTCCCCGGTGACCCGGTACAGCTCCACCAGGGCCATCTCGATCTCGGGGTGTCCGCACACGGAGCGGATGCCGTCCTCGCCGAAGACGTCACACACGTGGTCCGCCGCCCGCAGGGCGGTGCGGCTGAGGGTGTCGTCATGCCCGGTGCGCAGGCGCGCGACGCCGGCCTGGATGAGGTGTCCGTAGCAGTAGAGCTCGTGTCCCCATTCGAGGTCGGAGTAGCGCGGGGCCTCGCCCTCGTGCCCGAAGCGGGTGTTGAGGTAGCCGTCCGGGTCCTGGGCGGAAGCGACGGTGGCGGCGAGGGCCTCGAGGTCGCCCTCCAGCGCCGGGTCGTGGGCGCGCCCGACCTCCCAGGACATGGCCTCCAGGAGTTTGTGGACGTCGGAGTCGACGAACTCGCGCCCATGGCGCTCGGAACCGACGCGCCCCTGGGCGGTCAGTGCGAAGTTCCCGATCCAGCCGACCCGTTCCTCCCAGTGCTCGCAGTGGGGGATGGTCGCGGAGGCGTTGACCTCCTGGCGCTCCCCCCAGAAGCCGTGTCGGAGGGTGACCTCGTCGATGCCCAGGGGGGACAGGGTCGAGTGACCGGGCACCACTGGGGCGACGGGGCCGGGTCGGGTGCGTGGGTGGTCCACGTGGCACCTCCTGTGTGCCGGGCGCACGTCGGTGCCCGGGGTCTCGTGGTCGGTCGTCGGGGATGACGGTCGTGTGGGGGACGGCATCGGGGTCGAGGGCGGACCGGCGTTCATCCCTTGACCGCCCCTGAGGTGAAGCCCTTGACGAAGTACTTCTGGAGGGCGATGAACAGGATCGCCGCAGGGATGGTGAGCACCACGACCCCTGCCGTGGTGAGGCCGTAGTCGATGACGCCCATGGTCTGTTGACGCATGTTGACCATGGCCAGGGGCAGGGGCGCCTTGTCCATGCTCACCAGGTAGAGGGAGACCATGAAGTCGTTCCAGGCCGCCAGGAAGGAGATCAGCGCGACCGTCACCAGTGAGGGGCGCACGGCCGGCAGGAGGATGCGCCAGAAGGCCCCGATGCCCCCGCACCCGTCGATGAGCGCAGCCTCCTCGAGGTCGCGGGGGATCGCCGCGAAGGCGTTGCGCATCATGAACACGCCGAAGGGCAGCTGGAAGAGGGTGATGACCAGTCCGACGCCGATCAGGGAGTTCTGCAGGTGCAGGGTCTTCATCCACACGATCAGGGGGATCAGCAGGGCGGCGTAGGGGACCATCATCACCGACAGGACCAGCACGAACAGCTGGTTCTTCCCACGGAAGCGGAAACGGGCGAAGGCGTACCCACCCGTCGCCGAGACCACCAGGGTCGCCAGGACCGCCACGAGGGTGACGATCACCGAGTTGCGCAGGTAGGAACCCAGGCCGTTGCCGTAGTGGACCAGGGTCAGGAAGTTGCCGAGACCGAATCCGTCCGTCTGGTTCGTGCCCGGGCTGGGTTGTACGGAGGCGATGACCGTCCAGATGATCGGCGCGAGGAAGCCGAGGGCGAGGACGCCGGTGGTGAGGTGGAAGGTGACCTTCTCGGCTGTGGTCTTGGTGTGCATGGACGACTACTCCTCCTCGTCCGCGAGGCCCATGGTCTTCAGCTGCAGGGCATTGATGACGACCAGGGCGATGAGGACCAGGACGGACAGGGCCGCTGCCATCCCGAGGTCCCGCTTGGTCTCGAAGGCGTACTTGTAGATCAGCAGCACCACGGTCATCGTGGAGTTGTTGGGGCCGCCCTTGGTGAGGATGTAGAACTGGTCGAACGCCAGCAGCGACCCGGTGATCGACATGATCAGACTCATGGCGAAAGTGGGTTTGAGCAGGGGAAAGGTGATGGAGGCGAAGGTCCTCCAGCGGCCGGCTCCGTCGATGGTTGCTGCCTCGTAGACGTCCTGGGGGATGGCCTGGAGCCCGACCATCAGCAACAGCATGTAGAAGCCGGTGAAGCGCCAGGTCACCAGCAGCACGGTGGCCCACAGGGCTCCGTCGGGTGTGCCGAGGATCGAGTTCGAGGCGTCCATGATCCCGAGCCTGTCCAGCAGGGGGTTCAACGGCCCGACCTGGGGGGAGTAGAGCGCGTAGAACAACAGGGACGCGGAGGCGATGCCCATGGCGGAGGGCAGCAGGATCGCCGTGCGCAGGAAGTTGTTCCACCTGCGCGACTCCTGGACCAGCAGGGCCAGTCCCAGGGCGAGGGGCATGACGATCAGCGTCGTGATCACCGTGTACTTCAGCGTGAACCACACCGCCTGCCCCAGCAGGGGATCGGTGAGGACCTTGGAGTAGTTGCCGGGGAAGTTCACTCCCTGGTTCCCGCCGAGGAGCGACCACTTCGACACCGACATGATGACGACCAGGACGATGGGGGCGATGTACAGGAGGACGAGGAGCACGGTGGCCGGAGTGGCCCACGCCCACCCCCGCACGTCCTCCCGGCGCCGTCTGCGCACCTCGCGGTCAACCTCCGGTCGCTCCCGGACTGCCGTCAGAGCCATGATCCGTCCTTCCTCGTTGCCCTCGTCGTCCCGGGCACTGGGATGGGTCGCGGGGCCTGCCCGCGACCCATCCCGTGTCTCATTGCGCTTGGGCGGTCCTCACTGGCCCAGGATTGCGCTGATCGCGTCGTTGTCGGCCTGGAGTGACGTGCCGTCACCGAAGACCGCGTTCTGGAAGAGCACCTGCCAGGGGCTGCCCGAGGCGTTGAAGGCCTCGTTGTAGTTGATCGCCGCAGGGGTGCGCCCGTCCTTGATGGTCGCGTTGGCCGCGAGCGTGCGCGGATCGGCGTCCTTGTAGCCGTCGGCGAGCACCGACAGGTTGGAGGCCGTGTCGTTGTTGTCGGCGAAGACCTCCTGCTGGGCCTCGTCGGTCATCAGCCAGGAGATGAAGTCCCAGGCCTGGTCGACGTTCTTCGACGACTTGGAGATCCCGATGGCGTCGCCGCCGAGGAAGGTGGACTGGTTGCCGCCCACTCCGGGGATACCGCTGACCCCGATGTCGAAGCTCGCGGTGTCGAAGAGTCCCGTCACTGCGGTGTAGGGGTACGGCATCACGCCGACCTTGCCGTTCTCGAAGGGAGCGGTCCAGGTCGCGCCGGTCTCGTCCTTGGAGCCTGCGCCGACCCCGTTGGGGGTGTCGACCAGACTCTTGAGGGCGTCGAAGACGGACTTGGCGGAGTCGGAGGCGAGCTCGGCGGAGGTGCCGTCCGCGGAGATCACCTCACCTCCACTCGCCCAGATCATCGGGAAGTACATGAACGCGTCACACCCGCCGCACTGGCCGGGCACGTAGGTGCCGGAGACACCGTCCTCGTCGAGGGCGGCCACGGCCTTCGCCTGCTCGACGAACTCCTCGACGGAGGTGGGGCCCTTGTCGGGGTCGAGGCCGGCCTTCTCGTAGAGGTCCTTGTTCCACACCATCACGGAGATGTCGGTGACGAAGGGGAGTGTGTACTCCACGCCGTCGACCGTCCCGGCATCGATGTGCCCCTGTTGGAGATCGTCCTTGTTGGGAAGTGAGTTGATGCGGTCGGTGAGGTCCTGGAACACACCCTGCTGAGCCCAGTACGGGATGCGCACGACGTCACCGGCCAGGATGTCCGGCAGGGAGTCGGACTGGACCGCGGCGCCGAGCTTGCCCTCGACGTCGTCATTGGGGAGGATCTCGAGCTTGACCTGGTTCTGGTGGGAGGCGTTGTAGGCCTCCACCGCGGCCTTCGCCTGCTTCTCCAGCGGGGCACGCGACCACATTGTCAGCTCCGTGCCGTCGTCCACTCCTGCGGAGGTGCCGGACTGGCCGGCGTCGCTCTGCGTGTCCCCCGATGCCGATCCGCCACTGCTGCAGGCGGCGGCGCCCGTCGCCAGTGCGGCGGCGGTCGTGATGGCCAGTGCGGCCCTCCATGGATTTCGCATCATTGCTCCCCTTCTTCCGTCCCCGTCTGGTGGGGATGTCCTCGCCCTTGAGTTGAACCTCTCCGGTACCGGTGCGCTCAGTCATCGGGGCACGCGGTCGAAAGTATCCGAAAAGGCTTGCGAGAAGAGTCGACCACACTCCGACCGTGCCGTCAAGCGTGCCGCGGTCACGGTTCGATCACGGGTGGACGTTGTCACCTGCCGATGGGGACGGTGATTGCAGCGCACCGGGCACCACCGCCGTGATCAGCGGATGATATCTTGTGGGAATGGAGGACCGAGACCAGCGTCGCCCAAGGGAGGGCAGCTCGAAAACGCTTGCCGACTCCCTTCCGGCACGGACCGCGACGCTCAGTGATGTCGCCCGTGCGGCAGGGGTCTCGGTCTCCACTGCTTCGAAGGCCCTCAACGGTCGTCCCGATGTCTCGGGGACCACGCGCGCGAAGGTGCAACAAGCGGCCGAGGAACTCGCGTTCTCCCCCAACTCCCTGGCCCGTTCCCTGGTGTCGGGACGCTCGTTCACCGTCGGGCTCATCACCCACGACCTCGAGGGACGCTTCTCCACTCCCATCCTCATGGGCGCCGAGGACGCCTTCGGGCTCAACAACATCTCGTTGCTCCTGTGCGATGCCCGGGGGGACTACCTCCGTGAACGCCACCAGGTGAAGGTGCTGCTCGAACGACGCGTCGACGGGATCATCGTGGTCGGGGCGGACAACGCCCGACCTTCGATCGGCCGTGACCTGCCCGTTCCGGTGGTCTACCTCTATGCGGCCTCCGCGGATCCGGCCGACATCTCGATCATCTCCGACAACGTCGGGGCGGGCAGGCTCGCCGCCGAACACCTCGTCGACTGCGGGAGGCGGCGCATCGCCATCCTGGGTGGCGACCCGACCTACGGCGCTTCCCCGGAACGCGCCGAGGGTGCCATGGCAGCACTGGCGGCCGCCGGACTTGAACCCGTGGGTGGGGGACCCCTGTACGGCTCCTGGTCGGAGGAGTGGGGGCGGGGTGGCTGCCATGCCCTCATCTCCCAGTACCCCGACACCGATGCCATGATCTGCGGCAGCGACCAGGTCGCCCGTGGAGTTCTGGATGCCCTGCGCGACCTGGGGCGCGCGGTCCCCGATGACGTGGCCGTCACCGGGCACGACAACTGGAAGATCCTCGTGTCCGGATCCCGCCCGCCCCTGACCAGCATCGACATGAACTTGGAGGACCTCGGGCGCCTGGGTGCCACCCGTCTGCGTGAGGCGATCGAAGGACATCCCTCACCCGGGCTGGAGAAGCTGGCCTGCCGCCTCGTCGTACGCGGTTCCACCGTCGGCTGACCGCCCTCGCCGGATCGAGGAGGGCGTGGCCGTCGACCGACGAGGGCGGGGCCCGCTGCCGGACTGCTCGAGACCTGTGGAGTCCGGGGCGGTCGTCGGGCACGATGCTGCGTCCGTTTCGGAGGACCTCCGCCTGCGCCCGTTCGCGACCCGGGCTCGACCCGGGTCCTGTCGGCCCGAGGACCCTTCAGTTGGTCTTCGTGTTCGTCGGGTGTGATCCGATGCGACCGACGATGACCTGCCCGAGATCCGCGGTGCGGTCCTCGAAGTAGAGGCGCGGGCAGATGCTGCCGCGCGTCTGGATGACGATGTGACAGACCATGGCAAGCTTCCCGCTCGGATCGATGTCCACGGGGACCGAGCAGGTGCGTTCCCGCATCCACTCCCGGTTGTTCCTCACCGTCTCCGATTCATTGAAGCGCACGCGACCACCGGGGATCAGGTGGGAACCAGCAGGAGCATGACCGGAGAGGAACTCCCTGAGACCGACCGTGAGGGCTGCGGTGGGGTCCGTTCTGCAGCGCGCGTAGTCATTGAGCATGGCGAGCGCGTCCCACGTGTAGTGCACCCACGTGCCGGTGGTGTCGTGATCAGCGAGGTCGCGGGCATCCTCCCAGTCCCCGACGAACCGCAGGTGGTCGAAGACGTCCATCTCCGCGTAGGTCTGGAGGTCTTCCCAGGAGTCCACGGGTTCGTCGTAGGGGTCCTTCTCCGGCTCGAGCCACGAGACCGTGTCCGGTGTCCCGGTCCTGTCCATGAGTGCGCGTGCAGCATCGAGCTGGTAGCGCGCAGTGCGCAATTGACGCTCGATGTCCCGTACCTCATCTGCCAGGATCGCTCGTTCCAGGCGTTCGTCCTCGAGTTGGGTTCGCAAGGAGCTCTGCAGGGTCTCGAACTCGTCACGGGAACGGATCGCGCGGGCCTCACTCTCGGCAGTGATGCGCTCGGTCTCCGTCGTGGCTGCCTCCAGTTCCTCCTCGCGAGTCCGCAATGAGGCCTTCAGGGCGGAGAGCTGTGCCTCGAGCTCTGCCGTGGGGACCCGGATCTGTTCGACAGTGTCGGACCCGGCGTCGCCGGCACCGACGGATGTGGCCTGCACGGAGGTTGGCTCCAGGAGGTGGGTCCGGTCCATCCCGGTCATTCGCGCGGAGTCGCGCTCCACGAACTGGAGAGGGTCTGCGGTGTGTGTCCCTCCGGCCACGGTCTGTGCGGGCCCCCGGGAGGGGGTGGGGGAGGCCGGTGAGATCGGGCCAACCGTCCGGACCACTGAGGCGGAGGAGTTGACGTGAGATCCGTGTGATGCAGTACGGGCGGCCTCGTCCAGACGGATCGAGGAGATCTCATCCAGTCGACGGAGGTAACGGTCGAGCGGTCGTTGGTTCGCGTGCTCCCGACTCGCTCGCCCGAAGCTCCGGGTGAGGTCATCGATGCGTTCGCCGAGCAGCGTCTTCATCGAGATCGCACGGTGCCGGTAGGCGTCATGGGGATCATCGAGGACCGCACCCGGTCTGAACGTCCGCGGACTGTAGGGCGAGAGCGCGTGTGCGGCCGAGACCGATCCGTTGAAGGCCTCCATGGCCTCCTCGCTGAGGAGGAACGCCGAGGCCTGTCCGAGGGTCTCCCGAGTGATGCGGGCGAGTCGGTCCGCCCAGACGTCCCTCGGGACCGTTCCGTCCTCGCCGCACAGTATGACCAGTCCGTGGTGGTCGGTCTCGGCCAGCTGGCCCAGGAGGTCATCCACCTGCTCGACGTCGATGCTGCGGGGACCGTCCCCCATGAGGAAACCGTGGTCGTCGCAAGAGTAGGCCCCGAGGATGCCCTGGACAAGTCGGGGACGGCTGGTCCACCGTGCCCGGGCGGGGACCGTCGGGTCCGGCGGAGCGTCGATCTCGATGGCGACCAGTGGCCAGGAGTCGCGGCCATGCCTGCCCTTCTTGTGGTCAATGCCGACGAGCAGGTCGGTCACCCACCGCTGACCGCTCGTGTCCGGTGGGTCGATCGCGACGAGACGGGCGAACTCGCTGCCCGACCCCATGGTCTCGTGGAGGAAGACCACCTCCCGACCCGACTCCAGGGTCGTCGGTGTCCCCGGCTCGACGGAGTCGATGTCGCGATCTCCCTTGGTCTTCCTCAGCCAGGTGAGGCCTTCCCCCAACACGTTGCCGACCACGTGATCGCGGTCAGTCGTGTCGGTGTCCTCCATGTTGATGGCGAAAGTACTGCGGTAGCCGAGCATCGTTGCTCCTCCTCGTGATGCGTCCATGGTCGCATCCCCCGGGTGCACCTCGGGCGGTCTCGGCGGGCGGGGAGGTGAGGTCGGTCGGGGTGTCGGGGTCAGCGGGGGTTCGCTCCGCGCTCCACGCTCGCCGTCGTGCATTCGGACCGGGTCCGCGCCACCCCGAACGGCCGCACTCGCCCTGGTTCCCCGCCCTAGTTCTCCGCCCGCCCCAGCCGCCAGTAGCCCATGAACGCCACGGCCCGCCGGTCGACGCCGACCTCGGTGACCAGGTGGCGCCGCAGGCGGGTGATCGCGCCCGCCTCCCCGGCCAGCCAGGCGTACAACGGGGCGCGCTTCAGTGCCGCGCCCCCTCGCGCAGTGCGGGGCACCTCCCACAGCACGTCGCGGTCCACGTCGATCTCCTCCACCTGCGCGCCCCGTCCCTCCGGGGCCAGCAGCGCAGCGGTCTCCTGGACCGCCCCCACCAGGTGCTCCCCACGCGTGGAGTCCTCCCGCGAGGCCACCCTGTACTCGAAGCCCGGGTGATCGGGCAGGTAGGAGGTGTCGCCCTCGTGGGGGACCTCCAGGACGACGGTGCCGCGCGCCTCGGGGGGCAGCTGCTCGAGGATGACGGCCAGGGCGGGCGCCGCGGTCTCGTCACCGGCCAGCAGGAGGCGCTCCGTGTGCGCGGGCGGGACGAAGTCGATGCCGTAGTTCACCCCGGTCATGGAGCGGGTGGGGCCGAGGATCAGGACCTCGTCGCCGACCCCCGCCCCCAGGATCCACTCCGACGCGGGGCCGACGGCCTCGTGGACCACCATGTCGATGTCGACCTCGCAGGCGTCGTGGCGAACCGCGCGGGTCGTGTAGGTGCGGAAGGGGGGACGGGCGTCCTCGGGCATCGCCCGCCACGTCGGGTACCACTCCTCGCCGGTGGGCATGGCGTCCAGGCCTGCACCGGGCCGGGGGAAGACGACCTTGATGCGCTGGTCGAAGCCGGGGTCCCCGTACCCGGCGAGGTCCTGGGAGTGGAACGTGAAGCGCCGGAAGCTCGGGGTGACGTCCTCCACGCGGCTCACGGCCGCCCGGAAGAATCGGTAGGTGTCAGGCCTGGGTGTCATGGTGGGCTCCGATCGGGGCGAGTGTGGGGTCCTCCGCCGGTGCCGGTGAGTCCGGGGCGTACGAGGGCGGCTCCGCGTCCTGTGTCGACGGAGTGGACGAGGGCGAGACCACGACACCACGGCCGGCCCGATCCCCGTCCCTGTCAGTTCCGGCGCCGAGCGGGCCGGGCAGCAACGGCTCGGGTGTGCCGGACGACGCGTGCGGGCCGGCGTCCTCCCCACCCAGTACGTGGTGGCGTCCCCGGGGCAGCATGAGCGGCGTGCCCGACACCGGGTCGGGCACCACCAGGGCGTCCAGGGCGAACACGTCGCGCACCATCTGCTCGGACATCACGGGGCCCGGTGCGCCGGAGGCGACCAACCGTCCGTCGCGCATGGCGAGGATGTGGTCGGCGTAGCGAGCCGCCAGGTTCATGTCGTGCATGACCATGACGATGGTGGTCCCGCGCTCGCGGTTGAGGTCGGTGAGCAGGTCGAGGATCTCGATCTGGTGGGTGACGTCCAGGAAGGTCGTGGGCTCGTCCAGCAGCAGGATGTCGGTCTCCTGGGCGAGTGCCATGGCGATCCAGACGCGCTGGCGCTGCCCCCCCGAGAGCTCGTCGACGGAGCGGTCGGCCAGGTCTGCGGTCCCGGTCGAGGCCAACGCACGTGCGACGACCTCGTAGTCGTGCGCGCTCCAGCGGGACAGCAACCTCTGGTGGGGGTGGCGTCCGCGTCCCACCAGGTCCGCCACGGCGATCCCCTCGGGTGCGATGGGGTGCTGGGGGAGCAGGCCGAGCACCCGCGCGACACGCTTGGAGGGCATGGTGCGCACGTCGTGGCCGTCGAGCAGCACCCTGCCCTCACGGGCGGGCAGCAGACGGGCGAGTCCCCGCAGCAGGGTGGACTTCCCGCAGCCGTTGGGGCCCACGATCGCGGTGACGCGCCCGGCGGGGATCTCCAGGTCCAGGCCCTGGACGATCGTGCGGTCCCCGTAGCCCAGGGTGAGTTCCTGCGCGGCCAGTGTGTGCGCCTGCGGGTGCACCTGCGGACCTGCCAGTCCGTGTGCCAGTGGATGTGTCCCGGTCACAGTGAGCCTCCGGCCTTGTTGGTCCTGATGAGCAGGTAGACGAGGTAGGGCGCGCCGAGCACGCCCGTGATGACCCCGACGGGGTAGCGGGTGTCGAAGGCGAACTGGCCGACCAGGTCGGAGCCCAGGACCAGGAGCGCCCCGACCAGGCCCGCCGGCACGAGCAGGGAGGTTCCGGGTCCGACGATGCGGGCCGCGATCGGTCCGGCCATGAAGGCCACGAAGGCGATGGGACCGCTGGCGGCAGTGGCGAAGGCCAGCAGAGCCACCGCGCAGGTGATCAGCACGACTCGCGAGCGCGTCACCGACACCCCCAGTGACGTCGCGGACTCATCGCCCAGTCGCAGCGCCTCCAGGGAGCGCCCCTGGCCCAGCATGAGGGGGGTGAGCACCACCCAGGACACCGCGAGCGGGGCGACGGACTGCCAGGTCGCCCCGTTGAGGCTGCCGGTGAGCCACTGCATCGCTGCCTGCAGGTCCCACGCCGCCGCCCGGGAGAGCACGTAGGTCACGACGCTGTTGAGCATGGACGCGACCCCGATGCCGATGAGGATCAACCGGGTTCCGGCGAAGCCCCCGCGGTTGGAGAGCAGGTAGATCGCCGCAGCCGTCACCAGGGCCCCGCCCAGTGCCAGCAGGGAGACGGCCGTCCCGCTCAGGGAGAGCATGACGATCCCGAAGACCGCGGCCGCACTGGCACCGGCGCTGATGCCGATGACATCGGGGGAGGCCAGCGGGTTGCGCAACATGGTCTGGAAGGTCACCCCGGCCATGCCGAAGGCCGATCCGGGCAGCAGCCCCATGGTCGCGCGCGGCAGGCGCAGCTCGCCGACGGTGAAGGAGGCGCCCGGCACCTGGTGGCCCAGGACCACGCGCATGACCTCGCCGGGACCGTAGAAGGTCCGCCCGACCATCAGCGACAGGGCGAGGAGGACCAGGACCGAGGTGGCGAGGACGAGGGTGAGGACCAGG